>NZ_JAVIIV010000003.1:0-475163 GCF_033977215.1 Mesorhizobium humile
CCGACGGCGAGCGCATTGTGCGGCGGATCGCTCGAAGTGTCCGAAATGCCGGAGAATTGAGTGGTGATCTGAGACGAACTGGTCATTCGGAACCCCGATCCGTAAGGGATGGATCACCGCCGGCGGCAATCATGTGGACGTCAATCCGATCCTCGCGAGATCGGACAACGCTTCCCCAGGTGTAAATGCGGGAAGCTTTCCGGCTCGAGTGAACCGAAGCAACGCTCCGGTTCTTGTCGCGAACTGGATTCGTATTGACGTAATGTTTCGGAATAGATCGGAGCACTGTAACGTGCACCCTCCATTCGAATGATGCAGGTACAGGTCGGCCGGCGCTTCTCTCGAAAATCTTGCGCAGTGCGCTGCAGATGCCTGCGACCTGCGCACAAATTCGTCGGCGTCCAACGTCGTGGCGCCCCGCATGGCGCCTGATCCGATCGTCGATAGAAACGCCAGGCTTGCCGGCGTAGAGGATCACTTGCCGGGGGAGAGGAGGCGCCTTGAATCCCGGCAATCCCTCAATGCCGCCGCTAGCACGGTGCAATCGATCTCCTCGGTGAAGGAAATCCGCAATTCTGCCTTCGCCAGCAGAAACTGCTGGCGAAGTGACTTAAGCCTGGCCGCCTTGGCGGCGCGCTCGGCGCATTCAGCTTCGAGGATCGCCAGTGTGGATTGGCCAAACTCTTCATGTCGCTGTCCGCGCATCCATCGACCTCACGAAATTGTCCGGGTGGTCTCCGACTATATATCGGCGTTCTGCACCCCCGAGCCAATCTTGCGTTCAGCAGATCAGGCAGACTTCCGCCTGTCACCCTTCGTTGTGATGAAGACAGTCAAGCGTGACAGGTCCATTGACCAGGGGGAGACGCTAGGCTTGCCGTGACCCGGTGAAAGGCCGGGCGTACAAGCATCGTGTTCGTTCGAATGATGCCGAGCCGACGACACGCGCGCATACTTGCCGCAGCCGGCGACCCAACAGGTCCCATGCCCCGCCGGTTAGGCCCGGTGGCTAACTGAGTACCCCCCGAAGAGCCGCCGGGCCGCTCGATTACCAAGCATGATGCCGAGAAGTGAAGCGGTTTTCGGACGACATCATGCTCTATCCTTTGATTTAGAGGCGGATGATTTCAGGTCGATTCGACCTGACACCAGCGCGCTGTGTTCGAAGCCCGGCTTGCAGCGGCAAACGTTGTTTCGGGTTCATCCGCGGCAGGCCGGGTGCGGGTTCGAACGCCTCGGCACAAAGAACGCCGCCGATCCACATCGATCACGGCAATCAGCGCCTTGTGCCCTCTATCCGAATGGTCTCCTACGCTATTGGCGAAAGGCCCGGGACATCTGATCGGTTAGAGGCTTGAGCAGGTAGGACCAGACGCTGCGCTGATCAGTGCTTATGTGGACTTCGGCCGGCATCCCGGGTTTGAGCACCTTTGTTTCCGTCAGGCAGTCCGCCTTGTTTTCGACGCTGATACGCGCCGAGAAATACGAGAGCTGATGCTGCGGATCCTTGATCAGGTCCGCCGAAACGCGCCGAACGGAGCCCTGGCAGGCGGGTGTGGTGCCGGCATCGAAAGCCGGGAAGCGTATCGAGACAGGCTGACCGGGGCGAACGTCATCGATCCGCGATGGGGGGATGAGCGCGTCCAGCACCAGGTCGTCGGCATCGGGAACGACCATCATGAGCACTTCCCCGGCGCCGACCACGCCGCCAATCGTGTGGACTGAAGATTCCTGTATTGTCCCCGACTGCGGGGCGCGGATGGTCGTCTTGGTAAGCTCGTCCTGCGCCACAACTCGGCGCTCGTTGAGCTCGGTCAGCTTGGCTTCAGTCTCGCGGAGTTCGCTCGTCACGTCGCTGCGCTTTTGCTCGTCCAGTTGCAGGATCTGCAGCTCGGTTTCGCTGACTTTGGCTTCGGCCTCCGCAACCGCGGCGGCGAGGCGCCCGGCCTCGCCACGGGACCGTGTCGCCTCCAACCTGACGTTGCTCAATCGCTCCTTGGGCACCAGCTTCTTCAAGTAGAGCGCTTCGACGTCGGCCCGATCCTTGTCAAGGAGGACCACCGAATCGTCCGTCGCGGCTTTCTGCGCCTTGAGCCCGTCGATCTGATTTTGCAGCTGCTGCGAGCGGCTTTGCAGTTGCGCCTTTTGACCTGTCAAGGCAGCGGCGCGGCTTTCGAACAGGGCTTGCTCGCCCTTGACGAGCCCGGCCAGTTCGGGATTGTCCATTTCGGCCTGAAGAGAGGCCGGAAGCTTCATATCCGGCGCCCCCTGGCGCTCGGCCTCCAGTCGAGCGAGGCGAACGGTCGCGCGATCGAGATCTCCGTTGATTATCTGCAGGTTTGCCCGCGTGAGCGTATCGTCCAGTCTGACCAGCACATCGCCGGCCCGCACATGATCGCCGTCCTGCGCGAAGATTCCGCCAATGGTGCCGCCAGTCTGATGCTGGACCTTCTTGATGTTGCTCTCGACAACCACGGTGGCCGGCGCGATCACTGCGCCGGCGATCTTCGTGAGCCCGAGCCAGAGTCCTGCGCCAACGAACAGCAGGACCGTTACCGCAAAACCCAATCGCAGATTGGCGCGGATGCCGTCAGAAGCGTCGAGTGGTCTCGTTGCCTCCGCCCATTCGCTCGCGCCGGCCGTCAGGCTATTCTGCCAAGCTGCCGCCTCAGCCATGATGCGCAGCCTCACGCATGTCCGCTCACGCCCTTCGGTGACGGGACGACCGAACTAGGACGCTCTCCAGGTGGGACGGACCGGATCACGTTCGCCAACACGTCCTCGCGCGAGCCGAAGGAGTGCAGCATGCCGTTGGACATCACCAGAACCTGATCGATGTTGGCGAGGGCGGAGGGGCGATGCGCAATAACGATGACAATACCCCCGCGCTGGCGCACCGACAGGATCGCCGCAGCCAGGGCGGCGTCGCCGTCCACGTCCAGGTTCGAATTCGGTTCGTCCAGCACGACGAGAAACGGATTGCCATAAAGCGCCCTGGCGAGTCCCACGAGCTGCCTCTGCCCGGCGGACAGAGCCGCGCCTCCGTCTCCCACGCGTGTTTGAAAGCCTTCCGACAGACGCATGATCATTTTGTCGGCTCCAGCGGCCCTGGCAGCAGCCAGTACACCCTTGGCGTCTCCCTTGCCGCCGAACCGCGAGATGTTGTCGGCAACCGTTCCATCGAACAGTTCGATGTCCTGCGGCAGATAGCCGATGTGGGCGCCGAGCTGCTCCGGGCTCCATTGATCGAGCGAAGCCCCATCCAGTCTTACTGTGCCACGAAGCGGGCTCCAGACCCCGACCAAGGCTCGCGCGAGCGTGGTTTTCCCAGAGCCGCTTGGGCCGATGACGGCCATTCCCGCGCCTCTCGTCAGATCGAAGCCGACGTTCATCACGGTCGGCTTCAGTTGGCCCGGCGGTGCTATGGTCAGCTCCTCGACCGCAAGCATGGCTTGGGGGCGCGGCAGTTCCATCGGCTCGACATGGCCACCGAAAGCGGTCAGAGCAGCCGTCAGTTGAGCATAGCTCTGCCGGAAGGACACGAACCCTCTCCAGTTCGCGATCGCCGCGTCGACCGGCGCCAGCGAGCGGCCGAGGAGTATGGAGGATGCGATGATGACTCCGGGCGAGGCTTCGCCACCGATCACGAGATAGGCGCCGAGCCCTAGAACGGAAGACTGCAAAGCCATTCTGAGCGCCCTCGACAGCGAGCCGGTGGCGCCGACGATATCGGAGAGCCGCTCCTGGTGGGTGAGATAGGCATGACTGATCTCGTTCCACCGCCAGCCGAGTCGCCTGGAAAGGCCCATGGCTCGCACGACCTCCGCGTTGCGGCGTCCAGAATCGGCAAGGCTGCGTTGTGCCAGAAGTGTTTCAGAGGCGCGAGCGGCCGGTCCGCGCCCGAGGATTTCGGCGACCACCGTCAGTAGCACGACGAGGAGAGCACCGACCGTCGCCAGCATGCCGAGGGAAGGATGCAGCAAATAGATGACGACCAGGTAGAACGGCATCCAGGGAGCGTCGAAGACGACTGTGGGTCCCAACCCGGAAAGAAAGCCGCGCAATTGATCGAGATCACGAAGCGGCTGCACACGGCTCGCGTCCTGCCCTTTGATCAGAGGCAGGGAAAGCGAGAGGGCAAAGACCTTGGGCTGCAGCTTTCGGTGAAGGCGGCTGCCTGTTCGAACCAGCAGCCGAAGCCGCACGAAATCGAGCAGGCCATACACGGCGTAGAGACCGAGCATGCCGATCGTGAATCCGACAAGTGTCGGAACGCTCTGCGACGGCAGAACGCGATCGTAGACCTGAAGCATATAGATGGAGCCGGTCAGCGAGAGGATGTTTATGACCGCCGAGAACAGGCCGACGCCGACCAGCCCGGGTACACAGCTCAACATCGCCTTATGCAGATCGGACGCGCGCCTTTCCGTTGGCTTCATGATCTGCTGTCTTCCACGCCAAAGCGCGGAGCGATCTCATTGGCTCTGCCGATGATGATGGACAACCTGGACCTTCCTGGAGCAGCCTTGCTCCCCCTCCTCGTCGAACATTCATCCCCACTAATATGTGTCCCTCTTTGCAAAATGCAGCAAAATCGTGACGCCGCTCTCGAGGGGGACCGAAACCAGCCCATCAAGTTGGGGATAGAGTGTCGCACGAACGGAATTTTGCGGGGGAGAGGGATAGGAGCCGAAGGAGGTTCCGGGTCGAGTCGATACGACGAACCGTGATGGATGTGGCGACGCGGGCGCGCGTCAGACGGCGCGCATCACTTGAAATCTTCTGTCGGCTGAACCGCGCCGCGTCATTGGATGGCACTGCTTTCGAGTTCGCTTGCGAACTTGACCTCTACGGTGTCGCCGGGCGCCACGGCGGCGTCTTCATCGACAGGCAGCTTTCGCCATTCAGCACCGACTTTGCGAACGATGATCACCTGGGCCTGGATCGTTTCACCGGCTATCGGCAGGGGATGCGCAGATGCTCCACTCGGCTGCAATTTCTGGCTGGCGGCGTGAAGCTTCGCGGTGAGTTCCACCAGCGACGCGTCGGTTTCCTTCAATTCGGTCAGCAAACCAATCGTTCTTTGGTTGTCGCCGTGTTCACGCTGCCTGGCGTAGTCCTCCTGCTGGTGGCGCGTCCGCATCAGCTCGACCGACGTTTGCAGGGCTCCGCTGGACGACAGGAGCAAGGCGCGCCGGACGTCGGCCAATCTGTTGTTTGTCAGATTGCCTGCCTCGTACAACTTGGTCACCCGCGCCAGGTCCTGTTCGTCCGCCTTCACCCCTTCGGTCTCGACCTCCTGGCGCTTTGCAAGCACGGCGACTTCGGCAGCGGCGTCTTTCTCAGCCTTGTCAAGGAACCGCTGCTCCTGCTGATAATCGCCGAGCGCTATCTTGAGCGCCTGTCCCTCGGCCTGGGCGATAGCCGCGCCGATGCTGTCCGGCAAGGGCGAGCCTTGCGGCACCTGGGTATCGAAGCTGTCCTTGTTCGCCAATTCGGCCCGGATGCGGGCACCGTGAAAGTAGGCCTTGGTGTATTCCCCCCAAAGGGATTCATAGTCGCGCCGCAAATCCACCGGATCGGGGCCGGCCTGACTGGTCCTAGAACGTAAGAGGCTGTATCCGCCGGCCACCGCAACTGCCTGTCGCACGGTCATCATCGGACGGTAGGCCTGCTGTCCGGGAGTAAGCACGTCACCGGTCACATAAACAGGGCGATAGTCGGCGACGATGGCGGTCACATCGTCCGGCTTGATGATGACGGTCTGCTCCCCTCCGTCGGACAGGCGTATATGGAAGATCTTCGTCGGCAAGATCGTTGCCATGCGGGTCTGTAGTTCGGCCGAGGTGAGGCCGACGACAGAAATCACCCCGACTTCGGGAAGCGCGATCGTGCCGTCCATCTGGACCACTGCTCGGCGCGGCCAGTCGGGAACCGAGGCAACCGCAACCTCGACCGTGTCGCCGGGAGAAAGCCGATAAAGGCCCACCATATCCGCAGCTACGGCCATCTGAGCTGCACAGAACGCGGCGATCGACGCGAGCGCAATTCTGCTAATGGGCACCATTTGCGGCAACCTCTGTTTGGTTCGAAAACCTCTCCCGAGGCCAATCGAGGTGAGCGACGAAATCGTAGACTGGACCGCCAGGCACCCCCCAATTGCTCGACCAAACCACCTGCGAACCATCAGGCGATGGTGAGGCATGGGTCTCGCTCCAGTAGTCGAATGGAGTGTTCCGTGTCTGGACGATGGGCCGAACTTCCCCGCTCCCGTCTATACGCAGAGCGATAACCTCGCGCGCATAGGGCGCCCAATCCGGATGACTGGCGACCTGGTCCGGGTTTCCGCCGTAGCTCAGGAATACCCAGCCGGGCATGCCAAGGGATCTGAGCGAAGCATGTTGAGCTTCGCCATACTTCATCAGAGGGGTGACTTTTCCGTCGGACAGCCGTCGCTTGATCACCTGATACTTGTCCGGGTCCGATTTGCTTATCCCGACATAGACTTCGCTGCCGTCGGCATCGACCGTCATATCGCCATGGCCGGGTCGATGATGCTCGGGCCATGTTTGGCGCAAGGCTCCGTCCACGGTGAAAATGAAAGCCTGCTCGACACCGTCTTTGAGTGTCTGAAAGCAAAGAATGCTTGTTCCCAAGGGGGAGATCGAGCAGGCGTTGTTGGTCCCGGCAATTTGGGCAAGATCGATGTCCGCGAACTTCCGCCGCTGCTTCAGGTCGAAGGCGAAGGCGACCTGGTGGCCATCCTTGCGGGTGGCTCGCACCGCAATGCGGGTCCCGTCGAGACTCGGATTGCCTTTATACGGTCCGAATTGGAGCCCGGCGTAGTCCGTCGAAGCGAATTGGATTTCCTCGCGATCGACGCGTGGCGCCCAGGTCGAAATCTTCTGGTCGTGAACGCAGATCATCAGCTCGGGATCGCGCGGATGCCATTCGCATTCGGTGGATCGATCGCGATGAAAAAGCGGAGCAAACGTCCGCCCATCGAGAAAGCACATGCCGCCGCAGCCATTGGTTAGGACAAGTAGGCTCTGGTCCGAATTCCAAGCCTGCGAGCTTGAGTAACGATGGCTGCAATATTTGTCGCCGCAAACGACACCTGCGCCGAGGTCGCCGGGCTTGGTGATACGGGTGAGGACAGTCCCGAACGCCGGATCCTTTGTCTGCTGCAGGTAGTTGGGCAACTCCATCGGCGCTGTCGCAAGGAGCTGTGCCGCCGCGCCATTGTCGTGCCATTCGGCCGTCCACAGGGCCAATGACATGACCCCGCCCATCACCACCAGCGCTCGCCGGAGAAGTAGCGTCATATCATGTAGTCCTTCTCGCGGCGCACGCGTCCCTCATTTAGGCGCGCGCGCCACCAGTCGATGGTCAGCTCAAGTCCATCGCGCAAACTGGTCTGCGCTCGCCATCCGGTCTCGCCTGCGAAGCGCGTGCAGTCCGCGAGCAGCGCGCGGACTTCCGAATTCTGCGGCCGCAAGCGACTTTCGTCGCGACGGACGGGTTTTTTCGAACCACTCAACTCGAGCACCAGATCGAGCACCTCGGAGATGGTCGAGGCGCGCTGGCTGCCGGCGTTGTAGGGACGACCAAATTCGAGCTCGGCTGTGCCGGCGGTCAGGAATGCCGACGCCGTGTCTTCGACAAAGGTGAGATCGCGGATCGGGCTTGTGTCTCCGACCATTATCGCCGGACAATCTGGATCAAGGGCCTGCCGTATGATGGTCGGCACGATTGCGCGCTCACTCTGGCGCGGGCCATAAGTATTGAAAGGTCGCATGATGACGACGGGGACATCGAAGGACCTGGCATAGGCCTCCGCCATCATGTCGGCTCCGATCTTGGAAGCCGAGTAAGGCGACTGTCCCTGCAGAGGATGGGTCTCGCTGATCGGCATAGTCAGTGCCGTGCCGTAAACCTCGCTGGTGGACGTTTGCACCACGCGCTCCGTCTCCCAATGGCGCGCGGCCTCGAGCACATTGACCGTGCCCAGAATATTGGTCTCCACATAGGATTGCGCGGCGGCGTACGAGTATGGAATGGCAATCAGAGCCGCCAAATGAAACACGATGGCCTGGCCGCGTGTAATCCGGTTGAGCAACGCGCTGTCACGAACGTCGCCGCGGACCAGCTTCAGCTGGTTTCGAACGCTTTCCGGGAGGTCGTCCAGCCAGCCATGGCTATCGAAGGAATTGTAGAGAGCCAGCGCGGTGACATCGGCGCCGTTGCGAACCAATGCCTCTGTGAGGTGCGATCCGATAAATCCATCGGCACCGGTGACCAGGACTTTCTTCCCCGTGTAAGCCATAGTCAGGCCTTTCCTCTCCGACCTAGCGGGGCCGGCCCTCGGATATTGCGGCGTGCGACTACGAAGCTCTCACCGCCTGGCGGTGCCGGATAAAGGACCGCCCGCAGGGAGCGAAACATCCAGACGATGTCCGAGGCGATCGAGCGTTCCGGATAGTAGGAGAGATCGATCCTCGCCTTGGCGGGAAACAGGATTTCTCGATAAAACAGCACCGGATCCAGGTTCTGCGGATAGAGATGGGCTTCGTGCCTGAAGAGGGCCTGCGTTGGACCAAGCAAGCCAGGCCGGTATTGCAGCAAAGCCTCGAAGCCCCCAAGGAAACAATCAGCAAAGGCAAGGCTTTCGGGTCGCGGCCCGACAATCGCCATGTCGCCCTTCAGGACATTCCACAGTTGGGGCAGCTCATCGAATTTGGTGTCGGCGAGCAGCTTTCCTATCAGCGTCATGCGGCTGTCGCCGGCGACGGTCAGCGGAACGCCGCCCGGGCTGCACCGCGCGGCGAATTTCCGGAATTTGTACATGCGGAATGGTCGGCCGCCCGCCCCGACGCGGGTCTGAACAAACAGGAAGGGCCAGCCGCTTTCCAGCATCAAGGCGACGGCGATCACCAGCATTAGCGGTGCCAACATTGCACCCGCCATCGTAGCCACGGCGAGATCGATTGACCGCCTTGTGAACCCGTGGCTGGGGCAGGGACTGAAATATCGATGCAGCGAAAGGTCCGAAGCGTTCATGCCGCTGTTCCTGCTTGGCTGGAGCTGTCGAGTGAGCTTGCCAGGGCAGCCACCACGGCCTCGACCGCGGAAGACGTGATCTGGGGATGCAATGGAATCGTGAGTTCGCGCTGGGCAAAGTCTTCCGTGAGCGGCAGGTGGATGCCGGGGAAACGCTCGCGATAGAGTGTCATCCAATGCAGGGGAGGGTAGTGGATGGTGGTCTGTATTCCCTGAGCTCGCAGTTCGTCGATTACGTGTTGCCGCCTGGCAAAGCGCGGCAGAATGATTGGCATGATGTGGTAGGCGGACGTTCGGGGCTGGCTGAACGGGACTGTCACAGCCGGGCAATGGCTTGCGATGAGGCGCCGGTACAGCACGGCCAGGATACGCCTTATCTCGTTCCACTCCTGCAGGTTCTGGAGCTGGACCAGGCCGATCGCCGCTCTCATCTCGTCCATGCGGTAGTTGAACCCGAGCATGGTCACGTCATACTGCGGCGTGCGGCTGTTCAACCGCTGGTGCGTTCCCGAGGTCATCCCATGGCCGCGGGCCAGTCGGATTTTCTCGCGCAGATCGGGGTCGCGGGCAATGACGGCCCCCCCTTCCGCCGTCGTCATGTTCTTGTTGCCATAGAAACTGAATGCGGCGGCGGCGCCGAATGTCCCAACTTCCTTTAAGCCGGGCGCATGTGCGGCATCCTCAATGATGTGTAGCCCGCGCGCACGGGCGAACCTCTGCCATTGTTCGCGATTGGCAAGGTAGCCCGCAAAATGAACGAGGATGACCGCCTTCGTGCGCGGCGTGCAACGCGCCTCTGCTTCGGCGAGTGACATCAATGGGACGTCGATCGACTCAATGTCGACGAAGACCGGTGTCGCCCCGACATATAGCACCGCATTCGCGGTCGCCACGAAGGTCAGCGACGGAACCAGCACTTCGTCCCCCGGGCCGATCCCGAGCGCGTGCAGGATCAGATGAAGCGCGGCGGTGCAAGAGCTGACCGCAACGCAATCCTCCGCGCCATGGACATCCGCAAAGGCCCGCTCGAAGGCCTGCACCCGCTCCCCCATCGTCAGCCAACCGCTGTCGATCACCTTCGATAGCGCAGCCTTCTCCGGTACGCCCAGGATCGGGGCACTCACCAAGAGCATCGTGACCTCCCCGGCCGTTCGCCTAGGACGACTGTTTTCACGCGGCCACTGCAGCGACCTCTACCGAGGACGACTGCTCTTCCCACGAGATCGATTGTGCATTCTGGAAGTCGTCGACGCGGCCGATATCGAGCCAGAGACCCTCGTGCTTGTACACATGCACGACCGTGCCTGCCTGCATCATCTGCAGCATGAGATCGTCAAAACCAAATGGCACACCTGAGGGGATGAACGGCAAGACACTTGGGTCCATGCAGTATATCCCCATGCTTACAAGATTGGATAGCGTCGGTTTCTCGCGAAATACCTGAACGATATTGTCTGTTTCATCTATGACGCCGAAATCCATCTTGATCAAGCGGCAGGCGGTAGCGATCGTTACCGGGTCTTTATGCTTGCGATGCGCCGCCACAAACCGACTGAGACTAAGATCTGTAAGGACGTCGCCATTGAGGACGAGAAACGGCTCGGTCAACTCGTCCCTGATCAAGGACAGCGGGCCGATGGTTCCGAGCGGCTCTATTTCCTGGGTATACCGAATCTTCAGGTTCCACTGGGAGCCGTCGCCGCAGACGCTGCGGATCAGGTGTCCGAGGTATCCGGTAGTGATGTAGACGTCTTCTATGCCGTTACGTCGCAACCACTTCAGGAGCAACTCCAGAACGGGGCGCGCGCCGATCGGCATGAGCGGCTTCGGCAAGACCGATGTGAAGGGACGAAGGCGGGTTCCCATTCCACCGCATTGAATCACCGCTTTCATCCTATCCTCCCAGGTTCATCTGGCTCCTTCGTCATGCGCTGGCCGGCGAGCAACGTCGCAAGCCAGCTGGAGAGTGTCCGAAGTCTCCCCTCCCAAGCGTCAGAAGAGCGCGTCATGGATGCTATGACCGCTCGAACCGAGTGTCGTCGTGCGTTCGAATGGTTGTCGTCGTGCATTTGAATGGTAGTCGTCCGGCATTGCGGGTGTCCCGCGGCTGAGAGGTTTGAGGGTGGGGCCGCAAACTCCCGCTGCTCTATGACGACTAAGTGATAGGCAACGCGTTCAAATTAGGATTATATTAGTAATGTGACGTTCGTGGGCGAGGGACAACGCGGACCTCGCTGGGGTGTGACGATTAGTGGTCGGCCACGAATTTAGCTTATCACGGTTGGCACATCTCACGATGATGGAGTGTGGCGGGCTGGTAGGAGTATGCTCGCCGACAAGCGTTGGGGTAGGGAAATGCATCGGATCGTCATCGCCGACGATCACGGATTGTATCGCCGTGGCCTTCGACTGGCTCTGACCGCGGGCATTCCGGGCGCCGAGATATTCGACGCGGCGTGTTTCGACGCCGTGATCGGCCTCTTGGAGCAACAGGCATCAATCGATCTTGCGATCCTTGACCTGAACATGCCGGGCCTCTTCGATCAGGAGATTCTCGGCGATGTTATGTCTGCCTACCCCAATACGCATTTCGCAATCGTTTCGGCCGACGATTCACGCGCGGAGATACTCAAAGCCCTTTCGATCGGGCTGTACGGCTACATCGTAAAATCGCAAAAGGACGAGGAAGTCGTGCTGGCTGTGAACGAGATGCTCGCGGGTCGCATCTATGTTCCGGCACTTCTTTCGCGCACGTCTGCCGGGCACGGTCAGCAGGCGCATGCGTTCACGGAGAGATTCGCGGCCAGGCGGCGCGACGGTATCGGCGGCCTCGCAAAGTTGACGTCGCGACAGAAGGAAGTTCTCAAGTTGATGGCAGAAGGGTACTCGAACAAGGAAATTGCCCGCAATTTGGAGATTGCCGAAGCGACGACGAAAATCCACGCAGCGGCCATCATGCGCGAGCTTGGGGTTCGAAACCGGACCGAAGCGGCCGTTTTGCTGCAAAGCTGGCTTGCGAACAACGAAGGTTAGAGTTCAATTTCTTTCCGCGACAGCCGCAACGAATATCGGAACCCGCGCTCCGATATCTCCAATTTCGGCGAATGACCGACCAGCGGCGCCCCGTCCACACCGATTATCATCGAACCGAAACCATGACGTACGATGCCCGCGAGCTTCCGCTGCCCCGATTCCACCCAATCGAACACAACGTCGCCACCTGCGTCAGCTGACGCGAAGCTCCACGTCACTTCGACGCGGCCCTCGGTATCGCCTAGCGCGCCATGCTTTACTGAATTGGTCGTCAACTCGTGAAGAACCATGGCAAAGCTCTCGGCGGCCCCGGCGGGCATTACCAGCGATGGCCCGACGATTCTTATGTCTCTTGTTTCTGCAAAAGGCTGAAGCTCCTGAGAGACGAGATCGTGGAGCATCCCGGAAGTGCTCGAGCGGCGCGATAGGAGCAGATGCGTCGCCTCCAGGGTTCTGATCCGATCGATCAGCATCTCCTTGTACTTGGCGATGTCGTTGCCGGGAACATTGATCATCTTCACCAGGGCGGTGATCACCGGAAACAGATTGCTGAAGCGATGGCGCTCTTCGCGCATGGTGCGTTCGCGTTTCTTCGCGGCTGCGCGCAGAAGCGTTGTTTGCCGACGCTCGGTGAGGTCGGCCGCCACCCCGATGTATAGCGAACGATCATCGTATTTTTCCTTGCGTCCGCGCAGGGCGATCCAGCGCACATGCTCGTCCTGCCGCCGAACACGAATTTCGATATCGTAGTTCGCTGTCGTTGAGGGTTTCATCGAACCTGCGAGCTTGGGCCAATCAGCTGGGTCAACCACAGCAGAAAGGTCCTCCAGGCGAGCGGTGGGACCAACTGGCAGGCCGAGAATGTCCCAGAACTTGCCAGAGCCAGTGACTGTCCCGTCCCTGAAATCCATTCGCCACGTGCCCATGCGACCGGCAGACAGAGCGAGATCAAGCCATTCCTTCTGCGCCCGCAGGGCCTCGCGTGCAGTTCGTCGCTCCGAAATGTCATCGATCACAATGAACACGCTGTCGGCGAAAACTTCATCATGCGGGGACGAAGAAAGAGTCAGGCGGGCCCAGAATGTCTTGCCATCTTTGCGCAACAGGCGAACCTCTGCACCGAATGCAGCGGCGTCGCTACCAAGATCTCTCAGAAACCCCTGCACCTCGTCCCGGTCATCAGGGTGAATGAGTTCCTCAATCTGCAACTGGGCAAGTTCCAACGTCTCGTAACCTGTCAACTCGCACAGGCGTTCGTTCGCTTGCAGCAACTCGCCGCGTCGATTGCTGCTTGCAAAGCCCATGGCGGCCCGCTCGAAAGCCCATCGATAGCGGCTCTCCGTTTCCTGCACGGCCGCCAGCCTCGCCTCAGCAATCCTGAGTGCTTCACTCAGCTCGGTTCGCAAGCGGTGGAATATCGTCGCAATTACCCCGCCCGAGACCAGGAGCAGGATGGCGCGGGTCAAATCCTCGTAGGAAATCTGGGAATTCAGTGCTTGCCGGGCCCAAAGCCCTGTCGCCGCCATCACAAGCGTCGCGGCGATCGCGGCCGACCGACCTTCGAGGTATACGATGATGATAATCGCGGGAATGAACGAGATAAAAGCTCCGTCTTGCCCGACATGTATAGAATTGGTTGCTTCGAATACTATTGAAACTGCCAGAATCACTGCGGAAGCTACGTGAGCTAGCGGTGTCCCCGGCACCGTCGAATTCAGCCAGCGCAAATATGAGCCCATGCAACAGACTACAACTTTAGGACTAGTCCGTCGAGACTAGACCGTTCGGAGGCGGCTTAGTACCGCCGTGGGATTGCCACGCTTTAGCCGGCGAATAGAATCATACGGGTTGCGACCGGCCACGACCCTGTCGCAGACATATCAGACACGTCGAAATTCAAGTCAGGGGAATTCATCTGGATCAAACAAGCATAAGTAACCGCAAGTAATTGCGGAGACTGTGTGCAGGTAGGGCGGGGTACAAAAATGGCTCTGATTGGAAGGCACACCGACGCGGTTGCCGGCGGACGGTACATCGTGCTGAAAAACGCATATGCGCGGCAATCCCAGACGACGTATCCAACATGCGCCACGGACCGGTCCGAAGAGCCGGCCGGCAGGTCGCAACGTCGGAGTCTGGAGTCCATCACCGGCATGCTCGAGCGCATCGGGTGCGGCTATCTGGTGCTCAACAGCGAGAGGAAGGTGATCGAGTGGAATGCGGCCGCTCGAGCCACGATTGAACGACAGGGCGACGCTGCCGAAACGGCAAGTGCGCTTTCGGCCGGACTGAGACGTCTGGTTGCAAACGTACCGGTACATTTCCTGCCAGGTTCACTCTCATGGGTCGTGATCCGAAACCTTGGCGATAACCCAGTGGTGCTGGATGAAATTGGTGTGGTCGCACATGACGGAACCTGCATCGTCGCATTGCTGGATCGCGAAAACAGGACTGCGGCCAATCCTCAGACGCTGCAGCGCATGTTCGGTTTGACGAGTGCCGAGACGCACCTTGCGTTGCGCTTGGCTCAAGGTGATGCGCCTTTGGAAATCGCACGGAGCTGGCACCTCAGCCGCACGACGATCCGCTCCCAACTTGCATCCTTGTTCGCCAAGACTGAGACGAAGCGGCAGGCGGAACTGGTGGCTCTTCTCGGACGCATTTCGGTCTTGCCGTGAGGGCATGCCATCATCCGACGATCTGCCGGATGATTCACGATGCAATCAAAGCAACTGCCAGATCGCAGCCTTGGCCGAACGGATGACGTCGGCCAACGGCTGCCCGGCGTCGAGGCTCACCACCGCGGCGCCGCCGAAGGTCAGTTGCTGCAAGGCCGGCACCCGCCGTCGAATGACCAGCGGATCCATATCCGGCTCGCGTGACATGATGACTTCGGGAGTGGTCTGCAGCTTGATTACGAGATCTGGCGGCAGACGGCGGGCAAGCGCGTATGCGTTGGCTTCGAAGCGCCGGAGCCAGGCCGGAATCTTGGCCAATCGGGGCAACAGTGGAGCGTCGTTGAACTCCGCGATCTGATCCTGGGGGAACCTGTCGGTGATAACGACCATTCCACGATCCGCGCCACGACGCGCGGCCAGTAGTTTATTACGCTTTTCGACCGCGACGATGCTTGCCCAGACCGCAAGCAGGGCACTGTAGAAAGGCCCCGGTGGGCGATCCGAGATGCCGCCGTGCGAACTGCCCGCGGGCTTAGTCCCAAGCGCCCAGGAGGCCATCGGCACTAGCAATTTGAATGGCAGCAGCAGCAGCGATGGCCTGCCGCCGCCGGTGCCGAAATATATTGGGAGTACATCGACTTCCGCCCCGAGCCATTGACGGATTGCCGTCGTCACCGTTGTTTTTCCGCTGCCGTCGATGCCAACCAATGCTACCACGATGCCACCGCCAGGTGCACGGCGGCTCCAGGGTCGTGGAATGTGCACGAACCGCTTGTTCAGACCGCCGGCGATCCACAGGATTGCGCGCCCGATACCGCGCACAAGGGCGTCGACACTGTTGTAGGTTCGGTACGCCGCCAGTTCCTTGCGGATCCGGGCTTGAAGACGATGCTGGGCCGCAAAGGGCTGCGCCGCGAACAGTGCCTCGGCAATCGCTTCCGCGACGTCCTCTTTCACTAGTCTTGCTGCCTGGTCGCGGAGACTGCGGCGATCGACCTGCGGCGCCAAGTGCAACCGATCAAGTTCGAACTTTTCCTGCGCACTTTGCCAGTTGCGAAGCACGATCGGATCTCGCCGCCGCAATTCGAGGCTGCCCCGCACCAGCAGGAGCAATGCTTCGCTCGTCGGATCCAGCATCCTGATGGGCAATGTCGGGTGTGGGATCGCCGAGGCCAGGATGAGCTGTTCCCAGGGAAGCTGATAGTTTCTCAGCAGGGGCTGGCCGACGACGAGGCGAAAGTGAAGATGGAGATGGACGATACGGCCGCTAGGATCGTCATAGCCGAGAAAACTCTGAACTGCAGGATGGCCATGGCAATTTGCGGATTCGAAACGCTTGAAGCCGCAGGCAAGCATGGCTTGGGTGGCGCGATGCTGATCGGAGCGCGCAACAAGCAGATCGAAGTCGGATTCGCCCGACAGGACAGCCTGAAGGCGCCGGCTGCTCTTCCAGTAGCAGCATTCCACGTCGCTTTGCCGCAAGGCGTTGAGCACCACGAGCAAGATGTTCAGAATCCGCGGCTCCACAGCCGGTACGGCACCGGCATTTTCCATCTGGCCGCCTTGGGCTGCCGATGGAGATTCGGGCTCCAGTCGCGGAACGCGGGTAGCCTGATGACCAATAGACATCATTGCGTCGAACTCCACGGTTGGAGACATGCCGCTATCCCCAGCGAGCTCTGAATTGCCCCACCCTGAGGGCCGAGGTGGCAAAGATCAGACCGGGGACGATGTTCAGTCGTTTGCGGATATAGATTGCCATTCCGAGGTTCCACACGACCAGTGCGAGCGTGAAGCCTACCGCCGCTCCAATCGAGCCGTCGAGCGCAATGCCGACGGCACAAGCGGCGACATTGGCCACTGCGCCGCTGACCATCGTCGCGGCGGCGGCCCATTCATGCCCGGTCATTGTGAGAAGGTTCAACTGAGGTCCGCAGAAGGCGCTGCAAAGGTAACCCATGATCAGGATGCGTGCTATGGGCGCCCCTGCGGCGAAATCCTCCCCGAACCAGCCCAGGAGAGGTTCGATGACCACAAACAATGGCACGGCCAACGCAAGCGCTCCGCTGAAGCTCAAGACCGCGGCTCTGGAAAACAACCGCTGCAGGCTCTGATGATCCTTGCGGGCATGAAGATCCGCTGCGGTTGGCGAAAACATCGTGCTGACCGCCACGCTTGAAAGGCCGACCAGCAGCGCAACGTTCAGCGCCAGGGCAAAAATGCCGGCATCATGTACCCGGCCGGTCCAACCCAGAAGCATAACACCCGTCCGGCTTACGAAGGCATCAAGCCCGGTGATCAGCATGGTTGGAGGGATTGCAGACCGCCACCGGCGCCAGGTAAAGCTCGCCTGCGCGGTCAGCAGGTCCGCCGGCCGCATCTTTATTGCTGTAACGAGCACAAGCAATACGGTAACGGCCGAGCTGGTGACGACCGCCGTCATCGCGAGCCGGGCATCCAAAGTCACCCAACCTGAAAATGCCGCGCCGGCCAACAAGGCCAAGAGCAGCCCGTCGCGCGCCACGCGCTCAGGCAAAAGCGCCGATACCACGCCTCCAAAGGCGCGAACCAGCGTGGCACCCAGCGCATAGGCCGTCATCAGCGGCACGGCCGCCATGGCAAGCAGCATCGCTGTCTGAAGTTCCCCGTGAAGCCGCCTCGAGAAGACGACAAGGCCGGCTCCGGTCAGTCCTGCCAGTACGGCCGCCGTGAGCGACCACCACAGCGCGACGATGATGACTCCGCGTGCGAGGTCCGAACGCCCGGCTGCCCTGTACTCCGGCACGAAGCGCAACAGCGACAGGTTGAAGCCGAGCGTCGATAGGGTGGCGAGCACCATGCTCCAGGCCAATGCATATGAGTAGATGCCGTAGCTCGTCGCGCCGACCATGCGCGCGATTCCAAGCTGTGCGATGCTGGTAAGCCCAGCGCCGCTGACATAGACCAGAAGGGCGAAGATGCTGGCAAGCATCAGACGCTGGCCGACATCGTGGCGCCGGGGAGACATCGCGGCCAAGGCCGTAGCCTTGGCCGCGGCAGAGATCGGCGGGACGTCGGCTACCGCACTGGCCGCACGGCGTCCGAGCTGACGCCTTTTCGAACCTGTGCCTAAGTCCGGCGCGCTGGTCACAACACTGCCTTTCCTGTCGACTGGGTTCCGCCTTGCCACTGGTTGGCGGGATGAAGTCCGGTCCGCGACAACTGCGCCAGAATTTCCTCTTCCACCAAGCGAAGGTCGATTGCAGTCGACTCTTGGTCGACTGCGTGAACCGAAAGGATGCTTTGGTCCCCGCGCTGGACAACATTGCCAATTTTGTCGAAGACGTCGAAAGCGTTCATGTTGCCAGCGACATCGACCTCAAAAAGCCGCTCCGCCGCCGGTTCGAGCCTCATTCTCGCCTGCAGCCGCGCTTCCACGATATCGCGCGGTACGACCAGTCGAATCACGAGGTCGGCCGGGGGGGCAAAAAAAAGCGCTTGCGCGATCATCCGGTCGTCCGTGGTGTCGTTAAACATAGCCAAGGACCCGATTGCCTGGACGAAGCCTTGATCGAATATCGTTACGTCTGTCGATTCTTGCGACTGCTTCCAGCAGAGTGACAGGCGAACAATATATTGCCACATTCGAACCCGCCAGATAATTTGCTTAGGCGGAATAATTCTTATCAATTTATTGCTCAATCTAACTCCGTTGTTTTCATATGCAGACGGCAGAAATGCTACACATAGCGCGAAAATAGCTGAGGAAATTCTAGTAATTACCGAGATCACCCCAAAACGATCCCAGCTATCGCCTTTATTACGGGGTTGATAACAAAGAATAACCCTGGCTGCCCAACCTCGATCGCGCAGGCGGCCGGCGAGGCTATGTGCAAGGGTTGATTTGCCGGACCCTGGCGGTCCGAAAAATTCGATGATCATGCCAATTCAATCCGCAGATCGAGGTGTCGTGGCCTGGCCCTATTGCAATTGTTCCTTCATTCCCGATCAGGTTCGGCTGCGCCAGCGGCCGGCAACAAAAGACCGGCGCTGTCTCCGAACCGGTAGCCGGCGTGCTGCTTGAGATTCACCTGCGTCAGAACGCTGACGAGGGATGCGGGCAAATTCCAGGGGAGGTCCTCGACGCCGATGAACTCGACGACGCTGCGCGCTATGTCCCGCGGCGTCTTGCCCCAACGCACCGCCAGAAGCACCGCGTCCGCCCAACTGCTCAGCAATCTCGCTTCCGGCCTCGCCAGCCCGGATGGGCCGTTCAGGACCACGAGAGTGTATTTCTCACGCAAGCTGTCCATGACCTTTGCCCCGTCCACCGTTGATACGAGGTGGAGCAGGTCGTTCGAAATCGGCGGCGCAGGCATGAAGTCGATATGGATTTCCGCCATGTCTTCCACCGTTTCGGGCAAAGAGCGGTTGCCGACAAGGAAGCTGGCCACGGAACTGCCGTTTCTGGACGTGCTGAATTCGGTCCGAAACGCGCGCGTGATGTGCTTTTCCTGCTGATCGAAGTCTACGAAAAGCACCCGTTCGCCAAGCCGGGTCGCGGTCAGTGCGAGGCTCCATGCAAGCACAGTCTTGTCCTCGTCCTCGTCACTCGGAAGTATCAGAATGACGCCGGGCCGGCGCAGCCTTGCTTTGGCCAGGGAAATCAGCAGCGAACCGACCGCTCGTGTGTAAGGAGCCCGGTGCTGCCCCAGCAGCAGGCTGCAAAGCTGCCTCGCGCCTGGCCGGGCGACCTTTGGAAGAAGACCTGCGCATGGGATCTCCAGCGCAGCCTCGGCTTCAGCTTCGCTGCGCAGGGTTCTGTCGAAGTACCGCCATGCGAGTGCGAAAACGGCGGTGGCGAGGCCGAAAACGATCATCCCCGGCGGAACCAGAAAGACCGGCGACAGCGTCACCGGGCGCATCGGCGGCCGCGCCTCGGATAGGACGGCGACGTCCGGCCGGGGGAATTTGATGCGCTGTTGCAGATCCTGCTGGCGGGCCAACAATTCATTGTAGCGCTGAGAGATGACGTCGACCTTCAATTCGAGCGCGTGCAAGCCTGAAAGGTGGCCTGCGACGTCGGCCGCCGCGGCTTTGAGAGCGTCGCTCTGTTCCTGCAGCGACGCTATCTGGCCCAGGTAGACCTGCCGCTCGGCATCCAACCGGGCGATCTGCCCGTCGATCTCGTTTGTCGAGGGAGTGCCGGTAGCGGCCGTGCCCGTGGCAGGGTCAATGGTCGCAGGCGCCCCGGTTGCCTCGGCCGAATCCTGAGCCTGCACGCCGCTTGTGCGCGGGCCGCGAGCCCGTTGGAGCCGCGTCTCGACCTCGGCCAGGCTTGCCTTGACCAAGGACATCTGCCGTCCAAGACCAGCGATCTCGCGACCGCCGTCGTCGGGGCTTCCTCGGTCGGAAGCGCCGTTGGTGAGCCGATATGTTTGCAACTGCTCGGTGGCTCGCCCCAGTTCGTCCTGCATTTCAGGCAAGCGGGAGGCGATCAAGGCGAGTTCGTGCTGATCCGAGGCGCGGTTCTGCAGTGCAATCATCCCGATGTAGACGCCGGCCACCGCGTTGACGACCTGCGCGGCCCGCACCGGGTCGCGGTCGGTGAAAGCGATGCCGATGATCCGGGAGCGGAGCTCCTGGCCGACTCTCAGGCCGTCCTTCAGCGCCTTGAGCGCCGCCGCGTCCGCTGTTTCCGAGGTTGCGGCCGCATCCTGTCGGCCACCGGACCAGGCCCAGGACAAGAGACTGCTCGCCGACGCCTGCGTCTTCTGCGCCATGAAGTGAATGATACCGCGCATGGAATTCGGCTCGATTGCGGCCGGGACCGGGCGCGTGCGAGGGTGATCGGCATCCGCCGCGCGCAGAGCCATCAGCACATTCCTCAAATGCGCTTCCGATGAAAGCACAGTCAGGTGGCCATCGACGGTCGCAGCCAGCATATCCTGTGGCGCGCTCGCGGCGGGACCAGGGCTGCCGGGCAGGTCCACGATCATTTGTGTGCTCGCCTCATAGAGGGGAGGGCGCATCATCCCGACAAATCCGGCCAGGACGCCGCCTAGAATGGCCATGCCGAGGATGGGCCATTTCTGCCTCCAAACGGTCACCAGCACCTGCTGCAAGGGTGTCGGATCGTTCATCTTTTCGAGGGCCAGCCGCCGTGGCCTGGCGTCGTGCGTTGGCGCCGCCGCCGGCTTCGGCCTTAGAAGTTGAACTTGGTTGACCATCTCAATCACCCTGCAGCGCGTATTCTTGAGACCGGCTTGCGTCGGATGCGATCGACCGGGCCGCCTGGCTGCGCCACGCCTCGAACATCAAGACTGGCCACAGATCGCGGGCGCGGTCCTGCTTGCCGTCGAGATGATCCCGCCAGCAGGCGTCCACTTTGGCAAAGTCGAGTAGCCCGGCGCCGGACAGACGCGCGTCGGCAATCAAGTCCGAGGCCCACATGCGAAGGGGTCCTCTCAGCCAGGCGCCAACCGGAACGTCGAAGCCCTGCTTCGGCCGATCAATCATCTGCCGCGGCAAATAGCGGCCCAGCAGGTGGCGAAGGATCCACTTGCCCTTGCCGTTCCGAACCTTGGTGCCAGCCGGCAGGCGCCACGCAAATTCAACGACGCGATGGTCAAGGATCGGACACCGACCCTCGAGGCCGTTGGCCATGCTGGCGCGGTCGAGCTTGACCAAAATATCGCCGGGCAAATAGCCGGCCATGTCGTCAAGCAGGAGACGAGACAACAGGTCATCGGGCCGCGGCAAGCCGGAGCTCGGCATGGTTAGCCGACGACGGGCCAGGGTCCCGGTCGAAGGGCTCGTCAGCCGTTGCAGCAGGTCATCCTCGCTCGCTGCTTCGAGCAGACTTGTGAGGCGATGCAAGCGATCGCTTCGCAGCGCATGCCGCAAGCCCGTCGGCAGCGGCAGGCGCCCGACCAGATCGTGGAGCGAAGCCCGGGCAAGCAGACCCGTACCTGCGGCTATCGCTCGGCGAAGCGGTGACGGGAAGTGCTGCTGGCGCGTCAGGCGGCTCACCAGGAAATGCCTGGAGTAGCCGGCGAAGCACTCGTCGCCGCCGTCACCCGACAGAGCCACCGTAACGTGCCGGCGGGCGAGGCGCGACACGAGCAGCGACGGAATCTGCGATTCATCGCCGAACGGCTCGTCCCAGATCCGCGGCAGTTCCGGTATGACCTCCCGCGCCACGGCGGCGGACAGGTGAAGCTCGGAGTGATCCGTGCCCAGGAAGTTCGCCACGGTCGCGGCATGCGGAGCTTCGTCGAACCCTCCTTCGTCGAAAGCGATGGTGAAAGTTCGCACCGGCTTCATGGATTGCGCCTGCATGAGGGCGACGACAGTCGAGCTGTCTATGCCGCCCGACAGGAAGGCGCCAAGCGGCACATCCGCAATCATTCGTTCGCGCACTGCGAGGCGAAGCAGGCGGTCCAGCTCGGTTGTGAGGTCCTCGTCGCTGCCGATGGCCGGCTCCCGCTGCCCTGCACATGCAATTTCGGCGAGCGACCACCAGTGCCGAACGCGTTGGGCAAGGGCACCGACGCTGCGCGCATTGGCAAGATCCGCCAAATTCACCGACATGGTCGAACCAGGCGGCAGCTTGAACGCCGCTCGCCAGATACAATAGCCGTCCGGCACCCATCCTTTCGACAGCATCATCGTCGCCGCGTCTTCATCCAGCTCCGCGCGGAAGCCGGGGAAACAGGTGATCGCCTTCAGTTCCGAGGCAAAGACTAGCGCTTCGTGTGTCAGGCCGACATAGAGCGGCTTCTTGCCCATCCGGTCGCGGACGAGGTGCAGCGTCCGGGTTTGCATATCCCACAGCCCGAACGCGAACATGCCGGCAAAACGTCGAACAGCTGCGTCGAGACCCCACTTCTCGATCGCGCACAGCATGACTTCGGTATCGCCGGTGCCACGGAAGGAACCGCCCGCCGCTTCAAGCTCACGGCGCAGATCGCAGAAGTTGTATATCTCGCCATTGAAGGTGATGACATACCGGCCGCTTGCCGAACGCATCGGTTGGCCGCCCGTCTCCGACAGATCGACGATCGCCAGTCGCCGGTGGCCCAGCGCAACGCCTGCCTGGCGGTCGATCCAGAATCCTTCCCCGTCCGGTCCGCGCTGGCGAAGGGCCGTTGTCATCGGCCCGATCGCCCTGAGCGGCTTCGTATCGAGGGCATGGGGAGCAAGAAGAATTCCGGCAATCCCGCACATCCTAGTATTCCTTGGAACGAACGGTCGCCGGAACCGCCTGATTGGTTCTGGCGACAAGGGACATGGTCAGCGCAAACCACACAATCGGGTGGCGGATGATCAGGTGCGGAGAGCCGAAAATGACGATCGACGCAATAAGCACCAGCAGGGCGTCTGCCCTCGCGCGCCACGCCGAGAGCGCAGCCGAGCTGACGATCCAGGCGAGGGCGAGGACAGCGACCAGCCCACCTTGCAGGTAGAGATCGATAACGGTGCTGTGGGCTTCGAAGGGGCGTGGCAGAAATTGCTTGTCGACGATAGGCGGGCGTTCGAGATGCGGTCCCGGGCCTAGACCCAATGATCCCGCTGTCGCTCCCTTCTCCAATGCCTCGCCCCAAAGAAAAAGACGAAGCGCGGCGGTCTCTTCGGTCGCTTCTCCACCCTTGTCCTTGGTGAGGCTCTTGGCATAATTTGCCGCGTGGCCGGCCTCAGCGAGGGCGTAGGGGCTCAGCGACATCGCCAGCGGAAGGGAGCCTATCAGCAGCAGGAGCATAACCTGTCGGAACAGGCTTTTGTCGGCGCGCCCGGTCGCAAGCCATGTCCTGGTCCACAGCGCAACAAACATCAGACCGGTCGCGATGCTTGTGTAGAGATAGGTGTCGCTTTTCGTCAGCCGGCCGACATAGAAGGTAATGACTAGGCAGCTTGTTCCAAGCAGCCGGCCCCACCGACTGCGAGTGGTGGTCGTAAGGTGCAGGGCCAGCGGGCCGAAGAGCGCGCAATAGATTGCGAGCTGGTTCGGGTTCTCGGACCAGCCGCGGAACCGATCCCAATACCAGGGATCGACGCCGGATTGATGTATCCAACCCCAACCGACGCCTACCTGAATGACGAAGCACATGTTCGCGATGCCGATCACCCACCACGCGCTCCGGCGCAATCGGACATCGGCATCGGGCTCCGCGGCCACCAGACAGGTGACGCAGATCAGCAGCGCATAAGCCACCGTGTCGTGCAGCAGCGGATCCACGTAGAGGACAGTTGTCATGAAGCCGACGATGGTGCCCAATCCCAGGGCAAAAGTCAGGACCAGCCAGAAGGCTGCAAGCTTGGCCAGGGCTGGCGTTGCTTCCAGGCGGCCGCCTGCAAGTACCCTCAAGAGCGACAGCACGATCCAAAGCGTGAGGAACAGTTCGCCATATCCAAACGGCAATCTCGGGACGTCGAGCTGCGTCGCATATGCCATTGCGACGCCGCAGGCCAGGAGCGCGTCGCGGATCATTGCGGCGCCTCGCTGAGCTGGCGGTTTCCTGGATCCCTTGCCGTCGCCTGGCCCGGCAAGCCTGTCTGGATCGCGCCGGAAAGGATGCGCCGGTAAAGGTCGCAATACTGATCGACGACACCCGAAAGCGCGAACCGCTCTCGCACAAATCCGACCGACCGGTCGCCCATGGTCTTGGCGCGGGCGCGATCTGACAGGAGATCGATTATTCTGGATGCAAAGCCGTTCACGTCGCGCGGCGCAACGAGATAGCCGTTCCACCCATCTTCGACCACGTCATTGCAGCCGGGCATCCTCGAGGCGACGATTGGCAATCCGGCCAGTCCGGCTTCCAGCAGGACACGCGGGATACCCTCCCGATATTGCGTAGGGAACGCAAAAAGGTCGGCCATGCCAAGCAGGGCGGGAATATCCGTTCTCGGTCCAAGGGCGAGTACATGGGGAGCGTATCTGTCGATGTCGGCTTTGGCGACGGCAAATGGACCTTCGGACATGCGCGGGCCGACAAGAATGAAACGCGCGTTGGGCCTTTCTTTAAGAATGCGGGGAACTGCTTCAAGCAGGGTCGGAATCCCCTTTTGGCGGGTCAGCCGGCCGACGAACATCACGACCTCGGCGAAGTGCAGCCCAAGCTGCTCGCGCATCGTCGCCGCGGAAGGCCCGCAACGACGCACTGTCGCGAATGCCTCCACGTCGATACCTGAACCAGCTATCAAGCGCGCCGCGCTCTTGCCGATCAACTGCCAGCGTTCGAAGAAAGCCTGGTCATCCCGGTTCTGGAAGACAGTCACGGCTGTCCAGAAAGAAGCAAGCCACTGCAGACTACAGAAGACTGGACGCAGGGCGAGCGCCCGTGGCTCCAGTGAGGAGAAAGTCCAGCCAAGGCCGTTGATCGTGCGCACAACGGGCACCTGGCCTCGTACTGCCAGCGGCGTCAGCAAGTTGGGCTTGGTGTCGAAGCTTTGCACGATGTCCGGCCGGAGTTCAGACATCAGTCCGCGGATCGAGCGCAGTGTGCTCAATTCCGCACCGCTGCTGGCAAATCGATCGAACCTGATGTGTCGATGAGGAATTCCGTGGCGCGAAAATGCGGTTCCGTCGTCGCTCGATACCGCGGTGAGCCTGAAGCCCTGTTCGCGCAGCGATAGAAGGAACGGAATACGCAGAGGGTGATCCTCGCCTCCCACGCAAACCAGATGGGGGTTCATCTTGCCCCTCCCGAGAGCGCAAGGCATCTCGGGCGCACGACGTGGCAGGCGTTTGGATTTGCTCTCATTGCCGGTTCGCGATGCTTCCGCCCGAATGTCACCCAGCTCACGCTAAGGGCAGGCTTGCCTCCTGTCCTCGTCCGTTTAAATGAAGCAGGAAGCCTTGCTCCGATGCGGCGATACGCTGTGACAGTTTTGGTGGGTAAGAACCGAAAAGGGGCGCGGCATGGCCCTCTCGACTCCTGGGCGCGTGCGGCCCCGGCAGCCAGGCCGCTCGACGGAGAAATGAACGGAGGCGCGACGTCTCGTCGCGCCGGCATCGTTATCAACAACTCTGACCGAAAGCGCATCTATTTTTACTTGTAGCTAATTTAGGCGTCGGTTACGCAGCCGTCGGGGGCTTCTCGAATCAGACAAAGGGAAGTCGCATGACACTCCACTACACGTCCGGATCTGGCGGGCTGGGTACGACTATTGCCGCCGACGGATTCAATCTGGTCGATGTTCAAAGCGTTGATCAGCTCAACGCGCTTCCGGCCGGATCGAAGGGGCTGGTCTGGCTCGACGAGTACAGTGGGACGACGTCCTCCTTCATCCAGAAAGTCACGCCCTTCATCGGCAATCCGAATCTTTTCGGATTCTTCCTCGTCGACGAGCCGGATCCGACCGGCAAGTGGGGCACCTACGCAACCGCGTCGAATTTGATGGCGGAATCCGACTGGATCCATTCAAACGTGCCGGGCGCGAAGACCTTCATCACCATGATGAACATGGGATCGTCGGCGAATCCGGACTTTTCCAACACCTATAATCCGGCGAACTCGCACATCGATTACTACGGGCTGGATCCCTATCCGGTACGCACCGGCGTGACCTCGATCGACTACAACATGATCGACAGGACCGTGGCCGCGGCCGAAGCGTCGGGCATACCGGCCAGCCAGATCGTGCCGGTGTATCAGGCGTTTGGCGGTGGCACCTATACCACCGACACCGGTGGCCAGTATGTGATGCCTACTCCGGCCCAAGAGCAAACGATGATGGATCACTGGGCCGCGCTGGTTCCCTCACCTGCCTTCGATTACGCGTATGCCTGGGGATCGCAGCAGGGCGACACGGGGCTCGGAAGCGATTCGGCGCTGCAAGCCGTGTTCCTCCAGCACAATACGCAGACCACCACCACTTCGACAACAACTCCGCCTCCGACCACGACATCGCCTTCGACCACGACACCGCCCCCAACCACAGGCGGCACGTTCTACGGCACCCCCGGCGCGGACGTGCTTCAGGGAACAACCGGCGCCGACACGCTGATCGGCGGTGCTGGCAACGATACCTACTATGTCAACAACAGCGGTGACCAGGTGATCGAGGCGATCGGTGGTGGAACCGACAAGGTCCTTGCCTCGGTGAGCTATGCCCTTTTTCCGGGTTCGGAGATCGAACTCCTGGCAACCACGAATCCCTCCGGAACCGCGGCAATCAACCTGACCGGCAACGAATTCGCCCAGACGATCCAGGGCAATGCGGGGGCCAACATCATCAACGGCGGCGGCGGCGCTGACGTCCTGACCGGAAATGGCGGCAAGGACGTCTTCGTATTCAATTCGGCTCTTAAAGCCGGCAATGTCGCCACGATAACCGACTTCAACGTCAGCCAGGACAAGATCCAACTCGACCACAGCGTTTTCGCGGGGCTTCAGACGGGTGCCTTGCCAGCCGGTGCCTTCCACATTGGGAGGGGCGCCCATGACAGCACGGACCACATCATCTACAACAGCTCAACCGGAGCACTATCGTTCGACGTAGATGGCACCGGAAGCGCTCATCAGGTCCAGTTCGCCACCCTTGCGCCCCACCTCTCGCTCACGGCGTCATCGTTCGTTGTTGTGTGAGCCTTCGGCCAGCGCCTTACCTCAGGGCGGGGATGCGATCACGGCATGCTCGCGGCATCGTGGCCCAGCCATTGCCGGCAAATCACATTTGCCGGCAACCGGCAGACAGGCCGCGAGCATAGCCGGCCGACGTGAGCGGGTTTTACGTCACGGCAGGTAATCCGCGACGTCCCAGCTTGGAGCGCAATACCGAAACGCCTGGCCAGTCGGCTCCGTCGAGCATTCAAACGCGACACATCGTCGACAGTTACTCGTTTCGATGTCGCAGTTGATCAAGGTTAATACTCGTATAAGTCGTAGAATGATCGCAGCCGAAAACGATCTATCGCTACCGAGTGCTGAATATGCCTGGACGATAGACGCCATGAAAGCTGCCGTTTTACGGCATGACGACACCGCCATTGGAATTCCGACCTTTGGAAGCGGAGCCATTGGCCGATCAATTATTCTGAACGAGAGACATCCGTATTTGATTTGAGGCCAATATGGCATTCGAGTAGGTGGGCGTCCCGGGGGTCCGAACTATGAAGGAAATCGGATGACTCTCCACTACACATCAGGATCCGGTGGACTGGGCGCTCCCATCGCCGCTGCCGGATTCAATCTTGTCGACGTTCAATCTGTCGACCAGCTCAACGCGCTGCCGGCCGGCCAGAAGGGCCTGGTCTGGCTCAACGAGGTGAATGGCGCCACATCATCGTTTACCCAGAAGGTGGCCCCCTTCATCGGCAATCCGAACCTGTACGGCTTCTTCCTTGCCGACGAGCCGGATCCCACCGGCAAGTGGGGCACCTACGCATCCGCTGCCAATTTGAAGGCGGAGTCGGATTGGATTCATGCCAACGTGCCTGGCGCCAAGACCTTCATCACAATGATGAACATGGGGTCCTCCACGAACCCGGATTTTTCCAACACCTACAATCCCGCCAACACGCATATCGACTATTACGGCGTGGATCCCTATCCGGTGCGCACGGGTACGAGCACGATCGACTACAACATGATCGACAGGGCCGCTAACGCGGCGGTGGCATCGGGCATCCCGGCCAGCCAGATCGTTCCGGTCTATCAGGCGTTTGGAGGCGGCTCCTGGACGACCGACACGGGCGGCCAATATGTGATGCCCACTGCGGCCCAAGAGCAGACCATGATGGACCACTGGGCCAAGCTGGCGCCGTCGCCTGCCTTCGACTATGCCTATGCCTGGGGTTCGCAACAGGGCGACACGTCGCTTGGAAACGACAAGGCTCTGCAGTCCGTCTTCCTGCAGCACAATACCTCCTCGACCACGCCGCCTGCGTCGTCGAGCGCCGGTACTTCATCCACACCCGCCGGCACCGGTACATCCACATCCTCCGGTACCGGTACCTCGTCCGCGTCATCGAGCACTGGCACTTCATCTGCGCCTGCAGGCGCAACCACCAGCCATACGATCTACGGCACCCCTGGCGATAACGTCCTTCACGGAACGACGGGCGCAGACACGATGGTCGGCGGTGCCGGAAACGACACCTACTATGTCAATAATGCCGGCGACAGGGTGCTCGAGGCGATCCACGGCGGCACGGACACTGTGCTCGCCTCGGTCAGCCACGCGCTTTTGTTTGGTTCGGAAATCGAGCACCTGGCTACCACGAACCGCTCGGGCACGACGGCAATCAACCTCAGCGGCAACTCGTCGGCCCAGACTATCGACGGCAATGCCGGGCCAAACGTCATCAATGGCCGCGGCGGCCATGACGTGTTGACCGGGAACGGGGGCAAGGATGTCTTCGTTTTCCACTCGGCTCTGAAGGCCGACAACATCGCCAAGGTAACCGACTTCAACGTTGGCCAGGACAAGATCAAACTGGACCACAGCGTGTTTGCGGGCCTTCACGCCGGCGCCCTCCCGATGCAGGATTTGCACATCGGCGCGAGCGCGCACGCCGGTACCGACCACATCATCTACAACAGTTCGACCGGAGCCCTTTCCTTCGACAGCGACGGCAGCGGTGCGGCCCATCAGGTCCAGTTCGCTGCCCTTGCTCCGCATCTCTCGCTCACCGCATCTTCGTTCGTTGTTGTCTGAACCCTTGCGGGCGTCCGGCCTTGGGGCTTCGGCGTCGGCTCCATATCTTAGCCGGGTCAAAAACAATTGAGCGGGAATGATGGGGAGCATCACGCAGCGGATAGCAGGGGACACCGGGGCGAATCCTAGGCCATCGCCAGCATTCGATAGATGCTGAGCGACCCGTGGATTCGCCGTTGCGCCAGATCGGTCACTGCTCCTTCTTGAACAAATCCTGGAAGATGAGCTGGCCCCAAACGCGGCCGCGTGCGTGCACCAGAGCGCCGCCCTCGTTGAGCTTTCCCAGCTTGACGGGTGCGAACCCGAGTTGCTTGGCCAAGGCCGCCACGGGGGCGACCGCGTCCTCGTCGTCGCTCGACAGGAAGACGACCCGGTGGCCGCCCTCGACGACCGGATCGGCAGCCAGGGTGGCCGCAATCAGGTGATTGAAACCTTTCACGAACCTGGCGCCGGCGAAGGCCTTCGCGACGAAGGCGGAGGACGGGAGACCGTCCAGCTCCTCAGGGGGAACCAACGCGTTCGTCGCGTCGATGACCGTCTTGCCTTTCCAGTTCGGCAGGGCCTTCGCGACCTCGCGGTGCTCCCCGAACGGGACCGCCAGGAAGATTGTGTCAGCCTCGAGTGCTTCCCGCAGCGACATGGCGACGACCGTGGGTCCAATCGCCTCGGCCTGCGGCGCCAACGCCTCGGGTGGCCGTCTGCTCGCGACGGCCACGTTGATGTTTTTGCGGGCGAAGGCGTGGGCGAGGGCCTGGCCTATCTTGCCGAATCCTACAATCGCGTAGCTCATAATGTTTCTCCGATCCGTGTTGATGTTGATTCCCCGGCCTTCAATGGCGCTGGGTTATCCGTTCCGCTGTGTGGGGCGATCTTTGCGCAGACGTCCCGTCACGAACGACTTCCGCGCAGCCGGGCCGGCCGTTCGGCGCGGAAGTCTTTTCGCCATGGGTGGTTCCGGCGATCAGGCGCGATTTCAGATGGCCGAAAAGCCGCCGTCGACGGACAGCTCCACCCCATTTACGAAGCTGGAATCGTCGGAAGCAAGAAACACCGCGGCCGCCGCAATTTCCTCGGCACGCCCCATCTTTCCCCGCGGGATCAGGGATTCGAACATCCGCTTCGCCTCCTCGGTGAGAACTTGGTCCTGCATCGGTGTGGCGATCGGACCCGGGCTCAACACGTTCACCCGGATATTCCTGCCCTTCAGTTCGTTGAGCCAAGTGCGTGCGAATGAACGCAACGCCGCTTTGCTCGCCGCATACACGCTGTAACCAGGGAAGCCCTTCACCGAAGCAACTGACCCGGTCATGAAGATCGATCCGCCATCGTTGAACAGCGGCAACGCCTTCTGAACCGTAAACAGCGTGCCGCGCGTATTCAGGCCGAAGGCCGCATCGAAATGCTGCTCGGTAATCTCGCCCAGCGGGACGGCTTCGCCTATGCCGGCGCTCGCATACAGGACGTCGATCTTGCCCTTTTCCCGCTTGACCGTGTCGATCAGGCGGTCGAGGTCCGCCAGGTTGGCAGAGTCGGCGCGCACGCCGGTCACGTTGCGGCCAATCGCCTTCACCGCCTCATCGAGCGCCTCCTGCCTCCGGCCCGTGATGAAAACATAGGCGCCTTCTTCGACGAACCGCTTGGCGCTCGCCAGCGCCATGCCGCTCGACCCACCCGTGACGACTGCAACCTTACCATCGAGCTTTCCCATGACTTCTCCTTTCGGCTTTCCTCGTTGCCCCGAGCATTCGTCCGGGGATCGTGTCGAGGTTGAAATGGGTCCGGCTGCGTCAGGCTTTCAGTGCGGAAGTCCGCACATCGGTGGTGCAAAATCGAACCAGGCGAGCTAATAACTTCAGCCAAGGAATGTCCGGCGTGAGCAACGGCCCCAAGCGCAAAAGTCATCACCCGACTTGTCCGAGGACGACGCTATTCGATGGTATCGGAGACGGGCTTTGGAAGACGCACCGCACGGTGCCGGATTGCACCATGATCGACTGGGATGACGTTCGCTACTTTCTTGCCGTCGCGCGCGGCGGCTCAGTCCGGGCTGCCGCCGGGCGTCTCGGGGTAAATCACTCGACCGTGCTGCGACGCATCGCTCAGCTCGAGGAACGCCTCGCGGCGCACATGTTCGAAAAGCTGCCTTCTGGTTACCGCCTGACGGCCGCGGGCGAGGAGGTCCTCGAGCTCGCGAACCAGATGGAAGCCTCGTCGCACCAGCTCGAGACGCGCGTTTTCGGTCGCGACCAGGGCGTGCGCGGGCTCCTGCGGGTGACGTTGGCGCCTACGCTTGCGACACACCTGCTCATGTCGGACTTCACCGATTTCGCGCGTCTGCATCCGGACATCGAGATGGAAATCTTGTCGTCCGGCGAGCTGGCAAATCTGACCAACCGGGACGCCGATGTCGCGATCCGCGTCGTCTACGACCGCAAGACCCTGCCGCTCAATCTTCACGGCCTGAAGGGGCCGGAGCTGTTCGGCGGCGTCTACATGTCTCGCGATCGACTCGCCGCGTGGCGCGCGGGCGCGCCGGATCCCATCCGGTGGATCGTCATAAGCGTTCATGGCATCCCGGACTGGGTCCGCGAGGGTGAGGTTCGTGCCACAGGGGTTCCTTTCAGGACCACGGATGGCGAGGCGCAGATCGTTGCCGTACGGCAAGGGGTGGGGATGACGACACTGCCGTGCTTCGTCGGCGATGCCGACCCGCTGCTCGCAAGGGTGCCGGGCACCGGCCTGCACATGTACGGAACGCTCTGGCTTCTCACACAGGGCGAGGCACGCAAGACGAAGCGCGTGCGGCTCTTCACTGAGTTCATATCCCGCAGGCTCGCCGCCTACGCGCCGCTTCTCGCGGGACTGTCCTCATCGCCGGACTGACACGCCGCAGCCGCTGTCTATCGGCTGCCAAAGCCGTTCAGGAAAGCCGCGAGCGACTGGCCAAGCGTGGGGGAGGGATAGCCGCCTTCCTGGACGATCAGGGTCGGCAGCGACAGCATTCCCAGCATTCGCCCCATCCGGCCGAAGCCGCTCTCGTCGATGGCCATACAGGCAAAGGGGTCGTCGCGGGAGGCGTCGAGGCCAAGTGCTATGATCAGCAGGTCGGGCGAGAATTGCCGTACCGCCGCGCAGCCGGCCGAGAGAGCCGCCAGATAGGCCTCGCCGTCGCTCATGAGCGGTACCGGCAGGTTCGAATTGAAGCCTTCTCCGATACCGGCTCCGGTCTCGTCGGCGTAGCCTGCGTAGTAGGGGTAGAGCCAGGCTGGATCGCCATGCACCGATACGGTGAGCACATCCCGCCTGCCATAGAAGATTGCCTGCGTGCCGTTGCCGTGATGCACGTCGACATCGACGATCGCCACCCGCGCGCCTCGCGAGCTCGCCCAATTGGCGGCGACGGCGGTGTTGTTCAGATAGCAGAACCCGCCTGCCTGATCGCGACAGGCATGATGCCCCGGCGGCCGGCAAAGCGCATAGACGGCGTTCGTTCCTGAAAGCACCCGGTCCATCGCGTCGAGCGCAGTGTTGGCGCTTGCCAGCGCCGCCTCCCAGGTCCCTTCGACGAGCACGCAGCTGGCGTCCGCCTGGTAGTAGCCGGCGCGGCCGAGCAGATCATCCGGCAGGCGGCCCATATGCCGCGCCCTGCATCATGATGGCCGAGCGTTGCGCGGACTTCCTGCTGGGGCGCGATCACGGTTGAAGATGCCGACTGACCGCCGCCGCCCCTGTCCAGATCCATTCGCGGTTGGCGTCTTTCCGCATCGCCCGGCTCGTCTTGTGCGGCCGCATCCGGGTGGTTGACGCATCCCTGTCGGCGTTGTATTTAGTAAAACATCGTTTCGTAATACAAAACACAATCGCACGCTGCGGTTACGGTGCAACAGACGGGAAACCTTTGGAGCGGGAATGGTCAGGCTGCGCTGCAGTGTCGGTCGCATCGAGCTGAAGAACCCGCTGGTCGCGGCGGCGGCGGAGCACATGATCGATGCCGCGGGCGTGGAGGCGGCGATCCGCGCCGGCGCGGGCGCGGTCGTGGTGAAATCCACCAATGAATCGGAAGCCGCGCGGGACCAGCTCCAGCGCGCCGAATATGTGGCGCTGGGGCAGGACTGGCGACCGATGCCGTGGGGCGCCGATGCGCCTAACGACGTCACCATCGCCAGCCGCTCTGGGCTGACGCCGCAGTCCTTCCCCGCATGGCTCGAGCAGACCGTGGCGCTCGACCGCACGGCGCGCGCCCATGACTGCACCCTCGTCGCCAGCCTAATCCTGGCCGACCTCGATCAGGCCGTGGCGATGGCGAGGCAGGTCGAGCAGGTGGGTCTTCGCGTGCTCGAATTCAACATCGGCACGCCCTATGCCAGCCAGGCCGCCAAGGGCGCCGTCACCACCGAGCTTTCGCCCCAACGCGTCGGGGCGATCGTCGCCAGGATGCGCCAGGCCGTCTCGATACCGCTCTGGATCAAGCTCACGGGACAGAGCGAGCGCGTGCCGGACCTTGCCGAAGCCGCGTTCGCCAGCGGCGCCGATTCCGTCGTCATGGCCGGGCGGCTGCTCGGCTTCATCCCCGATGTCGACACACTCGAGCCGATGCTCGGCACCAGCCTCGCCGTCGGCGGTTTCTGGAACCTGCCGCTGACCTGCCAGTGGCTGGCGCTGAGCCGCTCCAGGCTTGGCCCGGATCGTCCGCTGATCGGCATCAACGGTGCTCGCAACGGCCTCGACATCGCCCGCATGTTGCTCTCCGGCGCGTCCGCGGCGGGCATTGCTTCCGCCGTGATGCTGCGCGGCTTCGGCGTCATCGGCGACAGCCTCGCCGAGCTGGACCGCTGGCTGGAGCAACACGGCCTTACAGCTCGAGACGCGGTGGGCATAGCCGCCGACCGGCGCAAGACCTTTTCGCAAATGCCGCTGCGCATCGACCACTGGCGGCAGTTCATACCGGCCGCGACGGCGCCGGAACTCGGGAGAAAGACACGATGAGCGACACGATCGATCCGCAGAGAGAGGCGACCATCACGGGCCTGATGCAGGGTGCCGTCGACCTTCATGTCCATAGCGGCCCTTCGCTGATGCCGCGTGCCGTCGATCACATCGAAGTGGTCGGCCAGGCCGCCGAGGCCGGCATGGCCGCGGTCCTGCTCAAGGACCATTACTACCCGACGATGCCGATCGCGCATCTGATCAACAAGCATTTCCCGAGCGCCGTCACCACGCTCGGCGCCGTCGTGCTCAACAATCCGCTCGGCGGCCTCAATCCGAGCGCTGTCGACTATGCGCTGAAGCAAGGCGCCCGCATCGTGTGGATGGCGACGGCGCATGCGCAGAACCACATCGACCACGACAAGAAGGATGCCGACTTCAAGAACAAGTTCCCGGTCAACAGCAAGAAGACCGTTGCGCCGGTCGGCTGCAGGCTGGTCGATGCGTCAGGCAAGGTGACCGACGAGGTCAAGCTCATCCTCGATCTGGTCGCGCAGGCCGACGCGGCCGTGTCCGGCGGCCACCATCACATCAGCGAGCTGTGGCCCTTCTACGAGGAAGCCAAGGCGCGGGGCGTCAAGCGGCTTTTCCTCAACCATCCCACCTATGTCAACGACGGCTCCTTCCAGGACGTCGCGCAACTGGCGCGCATGGGGGTCATGATCGAGCATTCGATCTGCATGTTCGTGCCGTCGACCTTCTATCTGTTCGACCGCGAGCATCTGCGCCAGGTCATCGACGCGGCGGGTGTCGAAAACACCTTCTTCGGCTCCGATCTCGGCCAGAAGAACAACCCGACGCCGGTCGAGGGCTTTCGTTTGATGATCGGGCTGCTGCTCGACCTCGGTTACGGCGAGGCCGACATCCGGCGCATGGTTTCCACCAACGCTTCCCAGTTCATCGGCCTGTCCTGAGCCCCATCTGCAAGGAGGACTTCATGAGCATTCATTCCATCGACTGGGAGGCGATCGACTGGGTGCCGGTCAGGCCCGGCATCGAGCGGAAGGCTTTTTCCGGCAACGGCGCCACGCTCGCCTTGCACCGGCTTCAGCCGGGCCACGAGCTCAAGCCGCATTCGCATCCCCACGAGCAGATCGTCTACATCCTCGAAGGTCTGGTCGACTTCCACATCGGCGATGAAGTCGTGCGTCTCGGCGCCGGGGGGCTCGCGCACATACCGGGCGAGGTCGTCCATTACGTCGAAGTCGTCGGCGACGGCCCTGCCCTCAATCTCGATGTCTTCACGCCCGCCCGCCCCGAATACGGCTGAGCGCCATTCAAGGAATGCAATCCTCATGACCAAATCCCTCTTCATCGGCGGTGCGTGGACCTCGGGCTCCGGCTCGCGACGCGGCAACGTGATCAATCCCGCCACGGGCCAGGAGATCGGCTCCGTTGCTTTCGCCGAGACCGCCGATCTCGACGCTGCGCTCAGGGCCGCTGAAACCGGCTTTCGCGTCTGGCGCAAGGCGACCGCCTATGAGCGCTACCGCATTCTGGCGAAGGCCGCCGATCTCGTGCGCGAGCGGTCCGAGGCGATCGCTCAGGCGATCACCCGCGAGCAGGGAAAACCGCTCGCCGAGTCGCGCCTGGAAGCAGGCGGGGCCGCCGACATCATCGATTGGTTCGCCGAGGAAGGCAGGCGCGCCTATGGCCGGGTCATTCCTTCGCGGCTGCCTGGCGTCCGGCAGGCGGTGCTGGCCGAGCCGGTGGGTCCGGTTGCCGCCTTCAGCCCCTGGAATTTCCCGTGCGCGCAGCTGGTGCGCAAGATTGCGGCGGCGCTCGCCGCCGGTTGTTCGATTATCGCCAAGGCGCCCGAGGAGACCCCGAGCTCGGCCATCGAGCTCGTGCGCTGCTTCGAGGAGGCCGGTGTGCCCGGCGGCGCGCTCAACCTCGTCTTCGGGGTGCCGGCGGAGATATCGTCCTATCTCATTCCCTCGCCGGTGATCCGCAAGATCTCCTTCACCGGCTCCGTCGCCGTCGGCCGCTCGCTCTCGGCACTCGCCGGCCAGCACTTGAAGCGCACAACGATGGAGCTCGGCGGCCATGCGCCCTTCATCGTCTGCGACGACGTCGACGTCGATGCGGTTTCCCGCCTTGGCGCCGGCATCAAGTTCCGCAATGCCGGACAGATATGCACGTCGCCGACGCGCTTCCTGGTCGACGGAAAATTGAAGTCCCGGTTCACGGAGACATTTGCGGCGCTGGCGGAAAACCTCGTCGTCGGCGATGGCGCCGCGGAAGGCACACAGATGGGACCGCTCGCGCATGCGCGCCGCATCGATGCGCTCGACGGTCTTATCCGTGACGCGGCCGAAAAGGGCGCGCGCGTCGTCACCGGCGGCCGCCGCATCAGCAATGAGGGCTATTTCTACGCGCCGACCGTGCTTGCCGACGTGCCGAAATCGGCGCGTATCATGAATGAAGAGCCGTTTGGCCCGGTTGCCGTCATCAACGGCTTCGACACGCTCGACGATGCCGTGACGGAGGCAAACCGCCTGCCTTATGGGCTCGGCGCCTATGCGTTCGCTTCATCCACCGCCAAGGCCGCACGGCTGGGCGACGAAGTCGAATCCGGCATGATCTCGATCAACCATTTCGGCTTCGCCGCGCCGGAGACCCCGTTCGGCGGCATCAAGGACAGTGGCCATGGCGCCGAGGGCGGCAGCGAAGGCCTGCAGGCCTATCTGGCGATGAAGTTCGTCAGCCAGGTCGGCGCGTGATCAGCCATGCAGGCTGTCTGGCGGGAAGCGGTGAGCGGGATGGATATCGACTACCAGCATCTGCTTGCGGGCGCCGTCCCGACGCTCCGCTTCGGCCCGGCAACTGCTCCCCGCATCGAGGTGCTTCTTGTGCGAGCCAGGGGCTGCGTGACCGGCCGGCAAGCCGGGCGGCCCTATATCGACTTCAACATCGACGGCATTTCGCACCGCGTGGAATTTGACCGCGAAGCGGACATGAAACAGCTGCTTGCCAGGATCAAGGCACGCGGAACGCCGCTGCATCGCGATCGCGAGGTCATCCTCGCGGTCCTTGGAATGGGCGCGGTTCTCGTCCTGGCGATCGCGCTGGCTGTCTGGCTGAGGCCCTGAGCCCGATGGGACGCCGTCGAGCCATCCATATACCCGGCTTCCGCCACAAGAACCCGATCCCGAATGCCGCGGTGATCGGCAACCTCCTGATGTCCGGCGTCATCAACGGTGTGGATCCGCGAACAGGCGAGTTGGCGCAGGGGTTGGACGACCAGTGCCGGTTCATGTTCGAGCATGCGCGGGCGATCGTCGAAGCCGCCGGCGGCTCGACCGACGACATATTGAAGATGACCGTCTGGATGCGGGACAGGTCGAAGAGGGAAGCGCTCAACCGCGAATGGCTCGCCATGTTCCCCGACGCGGCGAGCCGACCGGCCCGCCACAGCTTTCAGGCTGAGCTCGATGGCCGCATCGAGATCCAGTGCGACGTGACCGCCGTCATCGGCCGGTCACGCGCCTAGCGGGGAGAAAGGCGCCTGTCATGGCCGACTATTTTCCGTTCGATCCGGACCCGCGGCCGGCTTCCCGCATGCCGCCTCCTGGCGCCACGGATTGCCAGTTTCACGTTTTCGGGCCCGCGGAAATCTATCCGGTGCGGCCCGGCGCGGCCTATGAGATGCCGCAAGCCACGATCGGCAGGGCACTCGCCATGCACGAGGTGCTGGGCATCGAACGAGGCGTCATCGTGCAGCCGACCACTTACGGCACTGATCATTCCGCGCTGCTCGATGCGCTGGCGGAGGCTGGACCGGCCTATCGGGGCTGCGTGATTGCCGCCGCGCTCACCGAATGCCCCGACGCCGAACTGGAAAGGCTGACCAAAGCCGGCGTCAGAGGCGCACGGTTCAATTTCCTGGGCGCGGTCAATCTCGCGCCCGACGAAAAGATGATTGGCCGCGCCTTTGCCCGGGCGCGGGAGTTGGGCTGGCACGTCAAAATTCAACCCGGCCAGGAGGGCATCCTGGACAGTGTCGCGCTCTACGAGAACGCCGATCTGACGGTCGTGATCGATCATATGGGCCGGCCGGACCTGCGCCAGCCCGGCCATCAGGCCACGGAGGAGAAGGTCGTCGAGCTGCTGCGCAAGGGAAATTTCTGGGTGCTGCTCTCCAACGGCCACAAGATATCGCAGGCCGGCTTCCCCTGGCACGATGTTCTGCCTGTTGCGCGTGCCTATATCGAGGCCGCTCCAGACAGGGTTTTGTGGGCCAGCGACTGGCCGCATCCGCTGTCCAAGACGCAGCCGCCGAATGACGGCGCCTTGCTCGATCTTCTCTTTCGCTACGCAGGCGACGAGGAGACGGTGCGCCGCATTCTCGTGGACAACCCGGCGCGCCTTATCGGTTTCGACCAGGCGTGACCATCCCGGTCAGGGCGCCGCCGAATCCATGCGCCGGCGCGCCTCGATGGCGCCGCGGTCGTAGCCGAGATTCCAGGAAATGCGCAGGCTGGCCTTGAGCAGGGCCTCGACCTGAGCCTGGTCCGGCACCGCCTTGATGTTCTGCACCGAGCCGACGATCGCGACTGTTCCCGCAACATCGCCCATCCGGTCGAAGATCGGCGCGGCCACGGCGTTGATGCCAAACGTCTCTTCGCTGGGTGCGGTGATGAAGCCTTGCGCCCGCGCCTGCTCGAGCTCGGCCTCCAGCTTCGGCGGGTCGACGATGGTATGATCCGTCAGGCGGGTGAGGCCCTGGCGCAGCACATGCTGCAGTAGCGATCGGTTGCTGAAAGCAAGCGCCACCTTTCCCTGGGCGGTGCCGTGGAGCACGAGCTCGCTGCCTTGCCGCACGCCGATCTCCAGGTTGGATTTCCCGAACACCGTGCGCAGCACGACGAGCGTGCGATTGCGCAGCGCCGAAACAACGACTGTCTCGCCGATCTCATCGCGCAGCGAGGCGATCGCGTCCGACGACGCGGTCAGCAGCTCGATGCGGCCGGCGGCGACCTGGCCGATCAGATAGGATCTGGTGCCCAGCTTGTAGCGGGCCGAAACCGCGTTCTGGTCGACATAGCCGCGCTCCACCAGGGTCTGCAGGTGGCGAAAAACCGTTCCTTTCGTGGTGCCGAGCAGCGCGGCCAACTCGCTGACCCCGACCTCGCCTGGCGCCGCAGCCACTGCCTCGAGCACATCGAAGGCAAGTTGGACCGATTTCACGCCGCCGTCGGACCGAGCCGTGGTCATGTCACTACCTTCCTTCATGTCCTGCGCGTCGTTCGGGGCGGTTTGAGGCATTCGTCTTCCTGCTACCCCGGCGTGTCCTTCAAGACAAGATTCCCGGAGCCGCGACGATGATCGGCCGTTCCAGGATCGATCTTGTCCGCATCGGCGATCTTGCTAAAAATCGTCTTGTAATACGAAACATCATTTTGTATCGTAAAACAAGATCAGAACGGGAATGAGCGATGGACCAGGCTATCTTGAACTCTCCGCACGGCCGCGACGTGCGGTTCCATGCCCATCCCCAGACCAATTTCAGGCTGCACGAGCAGGTCGGCCCGATGGTGATCGGGCAGGGTGACGGCGTTTGCATCGTCGACCTCGATGGCCGCCGCTATCTCGACGGCATGGCCGGGCTGTGGTGCGCCTCGCTCGGCTTTAGCGATCGCCGCCTTGCCGATGCCGCCTACGCCCAGATGCTGAAGCTGCCTTATCAGCAGACCTTCGCCCATCGCAGCTCCGAGCCAGTCATCGATCTCGCCGAGGTCTTGCTGGCGAAGGCGCCGGTGCCGATGTCCAAGGCGATGTTCCAGGCGTCGGGTTCGGAAGCGGTCGACACCGCCATCAAGCTGGTCTGGTATTATCACGCCGCCATCGGCAAGCCGCAAAAGCGCAAGATCATCGGCCGGCAGCGGGCTTATCACGGCACCACCATCGCCGCTGCAAGCCTGACCGGCCTTCCCAATATGCACAATGGCTATGGCCTGCCGCTGCCGGGTTTCCTCCATGTTGCTTGCCCGGACACGTACCGCGGCAAGGCGGAAGGCGAGACTGAGCAAGCTTATGCGGAGCGGCTCGCGGCGGAACTGGAAGCGCTGATCCTGGCGGAGGGGCCGGAAACGATCGGCGGCTTCTTTGCTGAACCGGTGATGGGCACCGGCGGCGTCGTGGTGCCGCCCGAAGGATATTTCGCCGCCGTGCAGCGGGTGTTGCGCAAATACGACGTCCTCGTCATCGCCGATGAGGTCATCTGCGGCTTCGGCCGCACCGGCGCCTATTGGGGTTCGCAGCGTTTCGGCCTGGAGCCCGACATGCTGACCTGCGCCAAGGGCCTGTCATCCGCCTACTTCCCGATATCCGCGCTCTTGATCAACGATCGCGTCTACCAAGCGGTCGCCGATTTCACGGCCCGTCTCGGCGGCTTCGGCCATGGCTATACCTATGGCGGCCATCCGGTCGGCGCCGCCGTCGCGTTGGAGACCTTGCGCATCTATGACGAGATCGACGTCTGCGGCCATGTGCAGGCCACGGCGCCCGCGCTGCAGGGCGGCCTGCGGGCGCTCGGCAACCATCCGCTGGTCGGCCATGTGCGCGGCGTCGGCTTCATGGCAGCGGTCGAGTTCGTCGCCGACAAGGCTGCCCGCACGCCCTTCGCGCCCGAGCTTGCCGTTGCCCAGCGCGTTTCGGACGCGGTCAAGGAACGCGGCGTTCTGTTGCGGGCTCTGGGTCCGACCCTGGTCTTCTCGCCGCCCCTGATTGCGCGCAACGAGCACATGAGCGAAATCGTATCGGCCGTGGCCGAGAGCCTCGACCAGATTCACGCCCAATTGAGCTGACCTTATGACAGACCGGCCGATCGCCGAACCAGCAGTGCCGCCGATTGTGTCGTTTCGCTCGGTAACGAAGCGCTACGACCCGAAGTCCACGGTGGTCGACAATCTCTCGCTCGACATCGTCAAGGGCGAGTTCCTGACGCTGCTTGGCCCGAGCGGCTCCGGCAAGACAACGACGCTGATGATGCTTGCCGGCTTCGAATGGCCGAATTCCGGCCGTATCCTCATGGACGGGCAGGACATCACCGACCTGCCGCCGCACAAACGCGACATGGGCGTGGTCTTCCAGAGCTACGCCTTGTTCCCGCATATGTCGGTCATCGACAACGTCGCGTTCCCGCTTGCCGTCCGCAACGTTGCGGCGGAGGAGCGCAGGCGCCGTGTCACCGAAGCGCTGGAGCTTGTCCATCTTGCGGGCTTCGGCGACCGCAAGCCGGGGCAGTTGTCCGGCGGCCAGCAGCAGCGCGTGGCGCTCGCCCGCTCGCTCGTCTACCGGCCACGCATCGTTTTGATGGACGAGCCGCTCGGCGCGCTGGACAAGGCATTGCGCGAGCAGATGCAACTCGAGATCAAGCAGATCCACCGCCAGCTCGGCGTCACCTTTGTCTATGTCACGCATGATCAGGACGAGGCGCTGACCATGTCGGATCGCGTTGCCGTGTTCCATGAAGGCCGCATCCAGCAGATATGCTCGCCGGTCGAGATCTACAGACGCCCGCGTACCCGTTTCGTGGCCAGCTTCCTCGGCGAGACCAACATGCTGCCGGGCACCGTGGTGGCCGCCAACAGCGCCACGGCCGATATCAGGCTTGGCAACGGTGTTGTGCTGCGCGGCCAGGCGGGCGAGGGCATCGCGGCCGGCAAGGAAGCCGTGCTGGTGGTGCGCCCGGAAGCCATCCCGGAAATCCATGCAAGGATCGACCCGGAGGAAAACGTCATCGAAGGCACGCTGCTCGACCAGCTGTTCCATGGCGATCATGTCCGCGTCCGCATCGCCATCGCCGGCGGGCAGACCGTGCAGCTCAAACTCAGGCCGCAGGCTTGCTCGGACCTTCCGCCGGTCGGCCAGGCGTTGCGCCTTTCGATCCCGGCCGGGGAGGCTCTGATCCTCGCCTGACATTCCAGCTCGACCAAAAACCAAAGAAAGGGGAACTTAAATGCTAAACAAAACAGGACTGCTCGCCGCTTCGCTTCTTGCCTGCACCGTCTTTGCGGCCGGGGCTTCCGCCCGCGATCTCGTCATCGTCTCCAATGGCGGCACCTTCCAGGAGGCGCAGAGCAACGCAATCTTCAAGCCCTTCGAGAAGAAGACCGGCATCAAGGTGGTGGAGGACACCTGGGACAACGGCATCGGCGTCATCAGGACCAAGGTCGAAGGCGGAGACAGCGGCTGGGACATCGTCAACGCCGAAAGCGAGGAGCTGGAGATCGCCTGCCAGGAAGGGCTGATCCTGCCGCTCGACATCGACAAGCTCGGCGGCAAGGACAACTACGTGCCCGGCGCCGTCCACAAATGCGGCATCGGCGCGGCGATCTACAACCACGTGCTTGCCTACGACAAGACGCGCGTCAGCGCCGTGCCGACCTGGGCCGATTTCTTCGACCTCAAGAAATATCCGGGCAAGCGCGCGCTTCGTGCCTCGCCCAAGACCAACCTCGAGTTTGCCCTCATCGCCGACGGCGTGCCGCTGTCCGACGTCTACAAGGTGCTGTCGACGCCCGAAGGGGTCGATCGCGCTTTCGCCAAGCTCGACACGATCAAATCCTCGCTGGTGTTCTGGACGGCCGGCGGCCAGCCTATGCAGCTTCTCTCTTCCGGCGAAGTGGTGATGACCTCGTCCTTCAACGGTCGCGTCACCAATGCCATCAACAAGGACCACAAGCCGTTCGGCATCGTCTGGGACAAGTCGCTGCAGACCGCCGACAGCTGGGTCATCCTCAAGACCTCGCCCAATGTCGACAAGGCCTATGAATTGCTGAAATTCGCCGGCGAAGCCGAACCGCAGAGCCATCTGCCCGATGTCCAGCCGATCGGCATCACCTCGGCCAAGGCTGTCGGCATGATCAAGCCGGACCTTCTCGCCGACCTGCCGACGGCGCCGGAGAATTCCAGGGACGTGCTGCAGATCGACGACGCCTTCTGGATCGACAACATCGACGCCCTGACCGCCCGCTGGGCCGAATGGTCGGCGCAGTAAATACGGTCCAATCTGTGTCCAGATCCATCTCGTCGAGGCGGATCTGGACACAGCGCTACGGAAGGGGAGCGCGATGTTCAAGGGACAAAGAGGGGGGTTGTTGCGCAGCTACGCGCTGATCGCGCCGCTGTTCCTGTTCCTGCTGGCCACCTTCCTGCTTCCCGTGGGCATGATCCTGTGGCGCAGCGTCTTCGATCCGGAGCTGCGCGCGGCGCTGCCCGCGACAGCTGTCGAGCTTTCATCCTGGAGCGGCCAGGGCCTGCCGCCGGCAGCGGCCTACACCGCGTTGGCGGGCGACCTCAGAAACGTCGACGGCGCCAGCCTCGCCTCGCTCAGCCGCCGGCTCTCCTATGAAAATCCTGGCTTCCGCGCCCTGCTGCAATCGACCAAGCGCAAGCTCGAGGCGGCTCCCGCGGGCGTCACGCCGGATCTCGCCACGCTCGATCCGCAATGGCGCGCGAACTCGACCTGGCAGGCGATGAAGCGCGCCGCGGGCCCGGTCGGCACCTTCCATATCCTGTCGGCGCTCGACCTTAGGCGGAACTACGAAACCGGCATCGGTCCCGCACGTCCGGGCGCGGCGCTCTACCGCTCGATCATTCTGCGCACCTTCGCTATCGCCTCGACCACTGCCGTCCTTGCCCTGGTGCTGGCCTTCCCGCTCTGCGCCTTCCTCGCCCGCCAGAGCGACCGTGTGCGCAACCTGCTGCTGTTGATGGTGCTGCTGCCGTTCTGGACTTCCATCCTGGTGCGCACCACGGCGTGGCTGGCGCTGCTTCAGGACCGCGGCGTCATCAACACGCTGCTGATGGAAATGGGCCTGATCGATCAGCCGATGAAGCTGCTCTACAATCGCATCGGCGTCATCACCGCGCTGGTGCATGTCATGCTGCCCTTCATGATCTTTCCGCTGCTCGCCTCGATGCGGTCGATCGACCCGCGTCTGTTCAGGGCGGCGCTCTCGCTGGGAGCCACGCCGCTCTACGCCTTCCGGCGCGTCTATCTTCCACAGGTCATGCCCGGCGTGATGGCTGGCACGTTGATGGTCTTCGTCGTCACCCTCGGCTTCTATGTCACGCCGATGCTGGTTGGCGGGCCGGGCGACCAGATGATCAGCTACTACATCGCGCTCTACACCACCGGCACGTTGAACTGGGGCCTTGCCTCCTCGCTCGGCCTGATTCTTCTCGTCGTCACGTTGCTGCTCTACGCCGTCCAGAACGCGCTTCTACGGCGCAGCGGCGTCGGTGTCCGCTAGGAGGCCCGCTTGTCCGGTATAAGGCAAACTCCCGCAGGCCGGTTCGGCCATTTCGGCCTGGGGCTCACGGCCGCGCTGGTGCTGGCTTTCCTGATGGCGCCGCTCATCGTCATCGTGCTGTTCTCCTTCAAGGACAGCGGCGACTTCGCGTTCCCGATCACCGGCTGGTCGCTGAAATGGTATCGTACCTTCTTCACGACGCAGACCTGGATGGAGGCGCTCAAGAACAGCCTGATCCTGGCCGTTTCGACGACGCTGCTGGCGACACCGCTCGGCACCATGGCGGCGCTTGGTCTCGCTGCCCCGCAACTGCCGGGACGGCGCCTGATCTCGGCCTTCCTCCTGATCCCGATGATCGCGCCGGTCGTGATCGTCGGCATCGGCATGTACTTCGTCTTCTCGATGGCCGGCCTCACCGCGACCTTGCCAGGTCTCATCCTTGGTCACACCTCGCTCGCGGTCCCGTTCGTCGTGGTCACGGTCTCGGCCGCGCTCACTGGCCTCGACCGACGCCTGTTGTGGGCTGCCGCCAGCATGGGCGCGCCGCCATTCCTCGCATTTCGAAAGGTCACGCTTCCCGCAATCCTGCCGGGTGTCGCCTCGGGGGCGCTGTTTGCCTTCGCCACCTCGCTCGACGAGGTCGTGGTGACGATGTTCCTGGCCGGTCCCGGCCAGCGCACGCTGCCGCGCGAAATGTTCACCATCGCCCGCGACACGCTGACGCCGACGATCGCGGCTGCCGCCACTGTGCTGATAGCCGCCTCGATCGTGCTTTTGATCGCCTCGAACGCGCTCAGCCGCCCAGGCACCAGTTCGGCGCGATAGAGCAATTCCAGAAAAAGTGTGAGCGGTCAGGCTCGGCGATTTTCGCCGCAGCTTCTGTCCGGAATTGCGTAAAAACAAGGAGATAGTGCGTTTCGCCGTTTCCGTGAAACGGTGAAGCGCACTAGATCCGGCCTCCGGCCTCACAAACGCGGACGTCAGGTAGCTGGCCTGTCGGCAGGACCATGGCCGCGGACCGTTGGCAGTCACGGCGATTGCATTTTTCTGTTGGCGCGAATTGCACGAAAACTGGCGGAATATATCAGGAAGTTCCAGTGGAACGCTGCGACGCTGAAGATCGCAAGCAAAAGCCGGAGGATGCCATGACCGCTTCGATTCCCAACTCGACCGCCGCGCGCGACAAGGCCTTCGCCTTGCACCCCTTCGTCGATCCGCTCGCCAACGTAGAGCCTTTCGTGGTCACGCGCGGCAAGGGTGTACGCATCTTCGACGAAGAGGGCAGGTCCTATATCGATGCAGTCGCCGGCCTTTGGTGCGCTTCGCTCGGCTTCGACAATGAACGCCTGGCGCGGGCCGCCTACGAGCAGATGCGCAAGCTGCCCTTTTATCATGCCTTCACCGGCAAGACGAACCAGCCGCTTGTCGACCTGTCGGAACGCCTGGTGCAGCTCGCGCCATCGCCGATGAGCAAGGTCTTCCTCGCCAATTCCGGCTCGGAGGCGAACGACACCGTCATCAAGCTGGTCTGGTATTACAACAACGCTCTGAAGCGGCCGCAGAAGAAGAAGATCATCAGCCGCATGCGCGGCTATCACGGTATCACGTTGGCGACGGCCTCGGTCACCGGCCAGGTGATCAACCACACCTCTTTCGACGTGCCGCTGGCGCGTTTCCTCCACGTGCAGACGCCGCTCTTCTATCACAATGGCCTGCCCGGAGAGAGCGAGGAAGACTATGCCAGCCGCTGCGCCAAGGAACTGGACGACCTGATCGTCGCCGAGGGCCCTGAAACCGTCGCGGCGATGTTCATGGAGCCGATCATGGGTGGCGGCGGGGTCGTCGTGCCGCCGCGTACCTATTATGAGAAGATCCAGGCCGTGCTGCGTCGCCATGACGTGCTGGTGGTCGCCGACGAGGTGATTTGCGGCTTTGGCCGCACCGGCGCCTATTGGGGTTGCCAGACCATGGGGATCGAGCCGGATATCCTGATATGCGCCAAGGCGCTGTCGGCCGCCTTCCTACCGATCAGCGCGGTGCTGATCGGCAAGACCATCGTCGATGCGGTCGCCGAGGAGACGCATGCGATCGGCACCTTCGGCCATGGTTTTACCTATTCCGGCCATCCGGTCCCGGCTGCGGTGGCGCTCGAGACGCTCAAGATCTATGACGAGGAAAACATCATCTCCCGCGCGGCCGAAACCGGCCAATTCCTGCAGGCGGAACTGAAGCGCCGCCTCGCCGGCCATCCGCTCGTCGGCGACGTCCGCGGCGCCGGTCTGATCGCTGGCGTCGAGATCGTCGCCGACAAGGCGGAGCGGCGCAACTTCGCTGTCACCGACAAGATCGGCCCGACGCTCGTGCGCCTCTGCGAGGCCAATGGCGTGATCCTGCGCTCCTGTCCCAACGACACCATCGCGCTCAGCCCGCCTCTGATCATCAGCCGCGCCGAGATCACCGAGATCATCGACAAGATGGAAGCTGGCCTCGACCTCATCCACTCGACGCTGCGCAGCGGCAAGCCCGCCACGGCTGCGGCGTAGCTTATCCGTTCCCCTTCTTGCGCAGCGGGCTTCGGCTCGGCGCGCTGCCGGTCCACGTCCGGAAGGCGCGCGAGAAGACCGAGCCGTCGGCGTAGCCGGCGCTGATCGCGATCTCGGTGATCGAGTTGATGCGCCCCTGCGCCAACAGGTTCTCGGCCACACGCCGGCGCTCCTGGCGCATGATGTCGCGAAAGCTCGTCTCGCACTCGGCCAGTGCGCGCTGCAGGCTGCGGACCGGTATGCCGAGCTTGGCCGCCACATCGTTGATCTGCGCCGGCCGCCGTCCCATGGACTGGGCGACGATGAGGCTCACCTGGCGCACCAGGCTCTCGTCATGCGTTGCCGCCTCGCTGGCAAGCTGGAGATGCGCCTCGACGATCGGCAGCAGCGCGTAGCTCACCCGCTCGGAATGAAGCATAAGGTCCTGTCGGGCGATGACCAGCTTGTTGACGGGTTGGTCGAAGAAGACCGGGGCATGGAAGATGCCCTCGTAGACGCGGGCTCGTGACGGATTGGAGTGGCCGAGATGGACTTCCGTTGGCGCCCAGGCGCGCCCCATGCGGGTGCGGATGAGGCTGCACATATTGGCCAGCGAATATTCGACATCCTGCCTGGTCGAGACGCCAAGCTCGTGCACGCGATAGACATAGTCCGCGCCCGAGGGGGTGTCGACGAGCTCGAGCCCCCAGCCTTCCTGCATCGAAGCGCCCCAGCGCGAGAATTGCTGGAGCGCCTCGCGCAACGTGTGCGACGTCGCCATCAGCAGACCGAGGGAGCCCACCTGCTCGGAGCGGATTTCGGCGCCGATCCTGAGCCCGAGGCACGGGTCGCCGACGAGATCGGCGGCGTGCTGCTGGATGGCCAGGAAGGTCGGGAATGGCAACCGGAAATAGGGCTCGACAAGGTCGGAACTCTTCAGCCCATATGCCGATAGCATCGGCGTCGCGTCGCGGCCTTTCGCCTCCACCGCTTCGACGAAGGGCAGCAGCAGGTAGCTCCTGATGAGGTGCACGGCGCTCAGTGGCTTGTCTCCACGCATGGCCATGATTGGATCAAATTTCGACGGTCCCGCCAAGGTTTAACCGGGCGAGAAGCGACGAGAAATCTTGGTGCCGTCCCTTGCTCAACGCAGCCGCGCGGATGTCGGAAGCGCCGACCATACCGGGTAGCGGCCGGAAGCTGGATTTAGCCTGCGCAGGCCGGCTCACCGCTCCAGGCAGATCGCCACGCCCTGGCCGCCGCCGATGCAGAGCGAGGCCAGGCCCTTCTTCGCATCGCGGCGGATCATCTCGTAGAGCAGCGTCACCACGATGCGGCAGCCGGAACCGGCCAGCGGATGTCCGAGCGCGATGGCGCCGCCGCTCATGTTGATGATGTCCTCGTTCCAGCCCATCTCGTGGTTGACGGCGATGGCCTGCGCGGCGAAAGCCTCGTTGATCTCCATCACGTCGAGGTCGGACGCGCGCCAGCCGGCTTTGTCGAGAGCGCGGCGCGAGGCCGCGACGGGGCCGAGCCCCATATCCATCGGCTCGACGCCGGCGGAGGCGTAGGAGGCGATGCGGGCGAGGGGTGTCAGGCCGAGTTCCTGCATCCGCGCTTCCGACATCACCAGCATCGCCGCGGCGCCGTCGTTGAGGCCCGACGAGTTGCCGGCCGTGATCGTTCCCGCCGTATCGAAGACAGGTCTCAGCCGGCCTAGCGCTTCCATTGTCGTTGTCGGATTGGGATGCTCGTCGCGGTCGATGACGCGATCGCCCTGCCTGGTCCTTATCGAGATCGGGACGATCTCTTCGTCGAACCGCCCGGCCCGGATGGCCGCGTCGGCCTTCTCTTGCGAGCGCAGCGCGAAACGGTCCTGTTCCTCGCGGGTGATCTGGTAGCGCTGCGCCAGCGTCTCCGCCGTCACGCCCATATGCACCTGATGGAAGGCGTCCCACAGCCCGTCGGTGATCATCGAATCCTTGACGATCCGGTCGCCCATGCGGATGCCGGCGCGGGCGCCGTGAATGACATGCGGCGCCGAGGTCATCGAATCCTGCCCACCGGCAATCACGCAATCGGCGTCGCCGCAGCGAATGGCCTGGGCAGCGAGATGGATCGACTTCTGGCCGGCGCCGCACACCTTGTTGACAGTCATGGCGGGGACGCCGACCGGCAAGCCTGCCCTGAGCGCGGCCTGCCTTGCCGGATTCTGACCGGCGCCGCCGGTCAGCACCTGGCCCATGATCACCTCGCTGACGGCATCGGGCGCGAGCTGCGTTTGCGCCAGCATCGCCTGGATAAGCTGCCCGCCCAGCTCCGCCGCCGAGAGGTCGCAAAGCGCGCCGTTCAGCTTGCCGATGGGCGTCCGCTTCGCGGCAACGATATGCACGGCATCCATGGTCTGCTCCTCCGCCGGCGCGGTCCTCATGGCCGCGATCCTCGCTTGACATTCTGGTTATAACCAATAATCTGAAATGCATCGGCAGGCAAGGTCGCGGCATCGAGCCCGGCCTGCGTTGCGGGAGGAAATCCATGTCATCCGTGCTTTGGACGCCGGCGCCGGCCGCGTTCCAATCGTCCAACCTTGCGCGCTTTTCGACAGCCAACGGCTTCGACCCGCGCGACTACGAGACGCTGCACCGCTGGTCGATCGGCGATCCGGGCGCGTTCTGGCGGGCAGTGTGGGATTTTGCCGAAGTGACCGGTGATCCGGGCGCGATCTCCTTCCAGCGCGACGACAATGCGCCGATGACCGGGAGCCGCTTCCTGCCGGAAGCCTCGCTCAGTCTCGCGGAAAACCTGCTGCGCGGTGACGAGGAGAGGGTTGTTCTGATCGAGGCCGACGAGAGCGGCCATTTCCGCTCCGTCACGCTCGGCGAACTGCGCCGTCTCGTCGCCCGAACGGCGCATGGCCTGCGCGCGGCCGGCGTCGTCAAGGGCGACTGCGTCGGCGGCATCCTGCCCAATCGTGTCGAAGGCCTCGTGGCGTTGCTGGCGGCTCTGTCGGTCGGCGCCGTCTGGTCGTCTTGCTCGCCGGATTTCGGTGCCGCCGCGATTGTCGACCGTCTCGGACAGATCGGCGTCAAGGTGCTGTTCGCCGCGCCGCGCTACCGCTATGCGGGCAAGGAGCATGACATCTCCGACAGGCTGGCCGAGATCGTCGCCGCAATGCCGACGGTGACGACGCTGGTGCTGACCGGCGAGCTGGGCGCCAAGCCGGACTGCGCGGCGGACTGCATTTCGTTCGACGATTTCGGCAGCGACGCCCCGCTCGTCTTCGAGCGCGTGCCCTTCGACCATCCGGCCTATGTGCTCTACACCTCCGGCACGACAGGCGCGCCGAAGGCGATCGTCCACCGCGCCGGCGGCGTGCTGCTCCAGCATCTCAAGGAACACCTGCTGCATGGCGATGTTCGCCCAGGCGACGTCATGAGCTGGTACACCAACACCGCCTGGATGATGTATCACTGGCTGATCTCCGGCCTCGCCTGCCACGCGACAGTGGTGCTCTATGACGGCGCGCCGATCCTGAAATCGGCCGACGGCCTCGACCCCAGCCCGCTCTGGACGATGGCCGAGCGTGCCCGCGTCACCCATTTCGGCACCAGTCCGAAATATCTGGCCACGCTCGCCGCCGAAAATTACGCGCCGGGACGCTTGCACGACCTCTCGTCGCTGCGCTCGCTGCTGTCGGCCGGCGCGCCGGTTTCGCCCGGCCAGTTCGACTGGGTCTACGAGCATGTGAAGCGCGACATGATCTTCGCCTCGATCTCGGGCGGCACCGAGATCATCGGCTGTTTCCTGCTTGGATCGCCGATCCATCCCGTGCGGCGCGGCGAGCTCACCGTCAAAGGGCTTGGCCTCGCCGTCGCCGTGATGGACGAGCGCAACGCGCCGGTCGTCGGCCGCCAGGGCGACCTCGTCTGCACCGAGCCGTTCCCGTCGATGCCGCTGACCTTCTGGGGCAAGGACGGCGACGCGCGCTATCACGCTACCTATTTCGCCGCGCGCCGCGAGATCTGGACGCATGGCGACGTCGCTGAGATGACCGCTCACGGCTCCGCCGTCATCCATGGCCGTTCGGACACGACGCTGAAGCCCGGTGGCGTGCGCATCGGCACGGCCGAGATCTACGCGGCCTGCGAAGGTTTCGCCGAGATCGAGGATTGCCTGGTCTTTGGCGCGCCGGTCGAGGGCGACGAGGAAATCGTGCTCTGCGTCAAGCTCAGTGACGGTTATGCGCTGACTCCCGAGCTTGCCGCGCAAATCCGCCGCGCGATCCGCGAAGGCGCCTCGCCGCGCCACGTGCCGCATCGCATCCATGCCGTGCGGGCCGTGCCTTATACGCTGAACGGCAAGCGCGTCGAGGGCGCGGCCCGCACCACGCTCGAAGGCAAGCCGGTCAAGAACATGGCTTCGCTCGCCAATCCGGCGTGCCTGGAGGAATACCGCGCGCTCGACCGGAGCAAGGCGGCATGAACCAGTCGAAGGGAGCAATCGTCGGCATCGGCGAGTTGAAGCCGCAGCGCCTGACCAGCGGTGTGACGACGCTCGAGATGATCGCCGAGGTCTCGCGCCTGGCGGTACTCGATGCCGGGCTGGAGCCGACGGCGATCGACGGGCTGCTGGTCGGGCCGCAGGTCGGCGAGACGCCGCAGCATGTTCCGGCGACCATCGCCGAGTATCTCGGCCTCGCGCCGACCATGGCCAATGTCGTCGATCTCGGCGGCGCGTCCGGTGCCGGCATGATCTGGCGCGCGGCGGCAGCGATCGAGGCCGGTATGTGCGAGGCGGTGCTGTGCGTGCTCGCCAACAACCGCGAGGAGACGGCGCCCCGCTCGCCCAACCGCAACCCGATCCGCGAGTTCGACGTGCCGTTCGGCGCCTCGGGCGCCAACATCTCCTACGCGCTGCTGATGCAGGCGCATATGGCTAAATACGGTTCGACCGCCCGGGACTTCGCCATGATCGCCGCGGCGGCGCGCGCCAATGCGCAGCTCAATCCCGACGCTATCTTCTTCGGCAAGCCGGCCGATGTCGAGGCGGTGCTGGCCTCGCCGATGATCGCCTCGCCGCTGCATCTTCTCGAAATCGTCATGCCGGTCGCCGGCGGCGAAGCCGTCGTTGTCACCTCGGCCGAACGCGCGCGGTCGTTGCGCAAGCCGCCTGTCCATCTGCTTGGCGCCGGCGAAAAGGTCACGCATCGCGCGGTCAGCCAGGCCCCACACCTGACCTCCGGCCCGCTGAAGAGCGCCATGGCGCGCGCCTTCCAACAGTCCGGCACGCGAGCCGAGGAGATGGATCTCCTGTCGCTCTACGATTGCTACACGATCATGGTCGCGACCACGATCGAGGATGCCGGCCTCTGCGCTCCGGGCCAGTTCGGCGCGTGGCTCAGCGACCACGACCTTTCGCACAAGGGGGACAAGCCGCTCAACACGCATGGCGGCCAGCTCGGCTTCGGCCAGCCGGAGCTCGCCGGCGGCATGACCCATGTCGTCGAGGCGGTGCGCCAGCTGCGCGGCGAGGCGGGCGAACGCCAGATCGCCAAGGCCGGGCTCGCGCTGGTCACCGGCAATGGCGCGACGATGAGCGAAGCCACCGCGCTCGTGCTGGGAGCCGCCTGATGCTAGTCGATTTGAACACGCTGAAGACCGCCGGCCCGACCATTACCGCGCTTACCCGGCCGTTCTGGGATGCCGCCGCCGAAGGGCGGCTGGCCATCCAGCATTGCGAGGACTGCGGCAAGGCCGTCTTCTACCCGCGCCCGATCTGCCCCAATTGCTGGAGCAGGCGCCTGGTCTGGAAAGACGCGTCGGGCAGGGGATGGCTCAAGTCCTTTTCGGAAATACACAAGCCTGGCCATCCCGGCTGGCTGCCGGCAGCACCCTACGTGGTCGGGCTGGTCGAACTGGCCGAAGGCCCGACGATGCTGAGCTTCATCCTGGCCGGCACACGGCCGCTACACATAGGGGACATGCTGCGGCTTGCGCCGACAGCCATCGGCGGCCGAGTCCTGCCGGCTTTCAAACCAGTCGAACCCGGAGCAGAGGAGAAGCCGAAATGAGCACCAAGACAAAAGACGGTTGGGTGGGTGTCGTGAAAGGCCGTCCGCAGGTCGGCGCCTTTGCCGAGCGCACGCGGCGCACGCGCATCAGCGACATCGAAGCCTTCACCGACATCACCGGCGACCGCAACCCGCTGCATTACGACCGCGCGCTAGCCGAGAAGTCGGTGTTCGGCAAGCTGATCGTCCAGGGCGGCGTCACCTCCGGCATCCTCAATGCACTCGTGGCGGAGGATCTTCCCGGCCCTGGAACCGTGTTCCTCGAAGTGGCCTGGAAGTTCGTCAAGGCCGTCGGCGTTGATGAGGAGATCACCGGACGCGTGGAGGTCAAGGAAGTGCGGCCCGACAAGCCGATCTGCAAGATCGAGACCAGCGTGCGCAACGGCCAGGGCGAGCTTTGCCTCACCGGCACGGCCACGGTCTTCACCGTTCCGCTGCAAGGCGTATGAGCACGGTCGGGGGCGGCCGGCTCGGCATGGTGGCCGACAGCGAGCGCTGGCGCGTGCTGTCGCTGCTCTGCCTGGCGGTCGTCCTGTCGCTGACCACCTGGTTTTCGGCGACCGCTATCCTTCCCGAGCTGAAGCAGGAACTGGCATTGGGCGCCAGCGCCGAGGCCTGGCTGACCAATGGCGTCCAGGTCGGCTTCGTGATCGGCGCGCTGGCGGCGAGCCTGGTCAATCTGCCGGACCTTGTGCGGCTCGGTCGCCTGATGGCGGCCGCGGCACTCGTCGCTGCTTTAGCCAACGCGACGCTGCTGCTTCATCCCGGGCCGGGCGGCGTGATCGCCGCGCGCATCGCCACCGGCGCCGCGCTTGCCGGCGTCTATCCGCCGGCGCTGAAGCTGGTCGCCACCTGGTTCACGCGCGACAGAGGGCTGGCGCTCGGCGCGGTCATCGGCGCGCTGACTGTCGGCTCGGCGCTGCCGCATCTCTTCCGCGCCGTCTCGACCGCGCTCGACTGGCAGCCGGTGGTCGCCGCCGCCAGCATGGCGACGGCGGCGGGCGCGCTGCTCTTTCTGCTGTTCGCCAAGGAGGGGCCCTATCCCTTCGGCAAGGCCGTGTTCGAGCCCTCGCGCATCGGCCAGGTGTTCCGCGAAAAACCGTTGCTATTAGCCAATCTCGGCTATCTCGGTCACATGTGGGAACTCTATGCCATGTGGGCCTGGCTGCTTGCCTATACGCGCGCCGCTTTCGAGGCGCAGGCGATTGGAACCGCCGCCACCGCGTCGCTCGCGACCTTCCTTGTCGTGGCCTCCGGTATCCTTGGCTGCCTGCTCGGCGGCTATCTGTCGGATCGCATCGGCCGAACCGTCACAACCGCCGGCATGATGCTCGTCTCGGGCGGCTGCGCGCTGCTGATGGGCTTTCTCTTCACCGGCCCGCTCTGGCTGTTCATGCTGGTGGCCATTGTCTGGGGCGTTTCGGTCGTCGGCGATTCGGCGCAGTTCTCCGCCGCCGTCACCGAGCTTGCCGACCGCCGCTTCGTCGGCACCGCTTTGTCCGTGCAACTGGGACTGGGCTTCGCGCTGACGGTGCTAGCCATCTGGCTGACGCCGCGTTTCGCCGATTTCATCGGCGGCTGGCGCTGGGCCTTCCTGCTTTTGGTTCCCGGACCGGTTCTGGGGGCCGCCGCGATGCTATGGTTGCGAAACTTGCCGGAGAGCGTGAAAATGGCGGGCGGTCTCCGTTAAGGAGGCGCTGCCGCTTCCTGAGTCGCGGCAAATGATTTTTGCGGCAGGACCGAATGGAACAAGCAACCAGAATGCGCGGGCGTCCTCGTTACGACCAGGAAGATGCCGAGGCGGCCGAGGCTTTCCGCTCGATAGGTTCCAAGGTCCAGCTCAACCGCGACGAGGCCGCACCCCTCTGGGTGCAGTTGCGCAACCAGGTCGAGGAAGCGATCAACACCGGCCTGCTTGCCGCCAATTCGCGCATTCCCTCGGAACAGGCGCTTTGCGATTTCTTCGGCGTCTCGCGTCCCGTGGTGCGCGCCGCGATCGGCTCGCTGTCGAACGAAGGCCGCATCATCAAGATGCCGCGCAAGGGCATGTTCGTCGCCGCTCCCCGCGAGCATGTCGACTTCATGACCGCCAATCTCGGCGTGTTCGACGACCTGACCGCCAAGGGCCACAAGGTCTCGACCCGAACGCTGGAGATCTACCGCTGTCCGCCGAGCGAGAAGGAATCGAAGGTCTTCGGCATCCCCGCCAATGGCAGCGTGGTCCGGATCTGCCGCGTCTACATGACCGACGGCGCGCCGATCACCATGACGCGCATCAGCCTGCCGGGGCACAGGGTGCCGGGGTTGGAGAACATCCTGTCGGAAAACCAGTCGATCTTCGGCACCATCCGCGCCGTCTTCGGCCTGACGGTGAAACGCGCCGACCGCTGGCTGCGCGCGGCCCTTCCGACCAAGGAAGAGGCCGACGAGATGGGCGTTGCCGCCAACACGCCGCTGATCGAGATCGAGTCGATCGCCTATGACGCCGATGGCGCCGCGCTCGAATATTACGAGGCCTTCTACAACTCCTCGGTCGCTCGCATCCACATGGCGGTCGAGCAGCCGTCGGCGACCGTGAACGGCGTCGATCGCACCTGATTTGCGCTCATCCAAAAAAGATTCTGTTTTCTGGTTATAACCAGATTGACGGACCCAGGAAGCTTCTGTAACGTCCCTGTCATGGGGTCGGGAGGAGCCTGACCCAGAGGCATTATCAGGACCAGTCGGCTTGCGGCGCTGCTTCGGCGGCGAGGGCGGAGTTTTGCCCGCGCTCAAGTCCGTCCTGATGGAGGACGTGCATGGATTACCGGTCGCAATTCGACCTGGCAGGCGAGGTTGCCGTTGTGACCGGCGGCGCCAGCGGGATCGGTCTCGAGGCCGCCAGCGCGCTCGGGACTTGCGGCGCGCGTATCATCCTGCTCGACATGAATGCGGATGGGCTGAGGGCCGCTGCCGAAGCGCTCAAGGCCGCTGGCGTCGCAAGCGTCGATGGCCGCGTGCTCGATGTCACGGACCCGCAAGCCGTCGAGGCGATGGCAACCGCGGTCGTCGCCGATTTCGGCAAGGTCGACATCCTGGTCAACAGCGCCGGCATCGCGCGCCTCAACACCGCACTCGACACACCGGACGAGGAATGGCGCCTGGTGATGGATGTCAACGTCAACGGCGTCTACTGGGCCTCGCGCGCCTTCGGCCGTTCGATGGTCTCCCGCACCAAGGGCTCGATCGTCAATCTAGGCTCGATGTCGGGCCTGATCATCAACCGTCCGCAGACGGCGCCGTCCTACATGGTGAGCAAGGGCGCCGTGCACATGATGACGAAGGCGCTCGCGGTCGAATGGGCGAAATCGGGCGTGCGCGTCAACGCACTGGCGCCGGGCTATGTCGGCACCGAGATGACGCTGAAGATGCGCGAGCGTCCCGAACTCTTCAACACCTGGATCGACATGACGCCGATGGGGCGCTTGGGCACACCGCAGGAGATCGCCTCGGCGATCCTGTTCCTGGCGTCGCCGGCGTCGAGCTACGTCACCGGCGCGATCCTGTCGATCGATGGCGGCTACACGGCCTGGTAACGGACCGAATAAGGATTGGAATATCGCATGACCGTTTCGGACCGAGATGTGCGCCAGGCCATCATCGACGCCTGCATCGAGATGAATGCGCTCGGCATCAACCAGGGCACATCAGGCAACATCAGCTGTCGCCATGGCGAGGGCATGCTGATCTCGCCGACCAGCACGCCCTATGACATGCTGCAGCCGGAAGACATCGTCTTCATGGGTTGGGACGGCGAGGTCGACGGGCGCCTGCCGCCATCCAGCGAATGGCGCTTCCATCTCGACATCATGAAGGCCAGGCCCGAGGTCAACGCCGTCGTCCACGCGCATCCGATCTACTGCACGACGATCGCCATCATGGGCAGGAAGATACCGGCGATCCATTACATGGTCGCGGTCGCCGGCGGCAGCGACATACGCTGCGCGCCTTACGCCACCTTCGGCACGGCCGAGCTTTCGGCGCATGCGGTGGAGGCGCTGCGCGACCGCAAGGCCTGCCTGCTTGCCCAGCACGGCATGATCGCGGTCGGCTCGAGCCTTGCCCAGGCGATGTGGCTTGCCGTCGAGGTCGAGACGCTGGCGCGCCAGTATCACGGCGCCTTGCAGATCGGCGAGCCGCCGATCCTGTCCGACGAGGAGATCGAGAACGTCATCAAGCGCATGGCGAGCTACGGCCTGCGCGAGAACGAGGCCGCTGCGTAAGCGGAGGGCTTAGCCCGAAGCGACCAGCAAGGGACCGCGCGGCGCCCATCTGGCAGAATCCTCCGGGAAGGCCCGGAGCGATCAACAAGGGAGGAAATGACAATGACTGGATCAATGAAAGGCCTCGTCAAGGCGCTCGCTTTGGGGTTGGCGGCGGCTTGCAGCCTTGCCGCCGTCTCCGGCGCGAGCGCCGAGGATTTGTCGCTCAAGGGCAAGCGCATCGGCGTCTCGGCGATAGGCACGGACCATTACTGGGACCTGATGGCGTTCAAAGGGATCCAGGACCGCGTGAAGGAGCTCGGCGGTGAGGTCATCGCGCTCGACGCCGGCCGCAAGGACCAGCAGCAGATCGCCCAGCTGCAGACGCTGATCGCGCAGAAGCCCGACGCCATCATCGAGCAGCTCGGCAATCTCGAAGTGCTGAACCCGTGGCTGCAGAAGATCCGCGACGCCGGCATCCCGCTGTTCACGGTCGACACCGCGACGCCGCACGCCATCAACAACACCACGTCGAACAACTACAACATCGGCGCCGAGATCGCGCTGCAGATGGTCGCCGACATGGGCGGCAAGGGCAACGTGCTGGTGTTCAACGGCTTCTACAGCGTGCCGGTCTGCAAGATCCGCTACGATCAGCTGAAATATGTGCTGACCTCGTTTCCGGATGTGAAGATCGTCGAGCCGGAACTGCGCGACGTCATCCCGAACACGGTGCAGAGCGCCTATTCCAACGTCACCGACATGCTGACCAAGTCGCCGGAGAAGGGTTCAATCGGCGCGGTCTGGGCCTGCTGGGACGTGCCGCAGATCGGCGCCACGCAGGCCGTCGAAGCGGCCGGCCGCAACGAGGTGAAGACCTACGGCATCGACGGCAGCCCGGAAGTCGTCAAGATGGTGATGGACCCGAAGTCGTCGGCCGGCGCGGTCGCGGCGCAGCAGCCTTATGAGATCGGCAAGACCTCGGTCGACAACGTCGCCAAGTACCTGGCCGGCCAGAAGGTGCCGCCCTTCACCTTCGTCCCGGCGGTGCTGATCAACAAGGAAAATGCCGCCGAAAAGGGTAAACCTTTCCTCGACGCCGCCGAGAAGGCCGGCGTTAAGTAGAGCGGACGAAACGACGGGCAGCCGCACTTATGCGGCTGCCCGTCATATCCAACCAGGACTGATGGCCATGCAGACAGCAAAGCACGACATTGCTGTGTCGATGACGGGCATATCGAAGCGGTTCGGTCCGGTGCGCGCCTTGGAAAACGCGAACCTCGAGATCGCGCGCGGCTCGATCCTCGGCCTTGTCGGCCAGAACGGCGCCGGCAAGTCGACCATCATCAAGGTGCTGGCCGGCATCATCAAGCCGGACAGCGGCTCGATCGTCATCAATGGCGAGACCGCGAGCACGCTGACACCGGCGTCGGTCGAAAAGCTCGGCGTCCATTTCATCCACCAGGACAGGCTTCTGGTGCCGACGGCGACCGTCGGCGAAGCTGTCTTCCTCGGTCACGAGATCGGCCTCGGCCCGTTCGTCAGCCGCCGTGCCATGGAGCGCCGCGCGGCCGATTTGCTGAAGCGGTTCTTCGGCATGGAGCTGCCGGCTGGAACCTTGGTCAAGGACCTCACCACGGCACAGCAGAAGGTCGTCCAGATCACCCGGGCGCTGGCACAAAAGGCATCGGTGCTGGTGCTCGACGAGCCGACCGCGGCGCTGGTCAAGCGCGAGGTCGACAGCCTGTTCGACGTGCTGCGCCGACTGCGCGACGACGGCATCGCCGTGGTCTTCATTTCCCATTACATGCAGGAGATCGAGAAGCTCTGCGACCGCGTCACCGTGATGCGCAACGGCACCGATGTAGGCACGGTCGATCCGCGCCAGACGCCGATCGACGAGATCATCTCGATGATGATCGCCCGCGATGTCGGCGAGATGTTCCCGAAGCGCTCGGTCATTTTAGGCACGCCGGTGCTGGAGGTTTCCAATCTGCGCCTCGGCGGCAGCTTCGAGAACATCGGCTTCAACGTGCGCGCCGGCGAGATTGTCGGCCTCACCGGCCTGCTCGGCTCCGGCGCCAAGGAGATCGTCCAGTGCCTGTTCGGCCTCAAGACCGCCGATGGCGGTGAGGTCAAGGTCGAGGGCAGGGAGCTGTCGCTGTCGACGCCGGTCAAGGCGGTGCGCGACGGCATCGCCATGCTGCCGGAAGACCGTCGCGCCCATGGCGTCGCGCTAGGTCTTTCGGTGCGCGAGAACATTTCCTTGGCCAGCCTGCGCCGCTACTCGCGGGCTGGCATGGTCAGCCGTGGCGCTGAGAACCAGGCGGTGGACAGCCTGATCAAGGAACTGTCGATCAAGACGCCGCATCGCGACGCGCTGGTGCGCGAGCTCTCGGGCGGCAACCAGCAGAAGGTGGCTATCGCCAAATGGCTGAGCTGCCAGTCGCGTGTCTATGTGCTGGACGAACCGACGGTGGCCGTCGATGTCGGCGCCAAGGTCGAGATCTACAACCTCCTGAATCGCCTGGCGGGCGAGGGCGCGGCGATCCTGCTTCTGTCCTCCGACCTGCTCGAATTGGTCGGCGTCTGCGACCGCGTGCTGGTCGTCTATCGCGGCAGGCTTGCCGGCAGTTTCTCCGGTCCTGCGATGAACAGTGACGCGCTGCTGGCTGCTTCGTCAGGCGCGCGCTCGAACGCTGACGGAGTGGCCGCATGAGCGCGACTGTTCTCCACACTGAAGTCGGCGTCTCCGACGAAAAGCAAGCCGCCGCCAAGAGCGCCGGCCGGCGCTTCGGCGCGCTCGTCGTGCGGCTTGGCGCGATCGCTGCCTTTGCCGCGATCATGGCCTATTTCGTCATCTTCGCGCCGGGCTTCACCTCGACCTTCAACCTGATCAACGTCGTCGAGCAGTCGGCGATCCTGGGCGTGCTCGCCTATGGCATGACGGCCGTGATCATCGGCGGCGGCTCCGATGTCACCGAAGGCGGCATCGACCTGTCGATCGCCGCCAATATGGGGCTCTGCGCCGCCGTCTATGCGACGCTCCTGTCGATGGGTTATGGTGACCTCCTCTCGGTGCTCGCGGCGATTGCCGTCGGCATGGCGGTCGGCGCGCTCAACGCGCTTGCCGTGGTCGGCCTCGGCATCCTGCCGCTGCTCGCCACGCTTGCCGTGCTCAATGTCGCGGCCGGCATGGAACTCACGCTCACCCAGAACACGGTCGTCGGCGCATCCTCCCCACTGCTCGGCGTGCTGGTGTCGGGGAGCTTCCTCGGCGTCTCCGCGCTTGCCTGGGCGCTGATCGTCTTCTCCGCGATCATGATCGTGGTCGTTCACGGCACGTCGTTCGGGCTCAGGCTCTACGCTGTCGGCGGTCATCCGGAAGCAGCCCGCGCGGCCGGTCTCAGCGTGCCGTTCTATGTGTCCTTCACCTATGTGCTGAGCGGCTTCTGCGCGGCGGTGGCGAGCATCCTCACCGTCTCGCGCCTTTCGGCCAGCACGCCCGGTTCCGGCGAACTGCTTCTGTCGGTGCTGGCCGCGGCACTGCTCGGTACCGTCTTCTCGCGCCGCTTTGTGCCGACCATGGGCGGCACGCTGCTCAGCGTTCTCTTCATCGGCCTCCTCGCCAACGGCTTCCAGCTGCTCAACGTCTCCAGCTACTGGGTCAACGGCGTGCAGGGCGCGCTGATCCTGCTGGTGGTGGCCATCACATCCTTTGCCCGCGGTTCGGAGGGTTCGCGATGAGCGTCTCGGCCAACGACAACGCAGCCAAGGTGAGTGTGCGCGGCTTCCTCGCCAAATACAGCGTGCTCATCGCCTTCGCGGCCATCGTCATCTTCTTTTCGGTGGCGAGCCCGACCTTCCTGACGCCGGCCAACCTCTTCAACGTGCTGGTCAACAACGTCGTCATGCTGGCAATCGTTGCGCTGGGGCTGACCATCGTCATCTCGTCGGGCGGCATCGATCTTTCGGTCGGCGTGTCCGTCGACATGGCGAGCATGGTCTTCGTCATGCTCTTGGCCGCCGGCTATAGCGGCGTGGTCGGCGTCGCGGGCGGACTTGGCGCGGCGCTGATCGTCGGCATCCTCAACGCGATCCTGATCACCCGGCTCAACATCAGCCCCTTCCTGGCGACGCTCGGCGTGCTCTTCATCGGCCAGAGCACGCAGCAGCTCGCGACCAGCGGCGGCCAGCCGATCTATCTCACCAGCGGCTATGCCGCTGACCAGTTCAACGCCATCGCCCGCACGGCTCTGTTGGGCGTGCCGACCCCGGTTATCGTACTGATCGTGCTCGCCGTCGCGGTCCATCTCCTGCTGCATCGTTCGGTCTTCGGCCGCTATGTCCAGGCGATGGGCGCGCAGCCCGGCGTCGCCTGGTATTCCGGCATCCGCGTGCCGCGCGAATTGTCGATGGTGCATGTGCTGTGCGCGCTGCTCGCGGGCGTCACCGGCATCCTGCTCTCGGCGACGGTGAAGTCCTACGTGCCGCTGTCGGGCAATGCCTTCCTGCTCGACGCCATCGGCGCCACCTTCATCGGCACGACGCTCAGCCGCGAGCGCAAGCCCTCGGTCATCGGCACGCTGCTCGGCGTGTTGCTGCTCGCCATCGTCAAGAACGGGCTGCTGCTCGTCGGCTGGAATTTCTACTGGCAGCAGGTCGGCATCGGCGTGCTCGTCTTCCTGGTGCTGGCCGCGAGCTTCGGCCTGCGCCGCGCCGCCCATTGAGTTCGAAAGGTAAGTCAGCCATGCCACAATTCGACGTCAGCTCGATCGGCTTCTACGTCCTCGACATCCTCGGACGTCCAGTCTCTCGCATCCCCGAAGGCGGCCGCGCCGACTATATCGAGGAGATCCGCATGACCGTTGCCGGCACGGCAGGCGCGACCGGCATGGACTGCGCCATCCTCGGGCTGAAGACTCGCGCCGTCACCACGCTCGGCACCGACGACATGGGCGACTGGTTCCTCGCCAAGCTCAAGAAATACGGCCTGGAGACGAGCCTCGTGCGCCGCGACGGCAGCCTCCAGACCTCGTCCACCATTCTGCCGGTGCGGCCGAACGGCGAGCGTCCCGCCTTGCATGTGCCCGGCACCGCCACCTTGTTTGACGTCGCCGATACCGATCTCGACGCCGCGCTCGACGCGACCGTCGTCCATGTCGGCGGCACCGGCCTGCTGAAGCGTTTCGACGGCGAGCCGACGGTGCGGCTTTTGAAACGCGCCAAGGAACTTGGCCGCGTCACCACCTTCGACCTCATCCAGGCGACGCCGGAGACATGGAAGCTGGTCGAGCCCTGCCTGCCCTACATCGACTATTTCGTGCCGAGCATCGACGAGGCCGGCGAGATGGCGCATGACCGCGATCCGGCCCGCGTCGCCGCCTTCTTCAAGGCGAGGGGCGTGAAGAACTGCATCCTCACCCTCGGCGCCGGCGGCGTCTATGTCTCGCCCGAGCATGGCGAGGATTTCCATCTACCGGCCTTCGAGGTCGAAGTCTTCGACACGACAGGCTGCGGCGATTCCTTCACAGCCGGCATCATCGTCGGCATCGTCAAGGGTTGGGATCTGAAGCAGTCCGCGCGCTTTGCCAGCGCGGTCGCCGCCAAGGTGGCGATGGGGCTCGGCTCCGACGGCAAACTCGTTTCATTCGACGACACGATCGCGGCGATGAACTTGCTCCCGGTCAAGACATCAAAGGTGGAAGCAGCATGACCATTCTCTCTGAGGCCAAGGGCAAGACGGCTCTCGTGACCGGCGCCAGCCGTGGCATCGGCAGGGCGCTCGCGAAAGGGCTTGCCGAAGCGGGCTTCGATGTCGCCATCACCGATCTGCCGTCGCAGGCGGCCGAGCTCGACGTCACCAAGGGCGAGATCGAGGCGGCCGGCCGCAAGGCCTATGTCTACACGATGGATGTCAGCAAGAAGAAGGACATCGAGGCGACCGCGCAGGCCCTGCTCGAGGCGGCGGGCAGCATCGACGTGCTGGTCAACAATGCCGGCATCCTGAAGCCCAGCCTGCTGCAGGATCTCGACGAAGCCAATTGGGATGCGCATTTCGATATCAACGCCAAGGGCGTGCTGATGATGTGCCAGGCGGTGCTGCCGCATATGCGCGCCAGGAAGTCGGGCCGGGTCATCAACATCGCCTCGATCGCCGGCCGGCAGGGCGTGCCGACGCAGGGCCACTACGCCGCGACCAAGGCGGTGGTGATCACGCTGACGCGTGTCCTGGCGCAGGAGGTCGGCATGGACGGCGTCACCGTCAACGCGATCTGCCCCGGCATCATCCTGACCGAGATGGGCAAGAACAATCTGGGCAGCGAAGCCGCGATCCGCCACTGGGAGGACGTCGCCGCGCTGAAGCGCCTCGGCGCGCCCGAGGATGTCGTCGGCCCGGTGCTGTTCTTCGCCTCGGATCTCTCGGCCTTCGTCACCGGCCAGGCGCTCAACGTCGACGGCGGCATCTACTACCACTGAGGCTCAGGGCGCCCCGAAGAGTACCTTCGTGTGAAGGGAAGTGCGGTTGCAGCGGGCCTCTTGGCCCGCTCTACAGCAGCCGCGGCCCCGCCACCATGCGCGCCACCCGCGCCATGTCGGCGCTCATCTCGCGGTCGTCGTCGAGCGGGGCGACCAGCGCCCGAACGGCTTCATAGCTGCGCCGCGGGCCTTCGCCCATGTTGTCCAGCACGCCGCGCAGCTCGACGCCTGTGGCGGCGAAGATCAGCTCCATCGCCACCAGATAGCGCAGGCGCTCGACGATCCCTGCCGTCTTGGCCACGACGCGCGGCGCCATCGACGACTGGTCCTCGACACCATCCGAGATGGCCAGGGGGCTGAGCGACATCGGATTGGCGAGGTGCCGGATTTCCGCTTCGAGCGCCGCGACCGGCTTCTGCAGTTCCGCATAGCCCTGGCGGCTGCCGCCTCTGGCCGACAGGAAGCGCGGCAGTTCCGCCACCGTCGGCGACATCAGCTTCATCGAGCGGTTGGCGGTGCCGACCGCGCAATGCGCCAGCGCCTGGCCGAGGTTTTCCCAGGTCAGCGTGAATGCGGTCAGGTCGAAATTGCCGTTGGAGACGACCCGCTCCGCCTCGGGCAGGATAACGGGATTGTCGCCGGAATGGCCAAGCTCGATCTCCGTCGCCAGCTTCGCCTGCTCATAGGCGTGGAGCAGGCCGCCCCACACTTGGGGCACGCAGCGGAAGCTGAGCGGATCCTGCAGCCGCCGCGCGGCATTCTCCTGCCACAGCCCGGAGCCTGAAAGCTCGGCCCGCAGCCTTGCGCCGATCTCGACCTGGCCGAAGGCCGGCCGCGCCGCCAGCGCATCCTCGTCGATGGCCTTGAGCGACGAGCGGAATGCCTCGTAATTCAGCGCCACCGCCGCCAGCGACCAGTCGATCAGGCACGCAACTTCTTCGAGCGCCAGGCACGCCGTTCCGGTCGAAAGGCTGTTGGCGACGATGATGGCGTGGCCGTCCTTCTCGCGCAGGTCGAGCGGTTCGAGTCCGGCGAGCTTCAATGCCTCGGCGGACGGCATGATCCGGCCTTGATATTCCGTCTCGCCATCGCCGCGCAGCGCCCACGCCAGATGGCCGAGCGGCGCGAGATCCGCGGCGCCCACCGATCCCCAACTCGGAATGACCGGATGAACGCCGGCGTTAAGCGCTGCGATCAGGCCCATGACGACGCCTTCCGAGGTGCCGGTGCCGCCCGCGGCCATGCCGCAGATGCGTGCGACCAGCAGCGCCCGCACAGCCTCGGTCGACAGCGACGGGCCGGCGCCCATCGAGTGGCTGAGCGGCACGCTGTGCTGGAAGGCGATCAGGTCGGCTTGCGCCAGCGGCGTGTCGACACAGGCGCCAAGCCCGGTGGTGACGCCATAGAGCGGCTTGCCGAGCTGGGTGAGATGCTCGATGAGGGCGCGGCTTGCGCGGATGCGGCGCATGGCTTGCTCGCCAAGCACGAGCCGGGCATTGCGCCGCGCGATCTCGGCGACATCGCCTGCGCTTAGCGGCTTGGCGTCGAGGACGATCACTCTGGCTGTCATCTCGCGGCTATTCCTTTGGCCTCCGGGCTGGTGGCCGAACGAATGCAGGATATCCGGCATCGGAGCCCGCCATTGTCGAAAATCCGCCGTCGCGATTGCCGATATTTTTCGGCGATCCGGATAGGGGGCTCGACAGACAAAATTTCCCGCGTCGATGTCCCACGAGGTCAAGCCTCGCTCGTCTTGAGGTCGGAAGCAACGAAAGGAACCGACCATGACTGTCAGCGGTGTGCGGACCCGCCCGTGTGGGAACTTTTGCTCCGCTGGCGATTTTGGATATGCTGCAAATCCAAATTGCCGGAAGGTCGCTGCTATGACGAAACATTTTGCAATCGCCGCGCTCATGCTTGCCGCGGCAGCCGTGATGGTCGGCCGGGCTTCCGCCGGCGAACATCGTCACCGCGTCACCGAGCATGAGCGTTATGTTCCGGCCAGTGACGACATCATCGACACGCTGTTCGGCGGTCCGCGCTACTACGACCAGCAAATGTCCACCACGCCGGCGGGGGCCTGCTCGTATCACCGCGTCGGGCCGGACGCGAATGCGGTGAACGACATCAACGATCACTATTGCGGGAAGTAGGATTCCCGGCGGCATTCCTCCGGAGCCGGCTTTCGACAGGCCTCGGCCACCTTTGCGTTTATGGTTCCTGCGACCCTATCGCAGTCGCTGGGGTGGCTGCCGTTGACGAGACCTGGCCCCCTTTGAACGCTGATCTTGTTATGGTTGGCGGGCCATCGCGCACATTCGGCCCAGATATTGTATACAATGTTGAAGAAAGATGTTGACAATCGACGCCGGCCGGTTTCCCTTACGCTATACGCGCAGCCTACGAGCAAAACACAAAGCGCGATAACCAAGGGGAACTACCGATATGATCAACCGTCGCTCGACTCTGAAATCAATGGCGCTCGGCGCCGTCTCGACCCTGGCCATTGCCGCTGTCGGCATTTCGTCCGCGCAGGCTGAAAACAAGGAACTGAAGATCGGCTTCGTCGGCGTCACCAGCGGTCCGGCCGCCGCCTGGGGCACCTCGAACGTACGCTCGATGCAGACCCGCGCCGCCTGGCTCAACGAGACCGGCGGCGTCAAGATCGGCAATGACACCTACAACATCAACATCGTCACCTTCGACGACCAGAAGGACCCCAAGCGCGCCATCGCCGGCATGGAAAAGATGGCGCAGGAGGGCGTCCACTATGTCGTCGGCCCGAATGTCGATGACGGCGCCGCCGCTGTGCGCCCCGTCGCCGAGGCCAACGGCATCATTTATTTCCCCTACGCTTTCCCCAAGGCGCTCTACCAGAAGCCGGCTTCGAATGCCGTGCTCGGCATGATCGCCAACTACCAATCCGGTCCGGCGATCTATAAATATCTCAAGGAAAACAAGGGCGTGAAGAAGATCGCCTTTGTCGCCGCCAACGAATCCGATCCGCTCAGCCAGCGCGACGGCGGCGTCGAGGCGGCCAAGGCGCTGGGCCTCGAGATCGTCGCCCAGAACGACACCTACCAGAACGACACCCGCGACTTCACGCCGGTGCTGACGCCGATCGTGGCGCTGAAGCCCGACCTGCTGGTGCTGTCCGGCGTAGCGCCGGCCAACGCGCCGCTGCTCATCCGCGCTGCCCGCGAGCTCGGCTATGAAGGCCTGATCTCGACCGAAACCGCCCAGGACGCCAAGGTTCTGGAAGAAGGCGCCGGCGAATACGCCAACGGCTTCATCTCCGTCGGCGGGGCTTCCACGCCAGAGATTGCCTCCGACACGATGAAAGAGTTCGTCACCCGCTACACCAAGATGTTCGGCGAATACAACGACGAGTCCAACACCAAGGTCTACGCGTTGGAATACATTCTCGACACGCTGAAGGCCAATCCGGCGGCCATCAACGACGTCGCCGAATTCAAGAAGACCATGGACACCTTCACCGCGCCCAATCCTTTCCTCAAGGGCGACGCCAAGCTGGGCTATGTCGGCATGACGTCCTTCGGCCAGAAGCGCCAGTTGTCGGTGCCGATGGTGGTCAACGAATACAAGGATGGCGCTTTCCAGACCCTGTTCGTCGGCTCCGTCGACTAGCGTTACCTTCGAGCGTCAATTCCTCAAGCTTGCCGCGGGGCCGGTCGATAGGCCGGACCCCGCGGGAGATCGAAGGTATCCATGGAACAGGTCATCGCCAACGGATTGTATCTCGGTGCCCAATACGCGCTGATCGCGCTGGGGCTCACCCTGATCTTCGCCCTGATGAACGTGCTCAATTTCGCCCACGGCCAGATGTATGTGCTGGGCGGGTTCATAACCTACACCGTCTACGGCCAGCTCGGCCTGCCTTTCGTGGTGGCGTTGCTCGCCTCCGGCGTGACGCTCGCCGTCATCGGCGCGCTGATGGAGAAATTCCTCTTCCGCACCGTCATCAGGCGCAGTCATCGCGAGGAAAGCACGATGCTGCTCGCCGCGGCGACGGCTTTCTTCTTCGACGCCGTCATCCTGCTCCTCTTCGGCGAAAAGCAGCGCGGCGTTCCCAAGATCGTCAAGGGCGTCTTCAACGATGCCGGCATCATCATGCCTTACGACCGGCTGGTCGTCGGCGCGCTCGCCATCGTCTTCATCGCCGCTTTCGTGCTGTACATGCAGTACAGCCGGGTCGGGCGCGCCATGCGGGCGCTCGCCCAGGACCGCGTCGCCGCCCAGCTGATGGGTGTCAGGGTCGACCGCTATTCGATGATCGGCTTCGCCATGGGCGCGATGCTGGCCGGCGTCGTCGGCGGGCTGCTGGTCACCATCACCGGCGTCAATTCCGGCATTGGCGGGCCGATCTCGATCAAGGCCTTCCTGATGGTGATGATCGGCGGCGCCGGCGTCGTCGGGGGCGCGATCGCCGGCGGCTTCATCCTCGGCATGATGGAGTCGGTCGGCCTCACCGTGCTGCGCGAATATGGCGACGTGACCTACCTCGTGATCTTCGCCGCCCTGATGGTGTTCCTGTCGGTCCGTCCGAACGGGCTGATGGGCAAGCCGTGGGGTTGATCGCGCCATGACCCTCAATCGCAACACCAGGATCGCCGCGGTCGTCGCCTTTCTCGCGATCGTCTTTGTCGTCGTGCCGGCCGCGATCTCGTCGAGCGGCCGCTTCGACCTCTATTACACGCTGACCTCGGTGGCGTTGCTCAGCATCGCCAGCGCCGGTGTCTGGCTCACCTTCTATATCGGCCGCATCAACATCGGCCAGGGCGCCTACGCGCTGACGGGCGGCTATGTTTCGGCCATACTGGTCATGAACCATGGCTGGTCGTTCTGGCTGACGCTCCCGGTCGCGGGTCTGTTCTGCGCCGGTGCCAGCGTGCTGATCGGCCTGCCGATCCTGCGCCTGCGCGGCGTCTATTTCGCCATGGTCACGCTGGTGCTGACCGAGGTGGCGCGCCTGCTTGCGCTGGCGCTGCCGATCACCAACGGCGCCAAGGGCATCGTCAGCATCCCGCTGCCAGGTGCGCTCTCGGTCTTCGGCATCACGCTGATCCCCGATTTCGCCACGCTGCAGAATTCGCGGCTTGCCTTCTACCTGTTGGCGGTCACGCTGATGGTGGTCTGCTTCGCGGTCATGTACCGGCTGGTCAATTCGCGCATCGGCAAGCTTTGCCAGTCGCTGCAGCAGAATGAGGAGCTCGCTTCCTCGATCGGCGTCAACATCGCATGGCTGCGCGTCATCGCCTATGCCGTCTCGTCCTTCTTCGGCGGCGTTTCCGGCGCCATCTTCGCCGCCATCTCGCAGTCGATCTACCCGTCGAGCTTCACCGTCACCGATTCCGTCAACTTCATGCTGAACTGCTTCCTCGGTGGCCTGGGTTACGTGTTCGGTCCGATGCTCGGCACGCTGGTGCTCTATTTCGGCTGGGATCTTCTGTTCCAGACCGGCCAGTTCCAGTTGCTCATCTATTCCGGCCTGATGATCGTCCTGATGCTGGTTCTGCCCAACGGCCTGCTCAGCCTTGCCGAAATGACCCGGAAGAAGGGTTGAGCCATGGCCGAAATGCTCGAAGTCTCCGGCATCACCAAGCGCTTCGGCGGTCTCGTCGCGGTCAACAACGTCTCCTTCTCGGTGCGCGAAAAGGAGATCCTGTCGGTCATCGGTCCGAACGGCGCCGGCAAGTCGACTTTGTTCAAGCTGATCTCGTCGTTCCTCAAGCCTACGACGGGCGAGGTGCGCCTGAAGGGCGAGCGCATATCGGGTCTCGCCCCGCACATCGCCGCCCGCAGGGGCGTCGTGCGCACCTTCCAGGAGACGACGATCTTCAAGAACATGAGCGTGCGCGACAACGTCATCATCGCGCACCATCTGCGCTCGAAGGCGAGCCTCTTCGGCTTCTTCCTCGGCACCGGCGCGGCGAAGGCCGACGAAGCGGCCTTCGGCCAATCGGCCGACGAGATCCTCGCGCTGCTCGGCCTCTCCTCGCTCGCCAACGAGACCGCCCGCAACCTCCCGCACGGCCATTTGCGGGCGCTGGGCATCGCCATCGGCCTTGCCACCAACCCGTCCATCCTGTTGCTCGACGAGCCCTTTGCCGGCATGAACCACGACGAGACCATGCGCATGGTGGAAATGGTGCGGCGCCTGCGCGAGCGCGGCCTGACCATCCTCCTGGTCGAGCACGATATGCCGGCCGTGATGAAGATTTCCGACCGGCTCGTCGTGCTCAATTTCGGGCAGAAGATCGCCGAGGGAACGCCGTCGGAGATCCAGGCCGATGAGAAGGTGATCGAAGCCTATCTCGGCAGCGAAGACGAGGCGATCGGCCTATGAACCAGATCCTGAACTTCGCCAATGTCGAGCTCTACTACGACCACGTATACGCGCTGAAAGGCGTCTCGCTCGAGGTCAACGAAGGCGAGACCGTCGCGCTGATCGGCGCCAACGGCGCCGGCAAGTCGTCGATCCTTCGCGCCATCACCGGCCTGCGCAAGATCAGGTCCGGCGAGATCCATTATGGCGGCAAACGCATCGATGGCGCCGCGCCCGACGAGATCGTCAAGATGGGCATCGCCATGGTGCCGGAAGGGCGCCGCGTATTTCCTTACATGTCGGTCAGGGACAACCTGCTGATGGGCGCCTTCACGCGCACCAGCAAGACCGAGATAGCGGCGTCGATGGAGATGGTGCTGGGGCGGTTTCCCCGGCTGAAGGAGCGCTTCTCGCAGGCCGCCGGCACGATGAGCGGCGGCGAACAGCAGATGCTGGTCATCGGCCGCGCGCTGATGGCGAAACCGAAGCTCTTGCTGCTCGACGAGCCTTCGCTCGGCGTCGCGCCCAAACTCGTCCAAGACATCGCCCGCTCGATCGTCGCCATCAACCGCGACGAGAAGGTCAGCGTGCTGCTGGTCGAGCAGAATTCGCGCATGGCGCTGCGCATCTCGCAGCGCGCCTATGCGCTGACCACCGGCAGCGTCGCGCTGAGCGGCAACTCCGCCGAATTGCTGGCCGACGACCGGGTCAAGCGTCTTTATCTCGGCGGCGAGATCTGAGGCTGATTGGAATGCGCATCCTCGTCATCAATCCCAACACTACCCAATCGATGACCGCCAAGATCGGCGAGGCGGCGGCAAGCGTCGCCTCCAGCGCGACGGAGATCGTCGCCGTCAATCCGGCCGACGGCCCGCCGAGCATCGAGGGCTATTTCGACGAGGTCTTCGCCATTCCGGGCATCATCGCCGAGATGGGCAAGGCGCCGGCCGCGGATGCTTACGTTATCGCCTGCTTCGACGACACCGGGCTGGATGCCGCGCGCTGCGCCACTGAGGCTCCCGTCATCGGCATCGGCGAGGCGGCGTTCCATATGGCGAGCCTTGTCGCAGGCAAATTCAGCGTCGTCACCACGCTTGCCCGCTCGGTGCCGGCGATCGAGCACAATCTGGCGAAATACGGCCTTGCCTCGCGCTGCGCCAAGGTGCGCTCGTCGGAAGTCGCCGTGCTCGAGCTCGAACGTCCGGGCTCGAATGCAAGACACAGGATTTCGCAGGAGATCGCGCGCGCCATCCGCGAGGATCATGCCGAGGCGATCGTGCTCGGCTGCGCCGGTATGGCCGACCTCGCGCACAGCCTGTCCGAGGAGCACGGCGTTCCGGTGCTTGACGGCGTCGTTTGCGCCGTCACGCTGGCCGAGAGCCTGTTCAAGGTCGGCTTGAAGACATCGAAGATCGGTGGCTACGCCGCGCCTCGTGGCAAGCGCTTTTCGGGCGTTTTCGCCTCGCTGTCGCCGACCGGCTGAGAGGAGATCCTGTACGACCGGCTGCCGGGATTGACCCTCGCGCAAGCCATATTAGATTGAACTCACCTCTACCGGTGGAGGCAAATCAGGCGTGTTGCGCCTGCGCGTTGAAGAGCATGCTGACAGTCCTCAAGGAAGAAGATCGAGACGACAGGCCCGCAGCGCGCTGGTCGCCGATCTATTATGGGTTGAGGGATGCCATCGTCAGCCATCGCCTCGCGCCGGGCACCAAGCTGCCGGAGGACGAACTCGCCTCGATCTATTCGGTGAGCCGCACCGTCGTTCGCGCCGCCTTGCAGGCACTCGCGCATGACCGGCTGGCCCGGCTCGAGCCCAATCGCGGCGCCTTCGTCGCGCAGCCCTCGAAGATCGAGGCGCGCGAAGTGTTCGAGGCGAGGGCGCTGATCGAGCCCAAGGTGGCGGCACTCGCCGCCAGAGCCGCGGTGCCATCCGACATCGCGCAACTGAGACAGCATCTCGAAAAGGAGCACGAGGCGCTGCATGACGGCCGCGACAGCGACGCCATCATGCTGTCGGCGCGCTTCCATGTCGGCATCGCCGAGATCGCCGCGCATTCGGTGTTCACCAACTTCGTGCGCGACCTCGTCTCGCACTCCTCGCTGATCATCGCGCTTTACTGGAAGCGTCGCGACGCCACATGCGAGAAGCACGCCCACCATGCGTTGGTCGATGCGATCGAGGCCGGCGATAGCGCCGACGCGGCCGCCCTGATGAACAGCCATCTGGTCGACCTTTTGTCCGGGCTCGATCTCACCGACAAAGTCGAAAAGTCTGACAGCCTGGCGGACCTGCTGCAGACGGCGGTCCAGCCGGGTCGCTGAACCGCCAAGGATATGGCTAGGCCGCGGCCGCCTGCGAATAATCCATCCGTTCGAGGTCGGCGATCAGGCCGGGTCCGGTCGGCTGCCAGCCGAGATGCGCACGCGTCCATTCGCTCGATGCCGGCATATCGAGGCCGGCGAAGATGGAAAGCCATCCGAAATGGTCGGCTGCTTCTTCCTGCGACAGCGAGACCACCGGCACGTTGAGGCCGGCGCCGATCACTTCCGCGATCTCGCGCATGGCAATGCCTTCCTCCGCGACGGCGTTGTAGCGCACTCCGGCTTCCTGCTTGTCCAGCGCCAGGCGGTAGAGCTTGGCGACATCGAGCACGTGCGCTGCCGACCACCGGTTTTGGCCTTCGCCAAGATAGGCCGACACGCCCCTGGTGCGGGTGATCTCGATGAGCGGGGTGATCAGGCCCTGCTTCACCGTGTCATGCACCTGCGGCAGCCGCACCACCGATACTTTGACGCCCTTCTCGGCCATCGCCGCGCCGGTGAGCTCGGACCGGATGCGCGGATTGCGGTGTTCGGTGTTGAAGATGTCTTCTCTCGCGGGCTGCCCGTGCTCGCCCGAACCCATGCCCACGCCCGACGTGATGATGAGCAGCCGGTCCGAGCCTGCGAGCGCCCCGCCCAGCGCTTCGATGACGCGCTTGTCCTTCTCGCAATTGGCGACGAAGTTCGCAAAGTTGTGGTCGAAGGCGGTGTGGATCACCGCATCCGACTTCGCCGCGCCGTCGCGCAGGCTATCGAGATCTTCGATGTCGCCGCGATGGGGCTCGGCGCCAGCCGCCGTAAGCGACCGCGCACCGGCTTCGGAGCGGGTCAGGCCGAGCACATGGTGCCCGGCGGCAAGAAGTTCGGGCACGATCCTGGAACCAATGAAACCGGTCGCGCCGGTAAGGAATACACGCATGGGGGATCTCCTCTGTTGTTCGGAGGCCCTTCTCGCGCTATAAATCATCCTGTTAAAGTAGTGACTTTATCATGGTATAATAATCAACAGGATCGTCATGCCTGCGCAGACCGTCAACAAGCTCGGCAATTTCCTGCGGGATCGCCGCATGCGCCTCGACCCGGTCGCCTTCGGCTTCGTCCCGGGGCGGCGGCGCACGCAGGGGCTGCGCCGCGAGGAGGTGGCGCAGCGCGCCAATATCAGCCCGACCTGGTACACCTGGCTGGAGCAGGGCAGGGGCGGCGCGCCGTCCGCCGACGTGCTGAACCGCATCGCGACCGGACTGATGCTGACAGAGCCCGAGCGCGAGCATTTGTTCATGCTGGGCCTCGGGCGACCGCCGGAAGTCCGCTACAGGAACGTCGACAGCGTGACGCCGCGCCTGCAGCGCGTGCTCGACGCCTTGGACCCGAGCCCCGCCATCATCAAGACCGCAACCTGGGACGTGGTTGCCTGGAACCGTGCCGCGGCCGCGATGCTGACCGACTATTCCAAGCTGCCGCGCGAACAGCGCAACATCCTGCGCTTGATGTTTGGGAACTCGCGCGTGCGCGACGCGCAGGACGATTGGCAGAGCGTCGCCCGCTTCGTGGTCGGATCCTTCAGGGCGGATGCCACGAGGGCGGGCGCAGGCGCGGAAATCACCCAGCTCGTCGAAGAGCTTTGCCGGATCAGTCCGGAATTCGAGGCGCTGTGGCGCGACAATGACATCGTTGCGGCCCATGGCGAGGGCGTGAAGCGCCTGCGGCATCCCGAGATCGGACTGATCGAGCTGGAGTTCTCGGTCTTTGCGGTCGACGGCCGGCCCGAGCTCGGCATGATCGTCTACAACCCCGCGACACCCGCCGACGCCGAGCGGATTCAGTCGCTGATCGCGCCCCGCTCCGGCTAGTGGCGTGTCCGTTGTCTTTGCTTCGCGGAGCGCCCGAGATTGGGCCGCAGAACCAGGGAGGTATTGCATGAGCTTCGATATGAAATGGTCTTCGTCCGAGAAGAAGGTCGCCCGCAGCGCATTCGATAAGGCGCTGGAGGTGGCGCTAAGCAAGACACTGGCCGAATTCAAAAGGAAGGCCAGCGACGCGGCGACGTTTTCCGACATGTGGGAGATCGAAGACCATCTGCGACAGCAACGGCGAAACCTTGAGCAGATGTTCGACTATCGCTACTCGCAGCTAATCGTTGTCTTTGGCAGTCTTATCCGGGATGGGTATCTCGACGAGAAGCTCCTTGTCGGTTTGTCGCAAGACAAACGGGAAGAGATAAGCAGGTTCCTTTCCTGGCATGCGAGAGAATAGCGCGCGCGAGAACTACCTCCGTGTCGCCGCGCGCCTCAGCGCCTGCAGCGGCTGGCTGAAGCTCCCGCACGAAAGCACGGCGCATGCGCCCGGCATCGCCGAAACCGCTGTGCTCGGCGATATGGTCGAGCGGCGCGTTGCTGGTCCCCACCGCCATTCGCGCGGCTTCGAGCCGTAGCCGCACCACGGATTTCGTCGCCATGCAGCTCGAATATCCGCAGATGCATCCAGCCCAGTGAAGCGCCAGATGTGAAGCGTCAGCTTTGCGGCCGTTTGCCCGATCGCTTCGGGGAAGCATCAACGCCGCCCGGTTGCCTGATGTGGTCGATGAAAGCCCTCAGCTTGGGCAGCACCTGGTGCCGTTCGGGGTAGTAGAGAAATACGCCCGGCGTGGTCACCGCGAAGCGGCCTAGCAGCGCCTGCAGGCGCCCGTCGGCGATGGGCGTTTCGGCGATCGGGCCTGGCACCTGCGCCAGCCCGACACCCTGGATCGCCGCGCCGAGAAGCGACGGATAGTCGTGCGCAATCAGTGGTCCCGAGACGATCGCCTCGACGGTCTTGTTGCCATCGACAAAGGACCAGGGCGCGACCGAGCCGTTCGAGCGGCGCATGCGCAGGCAGGCATGGTCGCGCAGATCCTCGATGCGCTCAGGTGCCGCGCGCCGGCGCAGATAGTCGGGACTGCCGACGACCGCCATCGGGAAGGACGGTGTCAGCCGGACCGCGACCATGTCGGGCGCGACCAGGTCGCCCATGCGGATGCCGGCGTCGAACCCTTCGGCGGCGAGGTCGGCCAGTTCGCCGCTGGCGACGATCTCCAACTCGATCTCGGGATAGGCCTGGCAGAAGGAGGCGATCATCGGCTCCAGCAGCACCGGCACAACGGCCGGCGGCACTGAAAGACGCAACAGCCCGGCCGGCCGCTGGCCCATGCCGCGCGCGATCTCGCTCGCGGCGATCAGTTCCTCGAAGGCTGGTCGGGCACGCGCGAAAAAACGCTCGCCGGCTTCGGTCAGGCCGACGCTGCGCGTGGTGCGGATGAAGAGCGCCGCGCCAATGCGCGCTTCGAGCGTGCGTATTGCCTGGCTGATCGCCGACGGGGTGACGGCAAGCTCGCCCGCCGCCTTGCGGAAATTGCGGTGCCTGGCGACGCTCAAGAACGCCTCGACACCATCGAGCGCGCCGTGCCTGACTGTGAAGTTCTGCTTCATGACCCATCGACATTATCGCGGATAGTTTCCGTCTGAAAGCGGTCGTATTTCTGCTGTGACCCGGAAGGCTGAAAGGAAGTGGGCAATGACCGATGAACTCGATCGCGTGCGCGATCACTACCGCGCGACCGGCCTGACCGATCGGTTGAAGACCGCGCTGGCGGTCTTTGGATCGGAAGAACAGCGTCTGAAGCCCGAGCAACTGGCCACGCTCGACCAGTTCCACACCCGTGGGCTGGCCGCGACGGCCGAGCTCGCCAATCTGGCCGTCATCGACGCCGACATGTCGGTGCTGGACGTCGGATCTGGCGTCGGCGGGCCGGCTCGCTTCCTCGAGGCGACCTATGGCTGCAAGGTGACTGGCCTCGATCTCAGCGAACCTTTCGTAGAGGCCGCGCGCTATCTGACCGCGCGAACCGGCCAGGACGACAACGTGTCGTTCGAAACCGGCAGCGCGTTGGCGCTACCTTTCGAAGACGGCCGGTTCGACGCCGCGCTTTTGCAGCATGTGGCGATGAACATTACCGACCGGCCACTGCTCTATCGCGAGATCAGGCGTGTGCTGAAGCCGGGTGGAAAATTCGCCACCTTCGACGTCGTGCTCAATGGCGGCGATCCGCTCTATCCGGTGCCGTGGGCGAAGACGCCCGGCGAAAGCTTCCTGCTGACGGCCGAAGCGACCTGCGAGGCGATCGAGGCCGCCGGCTTCGGCACGCTCGTGCGCCGCGACGACACCGCTGCCGCCAAGGCCTGGTTCGCCGAGCTCCGCGTCTCCGGCCCGCCACCGCTCAATCTCGGCATCGTCATGGGGCAGGGTTTCGCCGAACCCACCACCAATCTTGGGCGCAATCTGATGCAAGACCGGCTGGGCATCCTCACCGCGGTGTTCGAAGCCGTCCCGGTCAACGGAGCAATTCCAGGAAAAGTGTGAGCGGTTTTCCGTCCGGAATTGCGCAAAGAACTGACAATTAGGAGGCGAAGATGACACCAGCGATGATCCTCAACATCCACCTTGCGCTGGGCTACGTGCCATGGCTGCTTTGCTTCGCCGCCTATATCTGGCCAAGGCTGAGGTCGATGGAGCCATTAGAGGCGCAGCGCGCCATCGCCACGTTGCACAGCTTCCGCTTCTTCGGGCTCGTCTTCCTCATCCCGGGCATCACCGGACCGGACTTGCCCGCCGGCTTTGCTGCCTTCGCCGCCTATGGCGACTTCGCGACCGGCCTGCTCGCCATGCTGGCGCTGTTCGCAGTGGCGAGGCCCGCGATCTTCTGGCCGTCGGTTGTCGCCTTCAACCTCGTTGGCGTGGTCGACCTTGTCGGCGACTACTATCACGGCGTCACGCTCGACCTCCCCGGCCATGCCGGGCAGTTGGGCGCGACCTACGCGATCCCGATCCTCTACGTGCCGCTTTTGATGATCACGCATGTCGCGGCGTTCTATCTGCTGGCGCGTTCCAGGCGCCATCAGTTGGCGGCGACCTAATACATCGGATTCGCCATGTGCTTCGGTGCCGGCCATTCACTGGTGATCTCCGGCTGCACCGGACGCTCGAGATAGGTCGACAGCACCACATAGCTGCGCGTCGAGGTCACGCCGGGCGTGTCATAGAGGCGGGCCAGCAATCCTTCCAGTGCCCGAGTGTCCTCGGTGCGCACCTTGAGCAGCATGCAGGTGTCGCCGGCCACCGTATGGATCTCCTCGACCTCCGGATATTTGGAGACCGCCATCAGTTCCGGCGTCTTGCCCCAGCCCCTGGTGTCGATATGCACGAAGGCAAGCAGAGGCTTCTTCACCGCTCGCGGATCGATGATCGCCGATGTGGCGCGGATGGCGCCGCTGCGCTTCAGCCGCTTGACCCGCTCATGCGCCGCCGGCGGCGACAGGCCGACGCGCTCGCCGAGCTCGGCATAGCTGATGGTCGCGTCCTCGACGAGAACGCCTAATATCTTTCGGTCTATGGGGTCGATCTCACGGGTCGGAGGCTTGTTCCGCTGAATGTCATCTGTTTCTACGTCCATATGGAAATTCTCCATTGATGCGGAATTTAGTTCGGCCATTATGATGATATGTCGAACAGTGATCAATCAGCAATTTTGACCGCGGCGCCGCGTGCGCCGATCCCGGCGACCGCCTATCTGCTGACGGGCTGCATCGCCGTCATCGGCTCCAATTCGCTGGTTCTGGGACCCATTGCGCCGGCCGTCGCGGCATCGTTCGGCGCCAGCGTGCCGGCGGTGATGACGGCCGCCGCCGCCTTCGGCCTCGGCACGTCGGCCAGCGCGCTCTTCCTTGCCCGCTACATCGACCGGATCGGCGCGCGCCGCATGCTGCAGGGCGCATTGCTGCTACTGGCCATCGCGCTGGTCGCCAGTGCCCTCGCGCCGACGGTAATGGCGTTGGTGGTCGCCCAACTCGTAGCCGGCATTGCCGCCGGTATCGCCATGCCGGCTATCTATGCCAGCTCGGCCGCGATCGCGCCGCCCGGCCGCGAGAGCGGCACCATCGGGGTGGTGCTGACGGGCTGGACGCTTTCGATGGTCGCCGGCGTTTCGCTGTCCGCCGTGATTGCCGATCTCATCCACTGGCGCGCCGTCTTCGCCGCCGTGGCGCTGCTGGCGGGAGCGGCCGTTGGCGGCCTGGCGATGAGCTCGCTTCACGACACCAGGAAAAGCGGTCCGGCGCCGTCGCCGCTCGGCGCGCTCGCCGTTCCCGGTATCGTGCCGCTGCTCATTGCCTGCGGCGCCTTCATGACCGCCTTCTATGGTGTCTACGGCTATCTCGGCGATCATCTCCATGAAGCCCTCGGCGAGCCGGTCAGCGCCAACGGCCTGGCGGCGGTTGCCTACGGCCTCGGCTTCGGCGCGGCCGCCTTGCTCGATGGCGTCATCGATCGCGTCGGCGCGCGCCGTGTCATGCCTTTCGCCTATCTGCTGGTCGCCGCCGTCTACGTCGCGATCGCCCTGGCCAGCACCGGCTTCGGCCTGCTGATCGCGACGATCGCCGCCTGGGGCCTGGCCAACCATTTCGGGCTGAACGTGCTGGTCATGCGCCTGACCGCGCTCGACCCGTCGCGCCGCGGCACCATCATGGGCCTGAACAGCGCGGTCACCTATCTCGCCGTCACCGTCGGCACCGCAGGCTTCGGCCCGCTCTATACGAGCCTCGGCTTCTCCAATTGCGCCCTGATCGCCGCCGGATTGATGCTGGTGGCGGCAGGCGCCGCGGCGTGGCGCTCAGCCGGTCCTCGGTAACAGGCCCCGCTCTTCGCTTGCGGCCGGAAAACCGTTTCGCGCTTTTCCTGGAATTGCTCTAAGGCTGGCTTGCGAACCGGAGCCGCAGCCGATGAAGACCAACCTCGAGATCACCGCCGAGCCCATGCCGCGGGACCTTGCTTTTCTGGGCGAAAGTCTCACCGCCTTCAACGATGCCGATGTCGGCGCGTCAGGCCGAAAGCCGATCGCGGTTTTCGTGCGCGACGAGCATGGCGTCATCGTCGCCGGCATCTCCGGCTACACTGCGTGGGGCTGGCTCTACGTGCAGTGGCTGTGGGTCGACGAAAGGCTGCGCGGCCGGCGCACAGCCGCCGGTATGCTCGACGCCGCCGAACGGGAAGCCATCGCGCGCGGCTGCCACGGCGCCTGGATCGACACCTTCAATCCGATCGCCGAAAAGGTTTATCGGCGCCAGGGATATGAGCCATTTGGATCGCTGCCCGATTTTCCGATCGGCCGCAGCCGCATCTTCCTGCAGAAGAAATTGCAGCCCTGATCAGCCAGCCAGCTTTCCGCCGCGCATCGGCTCGGGCGCGCCGGTGGTGCTCGGAAAGCTGATCGGCAGGCCGCGCAGCACGCGCACGGCGAGGAAAGCAAAACACTCCGCTTCGACCGCGTCGCCCTTCCATCCGAGCGTTTCGGCCTGCACCACTTCGACGCCGGCGCGGCTCTCGAGCATCGCCATCATCGTCGGGTTGTGGCGGCCGCCGCCGCTGACCGCCAGCCGCTTCGGCCGGCGCGGCAACAGGTCGAGCGCCTTGCCGACGGCCGACACGGTGAAGGCCGTTAATGTCGCAGCACCATCCTTGGCGTCGAGCCCGTCGGCCATCGCCGCGGTGAAGTCGAAGCGGTCGAGCGATTTGGGATAGGGTTTGGTGAGATAGGGATGCTTGAGCAGCCGGGCGAGCCGTTCCTCGTCGACCTTGCCGGCGGCGGCCAGCCTGCCGTCGCGGTCCATCTCGCCGAGGCCCTTCAACTTGATGAAATCATTGACCGGCGCGTTGGCCGGCCCGGTGTCGAAAGCGACGATATCGCCCTTGCCGTCCCACCAGGTGATGTTGCCGACGCCGCCGAGATTGAGCACGGCGGTGTCGCCGCTGACGTCCGCCTGCTTGAGCAGCGCCGCGTGATAGGCGGCGGCCAGAGGCGCTCCTTGCCCGCCGGCCGCGACATCGGCCGAGCGGAAATCATAGGCGACCTTGGTGCCGAGCAGCGACGCCATCAGCTCGCCGTCGCCGAGCTGGCGCGTACGGCCGGTCCGCCCTGGCTGCGGCGCGCGATGCAGCACGGTCTGGCCGTGGAAGCCGACGACGCCGATATCGGTCATGCTCATGCCCTGGCTCTCGACCAGATCCCTGACCGCGGCCGATTGCGCGCGCGTCAGCGCCTCCTCGGCTTCGCGAAAAATCGCCGGCTCCGGTCCCTCGAAATTCCAGGCGCGCGCCTGGCGCAGCGTCTCTTCGAGCAGGGCGCGGATCGACTGCGGGTAGGGGGCTAGCGTGTAGGTGCCGGTGTTGGCGATGCGCTCGCCGTCCGTCTTGATCAGCGCCACGTCGATATTGCCGTCGAGCACCGTGCCGGTCATCAGGCCGACGGCCCAGATTGGTTCCATGGTCGTTCCTCGAATCGCCATTCATCCACGTGTCGGACGGATCGGTCCGGCAGGCAAGTCTTCCGCCGCGCCCTTGCGGGTGCCTTTTGCGCCAAATGGCGAAAATCGAGCAACCACGTTCTTGCCTCTCGCCGCCAAAGGCGCGAGCCTGCGGGTCCGACATCGATCCCAAAGGAGGAAACGGCATGGCAGCCAATGTTGCGGTGATCGCGGGCGCCGGGTCCGGGCTAAGCGCCTCGCTGGCACGGCTCCTCTCCAGGGAAGGCTTGCGCGTCGTCCTTGCTGCCCGCAACGTCGACAAGCTGGCCGCGCTGGTCAAGGAAACCGGCGCTCAAGCCGTGGAAACCGACGTGTCTGACGTGGCCTCCGTCGAGCGGTTGTTCGAGGCGGCCGACAAAGCGGGTCCGCTCGAAATTGCCGTCTTCAACGCCAGCGGTCGCACGCGCGGTCCGATCACCGAGCTCGATCCCGAGGCGGTCAAGCAAGCTCTGCTCGTCGGCGCCTATGGCGGTTTCCTGGTTGGTCAGCAAGCAGCGCGCCGGCTTCTTGCGCGCGGCTCCGGCTCGATCCTGTTCACCGGCGCCAGCGCAAGCCTCAAGGGCTTTTCCGGTTCCGCCGGTTTCGCCATGCCGAAATTCGGCCTGCGCGGGCTGTCGCAATCGATGGCGCGCGAGCTCGGCCCGAAGAACATCCACGTCGCGCATTTTATCATTGACGGCCAGATCGCCTCGCCCGCGAGGACGCCCGAGCGGCCGGACAGCCACCTGTCGCCCGATGCGATCGCCGAGACTTATCTGGCTACCCATCGCCAGCATCGCAGCGCCTGGAGCTTCGAGGTCGATCTCAGGCCTTGGGTCGAGACGTTCTGACGATCAATTGCCCGAGGCAGTAACACGCCTCTTCGCGCGCCTCTGTTATTTTAGGGGCTCTGCATATTTCTGATAAAATTTTAGTGATCTACTATATAAAAAGGCAGGGTGTGAAAGATACCTTTACTTAACTTCGGCGTGCATACTGCGGATTGGTCAGATTTGTTGTCCGGCTCTCCTGCACGAATTGAGAACGCGCATGCCGCTTACACGTCGCACGCTGTTTGCAGCCGGAGGCGGAGGGCTGCTGATCGCGCAGGCGCAAGTCGTGGCCGCGCAAGGACAACAGACCCAGAACCCCGCCAAGCCTATCGTGAGCGACAACAAGTTGCGCATCGCCATGCCGGCTTTCGCTTCCGATCCCTTCTTTCCGGCCGACGGCTCGGGGGACAAGGGCGTCGATATGGATCTGGCGCGCGGCATAGCTGCGGAGCTTGGCGTCGAACCGGCGTTCGACCGGTCCGCCTTGACCTTCGACGCCATGGTGCAAAAGCTGACCTCGGGTGAGGCGGATCTGGCGATCGGCAAGTTAAGCCGCACCCTTCGGCGCGGTCGCTCGATCCTCTATTCGCGGCCCTACGCCATGCTGCACCAGGGGCTGCTCGCCAACCGCGTGAACCTGGCGCGCATTGCGCAAGGCAAGCCGCCCGAACAGATCATCCGCGATTTCTCCGGCAATCTCGGCGTGATCGAGGGCTCGTCCTTCGCCACCTATGCGGCGACCACTTTCCCGCACGCGCAGATCCGCCGCTTCGCGGGCTGGAACACGGTTGTCGACGCGATCCGCAACGGCGGGATCGACCTCGCCTATCGCGACGATTTCGAGATCAAGAAGCTGATGGTCGACGATCCCTCGATGACGGTGGTCGCGCGCTCGATCACGCTGACGGACAAGGTCGACACGATCGCGGTCGGCATCAGTCCGGACAATCCGCATCTCGCGGCCTTTGTCGATCTCTATCTCGATCTGGCAAAGGGCCAGCAGGTCCTCAACACCGACGAGATCATCGCGCGCTATCGCCAGGGGAGCAAAGCCTGACAATGGCTGTCTCGGACGTAGCTGCACCCATGGCTTTCGACTGGCGCCTGGCGGCAAAGCGCATCCTGCGCTCGCCGCTGACGACGACGATCATGATCCTGGCCGGGATCCTGTGCGGCCTCTATTACCCGGCCTTCGCCCACGCGGTCAGTCCTGTCGCGCAGGTCTACCTGAATTTCCTCAAGATGGTCGTCCTGCCCTATCTGGTGTCGTCCGTCATCTTCTCCATCACCGCGATGGTCCAGGACCCGAAATCGGTCCGCTACCTCGGCAAGGTGGGCATCGCCGTGCTGGTCGTATCGTTCCTCGCCGTAATGGTGAGCGGCACCTATTCGCTGATCCTCAAGCCCGGCCAGATCGAGAACCCGCAGTCGCGCATCGAGCTCGGCGAGTTCATCAATTCCCAAGGCAGCGTCTCCACCGATCTCGCATTCCCGTTCCAGCCGCCACCGCCGACCGGCGATCCGAACGGCGGGCATTCGATCTTCATGGATCTGGTGCCGAACAACGTCTTCAACGCGCTGGCCTCGGGCCAGACCATCCAGGTCCTGTTGTTCTGCCTGCTCTTCGGTCTGGCGATGGGCAAGATCCCGCAGCCCTCGTCGCTCAGCCTGTCGCAGGCGCTCAACGCGGTGTACCGGGCCTGTACGGTGCTGACCAACTGGTTCGTCTGGGGACTGCCCTTCGCGACCTTCATCCTGATCGCCGACCAGACCGCGTCGACGGGTACCAAGCCGCTGATGCTGATGGGCGGCTATCTGCTGGTGATGGGTCTTTCCTGCCTGACATTCCTCGCCGGCGCGTTTGCAATTATCGCCATCAGGTCGCGGCGAAGCTACTGGGCCACGATCAAGACCTGCCAGCCGCTCCTGATGGTGGCCATCACCACCCGTTCCTCGGTCGCCTCGCTTCCCTGGGTCATCAACTTGTTGAGCGAGCGCCTGCGCTTCAACCTGGTGGTCGTCGAACTGCTCGTGCCGCTGCAGGCCGCACTGCTGCGAACGGGTCCGGCGCTGGTCTACACTTCGGGCGCCCTGTTCATCGCCCAGCTCTACGGCCATCAGCTGGCGATCCCGGACCTCTTGCTCGTGGGCATCGTCTCGGCGCTTCTGGCGCTGACGACCGGCGGCATGGGCAGCCTGCTCATCCTGTCGCAGATGTCCATCGTCTGCGGCTACCTGAAGCTCCCCTTCGAGGCGGCGTTTGCCCTTTTCGTCGCGGTGGATGCGGCCGTGGATACGTTCATGACGCTATCCAGCGTCTGCACCGTGGCGGCGAGCACGGCAATGATCGCGCCCAGTCACAGGGAGACGGCGCAGTCCGATGAAATCGTCGCGGGCGAGCTCGAAGCCGAGCCCGTTCGATGATCGACGACAGCATCCGTCCCCAGCTCGGCATCATCGGCGGTCTTGGGCCGCTGGCATCGGCCGACTTCTACTTCAAGCTGACCCGGATGACCGACGCGCTCCGCGACAACGAGCATGTGCCTGTGGTCATCCTCAGCGTGCCGCAATTGCCCGACAGGACCGAGGCGATCCTAGCCGGCCATGACGGGCCGCTGGCGCCGCTGACGGCTGCGGTCTCGACGCTCAACGCGCTCGGCGTCGCCTGTATCGCGATGCCCTGCAACACCGCCCATCATTGGTACGATAAGCTGGCGGCGAACTCGCAGGCCGAGATCATCCACATCGGCGACGCGGTGGTGGCAGAAATCCGCCGTGGCCTGGAGCGCGGCAGGGTCGCGAATCTCGCAACCCGGGGCACGCTGGCCTCCGGCTTCTACCAGGACAGGATTTCGGCGGCGGGTTTCGACCTCTGCCTTCCGCAGGACAGGGAATTTCAAGAGCGGGTCGACAACGCAATTGCGCTCGTCAAGGCCGGCTCGATCGGAGAAGCCGCGGCCGAGACCGAGCAGGCGCTTCACCTCGCGCAACTGGCTGGCGCCGATGCAGCGCTTCTCGGCTGCACCGAACTGTCGGTGGTGGCGGCCAGCCTCGGCGACACGAACGGATTGATCGTCATCGACAGCAACGCGGCCCTGGCGCGGGCAAGCCTGACGCGATTGGGCTTCAGCGTTCAGGAAGCCCGGGGCCTGCCGACGGTGCCTCGCTTGCGGGGGAATGGCCGGTCGACCTGGCGCGCCGCGCAGCGGGCCTCCTAGGCGTTTACCGCTTCGACCTGCGCCGGGTCAAAATCGGCTTGCCAACAACCGGTGTTCTCCAAGTCACAAAATCTTTGAGAGAATATTTTCCGCACTCCCTTCGAGAGGAAAAGCGCTTCTTTGCCCAATGAGGCAGCATTGATGATCCTGAGATCAAGGCTTCGCATCCCGCCGGGCCGAAATGATTTCAGGATCGCAAGGAACGCATCATGGCCGAACGCGGCAACGCTTCAAATTCTCTCGTTACGTCAATCACCCGGCGCGCCGGACTTGCCGCGCTTTTCGCCACGACACTGGCCGTTGTCGGCTTCGCCGGACCGTCGCCATCCTTCGCCGAGGACAAGAAGGCGATCAAGGTCGGCATCATCAGCGGCGAGGATGAGGATGTCTGGCGCGTCGTCACCGCCGAGGCGGCCAAGAAAGGGCTGACGATCGAGACCGTCGTCTTCAACGACTACACCCAGCCCAACGAGGCATTGGAACGCGGCGAGATCGACGCCAACGCCTTCCAGCACAAGCCCTATCTGGACAATCAGATCAAGACGCAAGGCTACCACATCGTACCGGTCGGCTATACCGGCGTCTGGCCGATCGGGCTCTATTCGAAGAAGCACACCAAGGTCGCCGATCTGCCTGAAGGTGCCGTCATCGGCCTGCCCAACGATCCCTCCAACGAAGGCCGCGCGCTGCACGTCCTGGAGCATGAGGGGCTGATCAAGCTCAAGGAGGGCACTGGCATCCTGGCGACGACCGCCGACATTGCCGACAACCCCAAGAAGCTCGAGATCAAGGAGCTCGACGCCGGCATCGTCGGCCGCTCTGTCGACGATCTCGACGCCGCGGTCGTCAACACCGACTGGGCGCTGAAGAGCGGCCTCGGCCCTGGAAACCGCATCGCGCAGGAGCCGGTGGCCGACAATCCGTACCGCAACTTCATCGCGGTGAAGGCCGGAACCGAGAACGAGCCCTGGGTGAAGACGCTGGTCGCCTCCTACCAGAACGAGGCGGTCAAGGCCGAGTTCGACAAGGTCTACAAGGGCACCGGGATCAGCGCCTATTGACCGAGGCCTGGTTGTCGGGAACAGGCGGTCCGCTTTTGAGCGGGCCGCCATCGTATTTTCGCACTGAAACGGAAATAGAGATGAACCAGCATGTCACGGCCGGACTCGCCGATACGGTCCACGTCCAGCCGGTCGGGCAGGAAGACGTTGTCCGCCTCGTCGGCCTGAAGCGTCGCTTCGGCGCGACAGCCGCCCTCGACGGCGTTTCGCTCACGGTGCGCAAGGGCGAGATCCTCGGCATTATCGGCCGCAGCGGCGCCGGCAAGTCAACGCTGATCCGCTGCCTGAACGGCCTGGAACGACCCGATTCCGGCGAGGTCTTCATCGAAGGCCGCGAGATCGGCCGTCTGGGCGAGCGCGAGCTGCAGCCGCTGCGCCGCCGTATCGGCATGGTCTTCCAGCACTTCAACCTTCTGTCGGCGAAGACCGTCGAGGACAATGTCGCGCTGCCGCTCAAGATCGAAGGGCGGCCGCGCGCCGAGCGCATGGCGCGTGCGGCCGAGCTTCTGCAACTCGTCGGCTTGTCTGAGAAGGCCAGCGCCTACCCCGCATCGCTCTCGGGCGGCCAGAAACAGCGCGTCGGCATCGCCAGGGCTTTGGCCGCGCGACCGGCGCTGCTTTTATCCGACGAAGCGACCTCGGCCCTCGATCCGGAGACGACGCGCTCGATCCTCGCTCTGCTGAAAGACATCAATGCGAGACTCGGGCTCACCATCCTGCTGATCACGCATGAGATGGAGGTGATCCGTTCGATTGCCGATCGCATCGCGGTGATCGATGCCGGCCGGATCGTCGAGGAGGGCGCCGTGTGGCAGGTCTTTGCCGATCCGAAATCCGAGATCACACGCAGCCTGCTCGGCGGCATCCGGCCGCAATTGCCGCCGGAGATCGCTGCTCGGCTCGTCGCGGGCGAAGGCGTGGAAACGATCCTCAGGATCGACGTCGCCGGCGAGGCGGCGCGTCGCCCGTTGTTGTCTGAGCTGAGCGCCGGCGTGCCCGGACCGTTCCGCCTTGTGCACGGCGGCATCGACCACGTGCAGCGCCAGCCTGTCGGCACGCTGTTCCTGTCCATTCCCGGAGCCGATGCCGCGCATCTGGCGGCGGTTGTCGCATTCCTGAAAGACCGCGGCGCGCGGGTGGAGGTGCTTGGCCATGTCGCCGGTCCTGTTTGAACTCCTCATCCGCTCGATCTGGGAAACGGTGCTGATGACCGGAGCGTCCGGTCTCATCTCGCTGGTCTTCGGCCTGCCGCTCGGCCTTGCGCTGGTCGCCACCGACCGCGGCGGTATTGCCGAGAGCCTTTGGGTCAACCGCATTCTCGGCGCCATCATCAACGGCTTCCGCTCGGTGCCTTTCATCATCCTTCTGGTGGCGCTGATCCCGGTGACGCGGCTGATCGTCGGCACCTCGATCGGTACCTGGGCAGCGATCGTACCGCTGTCGATCGCGGCGACGCCCTACTATGCCCGCATTGCCGAAGTGTCGCTGCGCGAGGTCGATCACGGGCTGATCGAGGCGGCGCGCGCCATGGGCGGCAATCGCTGGACGATCATTCGCGAGGTGCTGGTGCCGGAAGCGCTGGCGGGCATCGTCGCCGGCTTCACGGTGACGCTGGTGACGCTCGTCGGCGCTTCGGCCATGGCTGGCGCCATCGGCGCCGGCGGTCTCGGCGATCTCGCCATTCGCTACGGCTATCAGCGCTTCGAGACCAGCGTGATGGTCGCCGTGGTTGTCGTGCTTATCGTGCTGGTCTGCGGCATCCAGTGCATCGGCGACCGGCTGGTCGCGCGGCTGGACCGTCGCGGATAGGGGCGGGCACCGGACGCGAACGCAATTTGCCGCAAATGCCGGGAATTGAGCGCCGGCTTGCGCCGTTTGCAATGAGATTGGTCGGTGTGTTTCTTCACCGGCAATGGCGCCCATGTCATCGTGCGGGCGGGGAGCTAAAACAAAGAGTTACCGCCGAGAGGAGCCTGTCCATGCCCAGAATAATTCCGGTGCTCGATCTCGATCGCTTGGAGCAGGGTCCGTCGGAACTTCGAACTTTCCTGTTCGACCTGCGCACAGCAGCCCGCGACGTCGGCTTCTTCTATCTGAGCGGTCACGGCATCACCCAGCCGGAAATCGATGCCGTGCTCGGCGCGGCGCGCCGCTTCTTCGCCTTGCCGGAACCCGACAAGCTCGGCATCGAAATGGTGAAGTCGCCGCAGTTTCGAGGCTATACGCGCGCCGGCGGCGAGCTGACCAGGGGCAAGGCCGACTGGCGTGAGCAGCTCGACATCGGCGTCGAGCGCGCGACCATTGCGCAAGGGCCGGGCGTTCCCGCCTGGACGCGGCTGCAGGGCCCGAACCAGTGGCCCACAGCACTTCCCGAGCTCAAGCCCGCGCTGCTTGCCTGGCAGGCCAAGGCGACTGACGTGGCGATCCGGCTGCTCAAGGCTTTCGCGCTGTCGCTCGACCAGCCGGAGGACGCTTTCGATCCGATCTATCGCGGCGAGCCGAACCATCGCATGAAGATCGTGCGCTATCCCGGCCGCGACGCCACCGGCGACGACCAGGGCGTCGGCGCGCACAAGGATGGCGGTTTTCTGACCCTCCTGCTGCAGGACGAGAACAAGGGCCTGCAGGTCGAATATGACGGCAGTTGGGTCGATGTCGACCCGATCCCGCGAACGCTCGTGGTCAACATCGGCGAGCTGCTCGAACTCGCCTCGAACGGCTATCTCAGGGCTACCGTGCACCGCGTCGTCACGCCGCCGGCCGGCGTCGAACGGATTTCGGTTCCGTTCTTCTTCAGCGCACGTCTCGACGCGACGATCCCGCTGCTCGACCTGCCGGAGGAACTCGCTGCCGAAGCGCGCGGCCCGGCCAGCGACCCTGACAATCCGCTCTTCCGCAATGTCGGAACCAATGTGCTGAAAAGCCGGCTGAGGTCGCATCCCGACGTGGCCCGGCGGCATTATGCCGACCTTCTGGAAAAAGCATCGGCCGCCGGCTGACGATTCGTCGTGATTGAGTGAGAATTTTTCGCGACTTCGATCTTTTTTGGAATTTCGTTCGTGGAAAATCCTCCGTTCAGACCCCAAATGCACATCATCGCTCGGTGTTTTCCTCCCATTGCGCCGGGCGATGTTCCCCTCTGAAGGTTATGACCTTCATGCTTGGCCGGGCCGCTTTCGCGCCCGGCCTTTTTCTTTTCAGATGCCGAGAAATGCGCCGATCAGGCGAAGGCGATGCGGATCTCACCAAACGAGCCGAAATCCGAAACGATCCGGTCGCCATGCCGGCATTCGACCGACCGGATGAAGGAGCCCGACAGCACGACCTGTCCGGCCTCGATCTGCATGCCGTATTGATGCAGCCGGCTGGCGAGCCAGACGATGCCTTTCGCCGGATGATCGAGCACGCCGGCGCCGAGCCCGGTCTCCTCGACTTCGCCGTTGCGCGACACGATGGCGCCGATCCAGCGCAGATCAGCCTCGAGTGGACCCGCCTTGCGGCCACCGACGACGATGCCGGCATTGGCGGCATTGTCCGAGATCGTGTCGAAGAAGGTGCGGATCTTGCCGGTCTCCTTGTTCATCCGCTCGATACGGGTGTCGAGGATTTCAAGCGCCGGCGTGATGTGGTCGGTGGCGTCGAGCACGTCGTCGATCGAAATGTCCGGGCCGGCTAAAGGCGCCTTCATGACGAAGGCGATCTCGGCCTCGATGCGCGGCTGGATGAAACGATCGGCCGGCACGATGCCGCCGTCTTCGAAGAACATGTCGTCGAACAGGATGCCGGAATCCGGGATGTCGATGCTGAGCGCCGACTGCATCGCTTTCGAGGTCAGGCCGATCTTCCAGCCCTTGATCGTCAGTCCCGATGCGGCCTTGCGCTTCACCAGCGCCGCCTGCACGCGGTAGGCGTCGTCCATCGTCGCTTGCGGAAAGTCGAGGCTGAGCAGCCTGATCTGGCGGCGGTCGCGCTCGGCTTCGAACAGCCGCTGCGCGGCGTCCTCGACTTCCATCTCCGTCATCATTGGCCGGCTCCTTCGTCGACCACGCCGTTTCGGAGCAGGCCGATGCCGTCGGCCTCGACCTCGATCACATCGCCCGGCTTCAGCCAGATCGGCGGGTCGAATCGGGCGCCTGCGCCCGTCGGCGTGCCGGTGACGATGACGTCGCCCGGCACCAGCGTGGTGAAGGTCGAGATGTAGTTGATGATCTTGCGGAAGGAAAAGATCATGCGGCTCGTGCGGTCCTGCTGGCGGACCTCGCCATTGACGCGCGTGGTCAGCGAAATATCGGCGATCTGCGCCTCGTCGGTGAACGGCACCAGCCACGGCCCGATGGAGCCTGTGCGGTCGAAATTCTTGCCCTGCGTGACGTTGAACTTGGCGTGGCGCACCCAGTCGCGGATCGTGCCTTCGTTGCACAGCGACAGCGCCGCGATATGGCCAAGCGCATCGGCCTCGGCGATGCGTCGCCCGCTCTTGCCGATGACGATGACGACCTCGCCCTCATAGTCGAGCTGGGTCGATTCCGGCGGCCGCACCAGCGGCGCGCCATGGCCGACAAAGGAGCGTGGGAAGCGGATGAACAGCGACGGGTTCGAAGGCGCCGCCTGCCCGTCCTTGTACTCCTCGTTGCGATCCGGATAGTTGACGCCGACGCAGATGATCTTTTCCGGCGAGGGGATCGGTATTTCGTAGGCGATGTCCTCGATCCGGAAATCGGCCGCGAGGCGGTCGGCCTCCTCGGCTAGTTTCACCAGCGCGCCGGCCTCGATCGCCTCGCGCAGCGTCGGCCATTCCGCGTGCCGCGCCGACAAATCGACGACGCCCTTGTCGGTGATCGCGCCGTAGCGCGTCTTGCCGCCGACGGTGAAGGTGGCGAGGCGTCCCGCGCTCATGCTGATGCTCCACGGTGGATTCTATCGGCCAACCGGAAGCGTCGAGTTCTACGGCGCCCCCCTCTGTCCTGCCGGACATCTCCCCCTCTAGGGGGGAGATTGGCAGAATTCGCGGCCGGCGCTTTTCTTGCGGTGTTGAAAATTGGCGAAGTCGAAGATGACATCCAATCTCCCCCCTTGAGGGGGAGATGTCCGGCAGGACAGAGGGGGGCGCGGCAGAACGCGAACATCTCCCAATAGCCCATCAAGGCGCCACGATCGGCGAGGCCGCGAGATCGGACTTGCGCGGTTCCACACCCGCAAACACGCTGCCTTCCTCGAACCAGCTTCGCGGCGCCGGCGCGCCCCACAATGTCTGGCGCTGCGGGTCCTTGAGATCCCACTTGATCGGCTCGAGATCCGGATCGACCGTCTGGTAGTCCGAGCAGTAGATCTCGATGCGATGGTTGTCGGGGTCGCGGATGTAGAGGAAGAAGGCGTTGGAGATGCCATGCCGCCCCGGGCCGCGCTCGATGTTGCCGACATAGCCGGTGGTCGCCATCAGGTCGAGCAGGTCGATGATGTTGAGCGGGGTCGGCACCCAGAAGGCGACATGGTGCAGTCGCGGGCCGAGGCCGTTGGTGAAGGCGATGTCGTGCACGCCGCCCTTGCGGTGCGTCCAGGCCGCCCACAGCTTACCGGTCTCTTCGTCCTGCGTGTATTCGGTCACGCGGAAGCCGAGCTCGTTGTAGAAGGACACCGATTCATCGACATTCGGCGAGAAGCAGTTGAAGTGGTCGATGCGCAGCGGCTTCACGCCCTTATAGAGCGCGTATTTCTGGTGGATCGGCGGCAGCCGCTCCATCTTCGAATAGAATTCGAGCGGGATGCCATGCGGATCGCGGGTGCGGAAGGTGCGTGACTGATAAGGCCGCTCGACCCATTCCACCGGCAGGCCTTTTCCCTTGAAGAAGTGCTCGGCCTTGTCGAGGTCCTCGTCGGAGAACACCTTGAAGCCGAGTTCGCGCGCTTCCGGCGTCGTCGCCTTGCGCAGCACGATGCAGTGGTGGCCGCGCTCTTCCATGGCGCGCAGATAGATCGCGCCGCTGGTCTCGTCGGTTACCTGCAGGCCGAGCGTGTCGACATAGAAGGCACGTGACTTGGCAAGGTCGGTGACGGCGAGCTCGACATGGGAGAGCCGCACGATGTTGAAGGCGGGGTAGAGGTTGGGTTGGGGCAGGGCCATGGTTGTCTCCGGTCAGCCGCCGAGCTTCTGGATCGAATGCGGCGCCGTGGCGAATGCGATGTTCTTGGTTTCCATGTAGAAGTCGAACGACCAGTCGCCGCCGTCGCGGCCGATGCCCGAGCTCTTGACGCCGCCGAACGGCGTCGGCAGGTGCCGGACATTTTCCGAATTCACCCAGATCATGCCTGCATCGAGCGCGTCGGTGAAGCGCAGCGCGCGGGTGACGTCGGAGGTCCATAGATAGCCGGTCAGGCCGTATTGCGTGTCGTTGGCGAGAGCCAGCGCCTCGGCCTCGTCCTTGAACGGGATCGCCGTCAGCACCGGCCCGAAGATTTCCTCCTGGGCGATGCGCATCTTGTTGGTGGCGCCGACGAACAGCGTCGGGCTGACATAGCAGCCGCCGCCCGGACCGGCGAACTTGCCGCCGCCGGCGGCGACGACCGCGCCTTCCGATTTGCCGATCTCGATATAGGAGAGCACCTTTTCCTCATGCACCGGATGGATCAGCGGCCCGACCACTGTGTCGGGATCGAGCGGATGGCCTATCCTGATGCGCCTCGCCTTCTCAGCCACCAGGTCGGTGAACTTGTCGTGGACGGAAGCCTCGACCAGCAGGCGCGAGGACGACGTGCAGCGCTCGCCATTCAGCGAATAGATCATGAAGACGGCGGCATCCGCCGCCCGCTCCAGGTCGGCGTCGGCGAAGACGATGACTGGGTTCTTGCCGCCGAGCTCGAAATGCACGCGCTTCAGCGTCTCCGCCCCTTGCTTCATGATCATCGAGCCGGTGCGGCTTTCGCCGACGAAGCCGATCGCCTTGATGTCGGGGTGTTCGGTCAGCGCCCGGCCGGCATCCTCGCCGAAACCGTTGACGAGATTCCACACGCCCTTGGGCAGGCCCGCCTCCTCGGCGATCTCGACCAGCAGCCGGGCGGTGAGCGGCGACAGCTCGGCCGGCTTGTGCACCACCGTGCAGCCGGCCGCCAAAGCCGGCGCGATCTTCCAGGTCGACAGCATGAAGGGCGTGTTCCACGGCGTGATCACGCCGACCGGGCCGATCGGCGCGCGCGTCGTCATGTTGACCTGGTTCGGCGCGCGGATCGTCCGGCCGTCACGCGCTTCCGGCGCGCGGTCGGCGTAGAAGCGGAAGTTCTCGGCGCCGCGCAGCGCCGCCTTGGCCATGAATTTCAGCGACTGGCCAGTGTCCATGCATTCGACGAAGGCGATCTCTTCCGCCCGCGCCACGATAGCGTCGGCTATTCTGTGCAGCAGCTTCTTGCGCGCGTCGCCGGAAATCGCCGCCCAGTCCTTGAAGGCGGCCTTGGCCGCTTTTGCCGCGCTGTCGATGTCGGCCGCCTTGCCACGCGCAACCTTGGCGATCGGCTTGAGGTCGACGGGCGAAAGCGTCTCGAAGGTCGAGCCGTCCGCGGCAGGCACCGCTTCGCCGCCGATCTGGTTCAGCACGCCGTTTTTCCGGAATCGTTCCAGATAGGCCTCGGCCTTCCGCAGATTGTCGTCCAGTGCCGCCATGATTTCTTTCCCGTTCTAGATCACTTGCCGCGCAGGCGCGGATGGATGGCGTTCTTCTTCCAGCTCAGCTCGGCGTCGATCTCGCGGATCTCCAGCGACAGCGCGAAATGCTGCGTGGCGAACAGCGATGCCAGATGATCGGTCACGGCTGCGAAGATCGCCTCGCCGGCGCTCTTCTTTTCCGCCGCGCTGCGGCCCTTGCCGATGCGGAAATTCATGTCGATGAAGCCGTTTTCCGGAAGCCGGTCTGCGATGGCATAGGCTTCGGCGCGGAAGGCGCGCACCCTGACCGCGCCCGGTTCGAACAGTCCTGTTTCGAGGATGGTGCGCGAGACCAGCGCGCAAAGCTCGCCCATGTCGACCTTCGCGTCGAGATTCGCCGAATATTCGATCGCCATATGGGGCAAGGTTTCCTCCACCTTGTAGTTAACATGTGAATTACATCTTGACGCCGGAATGTCAAGCGTCGTTCTCTCTGTGGATGCAGCTTCCGGGGCGGGATTGCCGCTCCCGGCAAAATCGCGGATATAGCTGCGATCCGGACCTTAATCCTTGTTGCGAGTCGTACTGGACTGGAATTTTCGGAGACCTGATTTTGCTACCGCCCAGCACCCGCCGCTCCTTGCCCATGGCTCTGCTTCGCGCCCGCGAAGTGATCATGGCGCATTTCCGGCCGATGCTCGCCCGCCACGACATCACCGAGCAGCAGTGGCGCGTGCTGCGCGTTCTCGCCGAAGCCGGCCCGCTGGAAGCGACAGAGCTCGCCAACCGCGCCTCGATCCTGCCGCCGAGCCTGACCCGCATCATCAAGGCGTTGGAAGAGCGCGAGTTCATCTCCCGCAACAAGGTCAAGGATGACGGCCGCCGTGCCCTGCTCGCGATCAGCCCCACCGGCGTGGCGCTGATCGAGGAGCTGGCCCCTGAGCGGGTCGCCATCTACGACGCCATTGAAAAGCGCTACGGCGCCGAAGAGCATGAGCGCCTGCTCGACATGCTGGAGAGCCTGATCCAGTCGGAGACGGTGGAGGGGTGACGCCTTTTCCTTCTCCCCTTGTGGGAGAAGGTGGCCGAGCGAAGCTCGGACGGATGAGGGGTGCTCCAGCGGAGTGAGACGCACGAAATCCACCGCAGCCTCATTCCTTCCAACACCCCTCATCCGTCTCGGCGCTACGCGCCGATCCACCTTCTCCCACAAGGGGAGAAGGCGAAGTCGCGCTCACCCTCCAAAGCTCCCCAGCGCGCTCGGCTGCATGTAGTTGCGCCCGACATAGAGCAGCGCCGCCTCGTCGCTGCCGTGGCGGATGTCGACGACGCGGCCGAACATCACATTGTGCGTGCCGACCTTGTTCACCGCGCCGATCTCGCAGTCGAAGCTGACGATGGCGTCAAGCAGCGCCGGCATGCCGGATGGCATCGTCTGCCAGCGCGCGGCTTGATAGCGCTCGGCCATGTCGCGGATCGCGCCGGCGAATTTTGCCGCCAGGTGCATGTGCGACTGGGTCAGCACATTGATGCAGAAGCGCTGGTTGGCGAGGAACATGCCGGTCTGCGCCGAGCGCTCGTTCATGCACACAAGCAGCGTCGGTGGGTCGTCGGAGACGCTGCACATGGCGGTTGCGGTGAAGCCGCCGCGCCCGGCCGGGCCGTCGGTGGTGACGATGTTTACCGGCGCGCAGACCCGCGCCATGGCCTCGCGGAATTCCAGCCTTGCGACTTGTGTTTCCATGGGCGTCTCCATGGCCGGCCTCCCGTCAGTTGGCCTGGGCCGACAGCGGCGGCAGCCAGGTGTCGCCGGTCCAGCCCTTTTCGTCATAGTCGGCCATGCATTGGTCGACGAGTTCCTCCATCTGCTTCAGCCGGCCGCCGCGCTCGGCGCCCTTCAGAACCTGCAGCCGCACCTCTTCCGGCGCGCCGGCATAGTTGAGCTCGTAGAGCGCGTGGCGGCCGCCGAATTCGGTGCCGGTCGCGTCCCACAGCAGCTTCATGATCTTGATGCGCTCGACATGGCCCATGTCGTTGGAGCCGCGCACATATTGCGCGAGGTAGCGGCCGATCTCAGGATTGTCGAAGTCGCGCGCCGAGGAGGGCAGGTAGATCAGCCCCGAGGCGACCACCCGGCGCACCGTGTCGATGACGCGCGGATACGCTTCCGACATGAAGGTGCGATAGGCGAGCGCGGCCTCGAGATTGGGCAGCACCGCGCCGTTCGCCCATGGTATGGGGTTGTGCGCCATGGCATTGGAAAAGCTCCAGAACATGTGGCGCAGCGCAATCACCTCGCCGAGCGCCGCCTGATTGCCGCGGAAGGCGTCGCCGCCTGTGGCCCGCAGCGCCTTGGCCAGCAGCCCGGCGAGGAAGTCGAGTTTCACCGCAAAGCGCGTGCAGCCCTGGAAGCAATAGCCATGCATGAAGCCCGACGCGGGATGGAAGGACAGGATTTTTTGCGCGTCGCGCAGCACCAGCACGTCCTCCCAGGGGATAAACACGTTGTCGAGCACCAGGATCGCGTCGTTCTCGTCGAAGCGCGAGGACAGCGGATAGTCGAAGGGATGGCCCACGGTGTTGGCCGTCTGCTCGTAGGAGACGCGGCAAAACATCTTTATGCCCGGCGCGTTCATCGGCACGATGAACATCACCGACAGCGACGGATCCTCGGTCACCGTGGCCGAGCTCTGCGCCAGGAAATTGTAGTGGGTGAGCGCCGACGACGTCGCCACCACCTTGGCGCCCGACACCCAGATGCCGGCGTCGTTTTCCTTGGTGATGTGCACGAAGACGTCCTTCACCTGCTCGGCTGGCTTGTGGCGGTCGATCGGCGGATTGACGATGGCGTGGTTCATGAACAGGACCGCTTCCTGCGCGCGTTTATGCCAGGCGCGCGCATTGTCCTTGAACGGCCCATACCAATCGGCGTTGGCGCCGAGCGTGTTCATCAGCGCCGCCTTGTAGTCGGCGGTGCGGCCCATCCAGCCATAGGTCATGCGCGCCCAATGCGCGATCGCGCCCTGCTGCGCGGCAAGCTCGGCGGAGGAGTGCGCGACGCGGAAATATTTGTGCGTAAAGCCGCCCGAGCCGGTGTCGGTGGGCGAGGTCAGCATCGCCTGCTGGGCCGGGTCGTGCAGCGCGTCGTAGAGCCGCGCCAGCGAGCGCACCGAATTGCGCATCGCCGGGTGGCTGGTGACGTCCGCCACCCGTTCGCCGTTGATATAGACCTCGCGTCCGTCGCGCAGGCTCGCCAGATATTCGGCGCCCGTGAACGGCCGCGAATTGTCGGCCCGGAAATCTTCCGATCGCATCATGATCCTCCCTTGGATTGGTAGAGAGTAGCCGGATACGTCACAATGGTTTATGGACGAAAGCGCAAAACCGCTTGGACTTTTTCCGGCTGCCTATGAGCCAGACCGCCATTCTGGAATTCTTCGTCTACGGCGAGCCGGCTCGGGCGCTCGAGATCGGATTCCTGCATGTCGAGACCGTGCAGGCCCGCGCTTCGGTGCATCGCGGCCACGTTCTGGCGCACAAACATCCGCAAATGGCCCAGATCACCTATTGGACGAGCGGGCAGGGCCTCTATCGGATCGAGGACAAGACCTGGAGTTTTTCGGCGCCGACGGTGAGCTACATGCCGAGCGGCGTGGTGCATGGCTTCGACATCGAGCCGGGCACCGACGCCATCGTCGTCTCGGTTGCGGATGCGGCGCTCGCGGCAATCGCGGAACATTCGGCGCTGCCGCTCGATCAACCGGTTTTCATCACCGCGCGGGGTGATGGAGCGCTTTGGCAAAGGCTGGGCGACACCGTCAGGATGATCCAGGCCGAATATGCCGAGGCCCAAGCCGGCGCGGAAAAGATCCTGCCGCCGCTGATCGCGGTGGCATTGTCGCACATCGCCCGTCTCGACGCCCAGTCGCATGCGGTGACCGTGCCGGCGGCGGTGGCGCTGGGTGGCCGACTCAGGCGGCTGATCGACCGCCACTTCCGCGACGACTGGCCGGTGGAGCGCTATGTCGAGGAGCTCGGCACCACCAGGCACCTGCTCGACAAGGCGGCGCATCAGGTGCTGGGCTCGGGCGTGCGCCAGGCGATCGGCGACAGGCGCCTGGTCGAGGCCAAGCGCCTGCTGCTCTTCACCATACGCACGGTCGAGGACATCGCCTACGAGACCGGCTTCAACGATCCGGCATACTTCTCGCGCTTCTTTCGGCAGGCGGTTGGAATGGCGCCGGCGGCATGGCGCAGAGAGCGAATAGTGAGTAGCGAATAGCGAGTAGGGGAAAGCCGCTCCCTATTCGCTACTCGCTATTCCCTATTCGCTAGGCTGCGGCAGCAGCGGTCAACCCCGCATCCAACCCCTCGGCAATCTTCGCCACATCGGCCGCGGTGATGATCAGCGGCGGCGACAGGATGATGTTGTTGCCCGAGACGCGCAGCATGACGCCCGCCTCGTAAGCGCCGTCCGCGACGGCGGCCATCGTCTTCTTGTCGACCGGCTTCTTCGCGGCGCGGTCCGAGACCAGCTCGAGCGCCGCCATCAGACCCTGGTAGCGGACATCGCCGACCAGCTGGTGCTTGGCCTTCAGCGCCTCCAGCGCCTTGCCGAGCTCGACGCCGCGCGCTGCGGCATTCTCGTTGACGGCCAGCCGTTTCGTCTCGGCGAGCGTCGCCAGACCGGCCGCGCAGCCGACCGGATGGCCGGAATAGGTATAGCCATGGCCGATCGCGCCGAAGCTGGTCTTGTCGGCCTCGAAGATTTCGGCGACCTTGGCGCCGATCATCGTCGCGCCGAGCGGGAAGTATCCCGATGTGATCGCCTTGGCGATGGTCATGAAATCCGGCTTCGTACTGGAGAGCCTTGAGCCTGACCAGGCGCCGGTGCGGCCGAAGCCCGTCACCACCTCGTCGGCGATCAACAGGATGTCGTGGCGGTCGCAGATCGCCCGCACCATCGGCATGAAGCTCTCATGCGGGACGATCACGCCGCCGGCGCCGAGCACCGGCTCCATGATGAAGGCGGCGATCGTGTCGGCGCCCTGGAAGGCGATCTCTTCCTCGATCGCGCGCGCGCAGAGTTTCGCCAGCTTTGCCGGATCGGTCTCGTCGAACGGGTTGCGGTAGGTCATGGGCGCCGGCGTGTGGAAGACGCCGGGCAAAAGCGGCTCGTAGTTGCGGCGAAAATTGGAGTTGCCGTTGACCGAGGCGCCGCCGAAATGGGTGCCGTGATAGCCCTTCTTCAGCGCCAGGAATTTCGTCCGGTCGGCCTGGCCGCGGATCTTCCAATACTGCCTGGCGAGCCGGAGCGCCGTCTCGACCGAATCCGAGCCGCCCGAGGTGAAGAAGGCGCGCACCATGCCTTCCGGCGCAAACCATTCGGTGAGCTCATAGGCGAGCTCGATCGACGGTCCGGTCGAGGTGCCGCGAAAGCCTGAATAATAGGGCAGAGCGTCGAGCTGCGCGGTCATCGCCTGCTTGATCGGATCGCAGCTGTAGCCGAGATTGACGTTCCACAGGCCGCCGACGGCGTCGAGCACGGTGCGGCCCTCGGCATCGGTCACCGAAACGCCTTCGCCCTTCATGATGATCTTCGGCGGGCTCGCCCGCATTTCGGCCGGATGCGCCATCGGATGCCAGATCGGCTTGGCGTTGTTTTCGGTGAGGAAGTTGATGTCACGCATCGGGAGGAACTCCGGTTTTCCAATCAGGAGAGCGTCAGGCCGAAATGGCTGAGCGCCTCGGCATAGCTTTGCGCCGGTCGGGCGACGTCGAAATGAACGGTTGGCATGCCGGTGGCAATCGCACCGTCGACATTGCGCTTCTGGTCGTCGACGAAGACGCAGGCCGAAAGCGGCAGGCGCAGCGCCTCGCCGACCATCGCATAGGCGCGGGCGTCGGGCTTGAGGATCTTTGTATAGGTCGCATCCACGATCGCCTCGAAAAGCGAAAGCAGCGGCAGGCGCTGGCGAAAATCAGCGCCATAGAACAGGTCGAGCTCGTTCGACAGGATGGCGAGGCGGACACCGGCGGCATACGCGGTGCGGATGGCTTGGTCGGCCTCCGGTCGCACCACTTTTTCCGGCTCCGCTCCACGCGCCCGCTGCACGAAGGTCTGCATCGAGGTCCAGTTTTCGCCGACCAGAGCGCCGACCTCGCGCGTTCGTTCCGTCCAATAGTCGCGCTCGCTGATTTCGTCGCGTTGCATCGATCGCCAAAGCGGATCGCTGCCAGGATCGAACGGACCCTTCCAGCGCAGCTTGCCGGCAGGCAAGCCGAGCGCCTGCTCGGTCAGCGCATGCGTCTCGAACAAAGTGCGGGTGACCACGCCGCCGAAATCGAGCACCAGCGCCTGCGGCTTCAACGGGCTCATGCCACGCGCCTGCCGGTCACGCCGGGCGGAACGACGCCCTCGGCCACCCAGCGATCGAAGATCTCCAGTGCCTTGGCGCTGAAGGCGGCATCGTTGATGTGCCCAGCGATCTCATGCAGCTCGGCATTGTCCGGCACGCGCGCCCTCATCTCCTCGACAAAGGCCGACAGCGCCTCCGGCTCATAGAGCGGCTCGCCTTCCTGGTCCCATTGCTGGATGCCGCCGGCCGGCAGGATGAAGGCGGTCGGCCCGGTTGCCGCGGCGAGCTTGTCGCCGATGGCGCGCGCGATCTCCCGGCGCGTCGCGCCGTCGGAGGTCACCGACGCCAGCAGCCGGTTATGCGCGTGGTATGGCCGCTGGGCGAAGCGCGACGGCACTGCCTGCCAGGTCGGGAAATCCACCATGTCGATGGCGCCGGGCGCGACGATCTGCGGGATGCCTTGCCGCCCGGCATTCTCCAGCCGGTCCGTGCCCGAATTCACCACCGAGCCGGTGAGCTGGTTGGCGAGCTCCTGCAGGCTGAAATCGAGCACCGCGACGAAACCCTTCTGCGCCGCGATCGCCTCAAGGGCCCGTCCGCCCATGCCGGTGGTGTGGAAGACGATGACCTCGTAGCCGCGCTTTTCCAGCTCCGGCTTCAGCGTCACCATATATTGCAGGCAGCTTTTGCCCAGCGAGCTCATGCCGATCTTCGGCCGCGACATATCGGGTTTGACGACGGCCCGCGCGGCGCCGACCACGGCGCCGCTGGCCTGCGACAGCACCGCCTTGCAGGCGCTGTTGAGCCCGTAGAGGCCGCCTGCCCACAGGATCATCATCAGGTCGGTGGCGATGCGCTCCGGCGGAACGAGATGCGAATAGGCGATCGTCGAGACGACGAATTTCGGCACGCCGAGCGGCAGCGCCAGCGCCACGTCAAGCGCAAGGTCGGTGCCCATCGAGCCGCCCAGCGCGATGAAGCCGTCGATTTCGCCCCGGTCGTAGAGCGAGCGCGCAAGCCGCGCAGCACCAAGCGCCATCAGCGTCATCGCGGTATTCTCGTCGCCGCTGGCGATGATGGCCTCGATGGTCGCATCCGCCGCGCGCGCCACCGCATGCTTGTCATGCTCCGGCCTGTAGGGCGGGTCGCCAAGCACGCTCACGTCCATCATCACGGCAACGCCGCCGACGGCCTCGATGCGCTCGCGCATGAACAGAAGCTCGTCGGCCTTGGTGTCGCCGGTGCCGATAACCAGGATTCGGCGTTTCTCCTCCACGTCAATCTCCCTGCAGTCCTGTTGGTTGTTAAGCCCGCTTCTGGCCGGGCAGCCTGCCGAACAGCCGCTCGCCAATCTCGCGACCCGCGGCGGTCACAATGACGCCAAGCCGTTCGATATCGGCCTTTTGGGTGCGCACTCTGGGCGCCGCCACCGCGATGGCGCCGATGGAGTAGCCGTCGGCGCCGAGGATGGGTGCCGCGACACTCATCACGCCTTCCTCGAAACCCTGCGCGCCGATCGAATGGCCGCGCGCGCGGGCCGCGGCGACATGGTCGGCGAGCGTCGCCGCATCGCCTATGGTGAAGGGCGTGAAGGCCGGTAGTGGTCCGGCCAGGATACCTTGCCGAATGCGTTCCTCGGCAAATGCCAGGAACGCGATGCCGGACGCCGTCGCATGCATCGGCAGCACGTCGCCGAGTTGCACGCTGACACGATTGGCCTTGGCCGATTCGATGACCTGGACGGTTATCAGGCCGCGCTTCGAATATTCCGAGAGATGCACGGTCTCGCCGGTCTCGGCGGCCAGCATCTCGACCACCGGCACGGCCATGCGCAGGAACGGAAACTGCGCCTCGCGCATCAGCGCCAGCCGCGTCAGGCCGGCGCCGAGCCGGTAGAGCCGCGTCGTCTCATCCTGTTCGACCAGCCCTTGCGCGATGAGCGAAACCAGCAGCCGGCGCGTCGTCGCCTTGTCGAAGCCGGCGGCCCTGGCAAGGTCGGCCAGCGCCGCCTCGGGCGCGCCGCCGCCCAGCAGTTCCAGCAGCGAAATGGCTTTGGCCACCGTGCTCATCGCGTGTCCGATCCTCCGTCAGATACTTAACGTGCGAATTAACTTGACAGCAAGTCGATTCCTTTGCAAGTCTAATATCGAAATGCCGTTGCAAATAATGAAATGCACATTGGCCCTCTCAGAAGGCCCTCGGCATCTCAGGGACACTTGGTTTCCGCAACGCGGAATGGAGGGAAAAATGACCACAGTTGAAGCCGGGGAAGTGAACCGGCTGAGGAAGAACAGCCTTGGCGTCGGCGCCATCACCTTCATGGTGATTTCGGCCGCCGCCCCGCTCACGGCCGTTGCGGGTGGCACGCCGCTCGGCATGCTGATGGGCAACGGCGCCGGCTTTGCCGGCACCTATCTGATCGTGACGCTGTTGCTGCTCCTGTTCGCGGTTGGCTATGTCGCCATGTCGCGCCACATGGGCAATGCCGGCGCCTTCTACGCCTATGCCGCGCGTGGGCTGGGCGGTCTTGCCGGCGGCGCCGTCGCGCTGATCGCGATCCTCTCCTACAACGCCATGCAGATCGGCGTCATGGGCCTGCTGGGCGCGGCCACCGCCGGGCTGTTCGCCGGTTGGGGCATCAATCTGCCCTGGTGGGTGTGGAGCTTCATCGCCATCGCCATCGTCGCAGTGCTCGGCTACCGCCAGGTCGACCTGTCGGCCAAGATCCTGACGGTGCTGGTGCTTGCCGAATATGTGGTCGTGCTGATCCTCGACCTCACCATCCTCAAGACCGGCGGCGACAGCGGCCTGTCCGCCGCGCCCTTCAGCTGGAGCCAGATCACCAGCGGCGCGCCGGCCATCGCCATCCTGTTCTGCTTCGCCGCCTTCATCGGCTTCGAGGCGACCACGATCTATGCCGAGGAGGCGCGCGACCCGAAGGTGACCATTCCGCGCGCGACCTATTTCTCCGTCATCCTGATCGGCCTGTTCTACATGATCACCGCCTGGCTGATGGCGGTCGGCGCCGGCGTCGACAAGCTCCTGCCATCGCTGCAGGCCTTGCAGGACCCGACCACCTTCCTGTTCGGCCTCTCCGACCGCTACGCCGGGACGGCGCTTACCCACGCCATGAGCATCCTCTTTGTCTCCAGCCTGTTCGCCGGCGTGCTCGCCTTCCACAATGCGGTCGCCCGCTACATTTACGTCTCCGGCCGCGAGAAGCTTCTGCCGCAGTCGATCGGCGTGACGCATTCGGCGCATCAAAGCCCGCATGTCGCCTCGGTGATCCAGACCGTGCTCGCGGCCGTCGTCGTCGGGCTGTTCGCGGTGCTCGGCCTTGACCCGGTGCTGGCGCTGTTCTCGTGGCTCACCAACGTCGCCACGCTCGGCGTCATCGTCATGATGGCGGTGGCCTCGCTCGCCGTCGTGATGTATTTCCGCGCCAATCCGTCCGCCCAGGAGAACGCGTTGAAGACCGCCATCCTGCCGGGGCTGACCTTCATCGCCTTCGCCATCATCATCTACCTGATCGTCATCAATTTCGGCAGCCTGTCGGGAGCCGGCGGCTTCCTCGGCGTGTTCCTGCCGGCGCTGGTGCTGATCGCGGCCGTGGTCGGCCTGCTGCTGGCGGGGGCGCTAAAGGCCCGCGATCCGGTCGCCTTCGAAAATCTCGGTGTGCCTCTGAAGGACTGAAACTGACAGGTGGGGCGGCGCATGCGCCGCCCTTTCCATCGCAAGGGAGCAGCGGCATGAGCTTTGCCGATGATATCACGGTCGAGGCGCTGGAAGCCGACCCCTATCCGATCTACGCCGAGCTCAGGCGCAGCGCTCCGGTGACGTTCGTGCCGGCGGTCAACCTCTGGTTCGTCACCCGCTGGAAGGATGTTGAGACTGTCGCCAAGTCGCCGGACATCTTCTCGGCCATCGTCAGAGTGGGCGTGTCGCCCGTCGAGCGCTCCTTCGGCAAGCCGACCATCCTGACCACCGACGGCGAGATCCATAAGGACCTTCGTCAGGGTGTCGACCCGAAATACCGGCCACGCACTGTCGCTTCCTATGCCGGCGGTCTCGTGCGCTCGATCGCCGAGCCCTATCTCGACGAGATGGCCAGGCGCGGCTCCGCCGAACTGGTGGCCGACTATTTCGAACCGGTGTCGACGCTAAGTCTGGCGCGCTCGCTTGGCCTCGCCGACGTCGACATGCAGACCTTGCGGCGGTGGTTCTACGGTCTTGCGCAGGGCGCCATCAATTTCGAGAACGATCCGAAGCGGCAGGAAATCGCCGACGCGATCAGCGCCGAGGTCGGCGCCGCCGTCCGGCCGACGCTCGAACGCCTGATCCGCGACCCCGACGAAACGGCGCTGTCGCACATGCTGCATGACGGCATGCCGGAAGGCGCGACGCGCCCGATCGATTTCCTGATGCCGACCATCAAGGTCATATTGCTCGGTGGCATGCAGGAGCCTGGCCACGGCGCCGGCTCCATTCTTGTCGGTCTGCTTTCGCATCAGGAGCAGTTGCGGCAGGTGCTCGACGATCCGGATACCTTCGTGCCCAAGGCGGTCGACGAGGGCCTTCGCTGGGTGGCGCCGATCGGGACGCAGACGCGTGAAACGACCCGTGCCGTGGAGATCGGCGGCGCGACCATTCCTGCCGGCGCCCCAGTCGCTGCGCTCGTCTCCTCGGCCAGCCGCGACGAAAGCCGCTTCACCGACCCGGACCGCTTCGATATCCATCGCGACGAAGGCAACCACGCCGCCTTCGGCTTCGGCCATCATTTCTGCTCGGGACGCTTCTTCGCGCGCGAGCAGATGTGCCTTGCAGTAAGATTGCTGCTGGAGCGTTTTCCCGATTTACGACTGGTGCCGGGCAAGGAGCCGATCTTCCGCGGCTGGGAGTTCCGTGCGCCGGCGACACTTCATGTAGAATTTGGAGCAAATTGAGAATGATCAACCAGGACACCATCGACACGCTGCGCAAGGCGGAGGTCGGCGCGCGGCGTCTGTTCATCGATGGAACCCAGGTGGACGCGCAAAGCGGCGCCAGCCTGCAGGTGATCTCGCCGATCGACGGCCGTCCCTTCGCCAGCATCGCCGACGGTGCCGCCGCCGATATCGACCGCGCCGTCGCTTCGGCGCGCAAGGCGTTCGCGAAGGGCTCCTGGTCGCGTGCGGCTCCCGCCCTCCGCAAGAAGGTGCTGACGAAATTCGCCGAGCTGGTCGAAAAGCACGCGCTGGAGCTTGCGGTGCTCGGCGTGCGCGACAATGGCACCGAGATCGGCATGGCCTACAAGGCCGAGCCGCTGTCGGCCGCCGGCACCATCCGCTACTATGCCGAGGCGATCGACAAGGTCTATGGCGAGATCGCGCCGACGGCCGACAATGTGCTGGGCCTCATTCACAAGGAACCGCTCGGCGTCGTCGGCGTCATCGTGCCGTGGAATTTCCCGCTGATGATCGGCGCCTGGAAGATCGCGCCGGCGCTCGCTGCCGGCAACGCCATCGTCGTCAAGCCGCCGGAGATCGCCTCGCTGACATTGCTGCGCCTGGCGGAGCTTGCCGCCGAGGCCGGACTGCCGGAGGGCGTCTTCAACGTCGTCACCGGCCGTGGCTCGGTCGCCGGCGAGGCGCTCGGCCTGCACATGGATGTCGACGCCATCGCCTTCACCGGCTCCGGCCCTGTCGGCCGCCGCCTGCTTGAATATTCGGCGCGCTCGAACCTCAAGCGCGTCTTCCTGGAGCTTGGCGGCAAGTCGCCGAACATCGTCTTTGCCGATGCGCCCGATTTGAAGCAGGCGGCGGTCGTCTCGGCCAACGGCATCTTCCGCAATTCCGGGCAGGTCTGCGTCGCCGGGTCGCGGCTGCTGGTCCAGGCCTCGGTCTACGACCGCTTCATGGACGAGCTTCTCAAGGCAACCACCAAGCTGAAGGTCGGCGATCCGCTCGATCTCGGCTCCGATGTCGGCGCGGTGTCGAGCGCTGAGCAACTGACCAAGAACCTCGGCTTCGTCGCCAAGGCCGCGGAGGAGGGGGCCCGTCTGGTCACCGGCGGTGAACGCATCCTGGCCGAGACCGGCGGCAGCTACATGGCGCCGACGATCTTCGAGAACGTGACCGAGAAAATGCAGCTCGCCCGTGAGGAAGTGTTCGGGCCGGTGCTCGGCGTCATGCGCTTCGAGACGGAGGAAGAGGCGGTCCGTCTCGCCAACGCGACCGTCTATGGCCTCGCCTCGGCCGTATGGACCTCGAACCTGTCGACCGCGCACCGCATGGTGCGTGCAATCAATGCCGGCGTCGTTCACGTCAACACCTATGGCGGCGCCGACATCACCGTGCCGCTCGGCGGCTTCAAGCAATCCGGCTTCGGCCGCGACAAGTCGCTGCACGCCATCGAGAAATACACCGACCTCAAGACGGCCTGGATCAATCTCGGCTGACCTCAACGGGTCCCCAGGATGAAATCGGCGCAGCGGTCGCCTATCATGATCGCCGGCGCGTTGGTGTTGCCGCTGGTGAGCCTCGGCATGATCGAGGCATCGGCGATGCGCAGGCGCGGCACGCCGCGCACGCGAAGCTGCGGGTCGACCACCGCTAGGTCATCCGTTCCCATCCGGCATGTGCCGCAGGGGTGATAGACGGTCTTGGCGTGGCGGATGATGTGGTCGGTTATCGCCTGGTCGCCGAGATCGTCCGCCCTGCCTGGCGCAAGCTCCTCGGCGACGATCTCGCGCAGCGCCGGCTGGCGCACGATGGCGCGGGCAACCTTCATGCCAGCAAGAAGCAAGGCAAGGTCGTCGGCATGCGACAGGAAGCCGGTGGTGAAGCGGATAGGGTCGCTTGCGTCGGCGGAGCGCAGCCGCACCGAGCCGCGCGATTTCGGCCGCAGCAAGCACGGGTTCAGCTCCATGCCGTGGCGCTCGACCGAGCCGTGCTCGGCATTTTCGATCATCACCGGCAGCACGTGGAACTGAATGTCGGGCCGGCCATCGCCGTCGGTGTCGAAGAAGCCGCCGCTCTCGACCACATTGGAGGCGAGCAACCCGCGACGGAACATGAGATATTCGATGCCGTGCCGCAGCGCCTTCAACCCACGGTCCTCGCCGAGTAGCGAGACCGGCTTGCGGGTCAGCGCATAGAGCGGAGCGGCGACATGATCCTGCAGGTCCTGGCCGACCGAAGGCATGTCGCGGATGACAGGAATGCCCATCTCGGCAAGATGCGCCGCAGGACCGAGACCGGACAGCATCATGAGCTTCGGCGTCGCCAGCGCGCCGGTGGCAAGGATGACTTCGGCCTTCGCCGAGGCCACATGGTCGTGGCCGTCCGGCGTCCGGTAGGACAGGCCGGTCGCGGCGCCGTTCTCCAGCGTCAGCGCCGTCACCAGCGCATCGGTGACGATCTTGAGATTGGCGTTGCCGGCGAGCGGCCGCAAGAACACCTTGGCCGCCGACTGTCGCTCACCGTCTGCGGTCGTCGTCTGGTAGAAGCCGACGCCCTCCTGCCGTTCGCCGTTGAAGTCGTCATTGAAGCGATAGCCAGCCTGTTGCGCCGCCTTGACATAGGCAAGCGACAACGGATGCCGGTAGCGTGGGTCGGAGACCGGCAGCGGACCTTCGGTGCCATGCCGTTCGCCTGCCAGCCGCTCGTTGCGCTCCAGCCGCCTGTAGACCGGCAGCACGTCGTCCCAGCTCCAGCCGGGGCAGCCGAGATCGCGCCAGCCGTCATAGTCTTCAGCTTGCCCTCGAATGTAGAGCATGGCGTTGATCGACGAGCCGCCGCCCAGCGTGCGGCCTTGCGGGATCGGCAGCGAGCGGCCGCCGACGCTCGGCTCCGGATCCGACTGGTAGATCCAGCTGCGCGCCGTGCCGATCACCCTGGCGAAGGTGGCGGGCATGTCGATGAAACGTGTGTTGTCGGCCGGCCCCGCTTCGACGACCAGCACGCGCTTGCCGGCCGCGACCAGCCGGCTCGCCAGCGTGCAGCCGGCCGAGCCTGCGCCGGCGATGATGTAGTCGTAAGCCTCCGTCATCTGGTCAGGCGTAGCGCATGATGGCGGTCTTGGTCTCGAGGTAACCCTCGATCGCCGCGCGGCCGTGCTCGCGGCCGATGCCGGACTGCTTGAAGCCGCCGAAGGGCGCCGCCGGATCGAGCGTGTTGTGCGAGTTCACCCATACCGTGCCCGCCTTGAGGCCGTGGATCGCCGTCATTGCCTTGCCCATGTCGCGGGTCCAGATCGAGGCCGACAGGCCGTAGCGCGTATCGTTGGCGATGCGGATCGCCTCGTCGAGATCGGCGACGGGCATCGCCGCCACCACCGGCCCGAACACTTCCTCGCGCACGATCTCCATCTCCGGCTTCACATGATGCAGGATGGTCGGCGCCACATAGTGACCCTTCGAGGGCACCGGCCGCGCGCCACTTACCCGTTCGACGCCGGCCGCCAGGCTGCGCTCGACAAAACCCTGCACGCTGTTGCGGTGCTTGGCCGAGACCAGCGGATTGATCTGCGCTTCCGCGTCGCGACCGGCGCCCATCGTCATGCCGTCGGCGATCTCGGCCAGTCGCGCCAGCGTGCGGTCGTAGATCGGCTTCTCGATCAGGAGCCGCGCCGCCGAAGTGCAGACCTGGCCCTGGTTGAAGAACATGCCGAGCCCGGCAAGCAGCGGCTCGATGCCGTCCTCCATGTCGGCGAGCAGGATCATCGGCGACTTGGAGCCGAGTTCCAGGGTGAAGCGCGCGACTCGGTCGACGGCGGCGTGACCGATGCGTTTGCCCACCTCGGTCGAGCCGGTGAAGGTCAGCTTGTCGATGCCCGGGTGACGGATCAGCGCCTCGCCGGTCACGGTGCCGCTGCCGGTGACGATGTTGATGACGCCGGGCGGGAAACCTGACGCCTCGATCAGTTCGGCGAGCCTCAGCAGGCCGAGCGGCGTTTCCTGCGGCGGCTTCAGCACGATCGTGCAGCCGCAGGCCAACGCCGGCGCGATCTTCCACATGCCGATCAGCAGCGGAAAATTCCACGGCACGATGGCGCCGACCACGCCGACCGGCTCCATCACCGTCATCGCATGATGCTTGGCGCCCGGCGGCACCGGGATCGACACCTGGAAGGTCGAGCCTTCGATCTTGGTCGCCCAGCCGGCATAGTAGCGCAGCCAGTCGACGGTGCCGCCGGCGCTCAACATGCGCGCGACGCCCAGCGATTTGCCGTTCTCGATGCTTTCGATCTCGGCCAAAAGGTCGGCGTCGGCCTCGACTGCATCGGCAAGCTTCAGCATCAGGTTCTGGCGGTCGACCGGCCGCATCGAGGCCCATGGCCCCTCAAGCGCCGCGCGTGCCGCGCGCACCGCCTGGTCGACGAGTTCGGGGCCGCTCTCCGGCACATAAGCGACGATCTCACCGGAAGCGGAATCATCGACCGCCAGCCCGTCTCCGGCGAGGCCATCGACGAAACGTCCATTGATGAAGGGCCGATGCGGCCGCGACAGGAACGCTGCGGCGGCCACGCTGATCGGCGGCACGGTTCTCTCGTTCACGCCATCCTCCTCGAATGCTGACGACATTTTTTCGAGAGGGTTATGGAGCGCGCCAGGCACCTTCAAGCCGAAGCCGTCGCGAGTGCGCTTTCAGTCAAAACAAAGTTCCCGCTCGGACAAGACGCTTCGCTCAAGGCCAATCAAGATTGAATGACGAGATCAGCCACGCCGGATGGTCTCAATCAGTGTTGGAGGGCGGCGGCGGTTGAGCGCAATTCTCGGCAATCCGATGGTCACCACCGCCGCGCTGCCGCTGCTGCTTGGCATCGTGCTGGCACTCGCTGCGCGCTTTGCCCTGCCGGCCGCATCGCCGGTGTTGACGCTGTTCTGGGCAGCGCTGCTCCTGTTCTTCTACTGGGACACGCTTGGTCCACCAGCCGTGCCGCCGGTCGCCGCCAGCCAGAAGCTGATCTATCTCGCTTTCGCCGGCATCGTCATCGGTCTGCTGCCCGAGCGGATGCTGGGCCGCGCAACGAGTTTTGTCGCCGTCATCGCTTTTGCGGCGGCCTTCCTGTGGCTCGGTTGGCGGCGGCTGGCCGGCGGCTCGCTCGACCTGCAGATGATTGCCGCGCTGGCTGTCGGACTGTTGACGCTGATCGGCGCCGCGCTGCTCACCGCACGGCAACCCTCGCCAATGCCGTCACCCGAAGAGCCGTTCCTGGCGCCGGCAGCGGTGCTCGCCCTGTCGCTCTCTGCCGCCATCGTCTCGGTGCTCGGCGCATCGATCGTCACCGGGCAATTGCTTGGTTCGCTCGCCGCGCTGATCGGCGGCTGGTGCCTCGTGCAGTATGTCGTGATGCTGCGCGGCGGCGCTGCCGTCTGGTGGAGCAAGGGCGTCGAATTCCTGCTGCTCTACGCCGCCGCCACGGTGCTGGTCCAGGTGGCGCTGCTCGCGCCCAAGGCCAATCCCGCCGCGCTCATCCTGTCGTCCTTGCCGCCGATCGCCGCCGTGCTCGTGCGCGGCCGGCTGCAAGGCCTGCTTCCCGGCACGCGGCCTTTGCGGCCGCTCGTCGCCGGCATCCTGATCGCCATTCCGGCGGTGCTGGCCATCGTGACGGCGATCGTCTGGGCGCCGCACGGGGCAGCCCTCGGCTTCTCATGAGCCGGGTCCAAACACAACAACCAACAACAGGGAGAAACATGTGAGAACGAGAAAACTGATTGCCGCGCTCGCTTTCGCCGGCGCATCCATGCTGGCCGTGTCTGCCCATGCCGACAACTACGAGATCGACGGCCAGCACGCCTGGGTCACCTTCACCATCAAGCACGGCATCTATGGCATCGCGCATGGCCAGTTCGACGACGTCAAAGGCGCGATCACGTTGGACAAGGCCGATGTCACCAAGAGCAGCGTCAAGGCGGAGCTCGACGTCGGCTCGGTCCATACGGCTTTCGATCAGCGCGACAGCGATTTGAAGGGACCGGACTTCTTCAATGCCGCCGAGTTCCCGAAAATCAGCTTCGAAAGCACCAAGGTCGAGAAGGTCGACGACAAGACCGGCAAGGTCACCGGCAATCTCACCATCAGCGGCGTCAGCAAGGAGGTCACGCTCGACGTCAAGCTGCTCAACGAGGCGCAGGCCCCGTGGGACGCGACGCTGACCAAGGCCGCTTTCAGCGCCACCGGCAAGGTGAGCACGGCCGACTTCCCGATGGCCAAGGCGGCCGATGGGTTCGGCCTTGGACCTGAGGTGGAGATCGCCATCGATCTCGAGGCGATCAAGAAATAGGCCGCCGCAAGCCAATCGCATGATGCCGCGCGGCTAGTTCGCGCGGCACCCAAGAGGAGCGGAGAAGTGCGCGCTCAGTCAAAACAAAGTTCCCGCTCGGACAAGACGGCGGAGAACTCTCGTCGCACACTCCAGGTCAACGATCGGCAGCATTTGGGCGTCGTGCCCGCAAGGACCGCAGCATGAGATTTTCCGGCAAGACGGCATTCATCACCGGCGGCGGCACCGGTATCGGCGCGGCTGTCGCCCGGCGCATGGCCGCCGACGGCGCCAGGGTGGTGCTGATGGGCCGGCGGCGCGAGCCCCTCGAGGCCGTGACCAGGGACATTGGCGGGCTGGTCGTGCAGGGCGACGCCGCCGATGCCAAGGCTGTGCGCGCCGCTCTTGCCGAGGTTCACGAAAAGATCGGCCCGGTCGATATCCTCGTCGCCAATGCCGGCGGTCATGGTGTCGGCCCGACGGTGACGATGAGCGACGAGACCTGGGCGCTGGCGACGCGCACCAACCTCGACACCGCCTTCGTCTGCGCCCGCGAATGCCTGCCTGATCTCATCGCGCGCAAGGGCAACATCGTCGTCGTCGCCTCGATCGCCGGCCTGTTCGCAGGACCGGCGGCGGCGGGCTACGTCACCATGAAGCACGCCTGTGTCGGCTTCGGCAAATCGCTGGCGCGCGACTATGGCCGCCAGGGCGTTCGCACCAACATCATCTGCCCCGGCTGGGTGGCGACCGCCATGGCCGACGAGCAGATGCAGGTAATCGTCGACAAGCACGGGCTTGGCTCGATCGAGGAAGCCTACAGGCTTGTCACCAGGGACGTGCCGCTCGGCCGACCGGCGACGCCGGAGGAGGTGTCCAACGTCATCTGCTTCGTCGCTTCCGCCGAGGCGGCGATGATGAACGGTTCGATCCTGACCGTCGATGGCGGCGCCACCGTCGTCGACCTGCCGACGCTTGCTTTTGTCGATTGATTTGGAGATGGCGATGAACGACCAGAACAGACCCGCCGACTGGAAGCATTTTGACGACTTTGCCGCCGGCATCGCCACCAACCGGCTGCCGACAACCGATGCGTTGCGCGGCCGGACCTTCAAGATCACGCTGAAAACCGGCCGCGTCATCGATCTCGCCTTCACCGCCGCGGACACGGTGGCATGGAGCGAAGGCAACGAGGCCGGCGCCGACTGGTACGAGGCGCTGGAAGTCGCGCCGCAAGTCTTCTTCATCAACATGACCTTTGCCGCGAGGCCGGTCGAGGACGAAGCCTTCATCGTCGAGACCAAAACGCGGCGGGTGCTGTCGGTGCGCGAGCGGGTGCGCGAGCCCGGCGAGGCGCAGGGCGAACCGCGCGTGGCGCAGACCTATGCTGCCGGTGTTCTGGGCGATCCCGCCGTGCCGCCGACCGGCCGCGAGCCGGCGCCGACGCGCGACCTGATCGGGTTGACCGCGCACTACACCTACAGCCCCAACCATGTTTACGAGCACATTTATCTCAGCTCGCAGCGCTACGCCTGGCAGAACCTCGTCGGCGTCCAGCGCGGTCACGGCGACGTCGATCTGGCCACCACCTGGAAGTTCGCCGACAACCTTTATGTCTTCGGCTTCCGCGAGTTCATCATCCCGGTCGCCTCGCTGTTCTTCTACAACTGGGACACGATGCGCTCGACCGGCAAGTTCCTCGGCGTGACGAGCCAGGGCAAGGTCGAGAACAAGCCCGCCGGCGCCTTCATCGAGAAGAAATCCCGGGCCGTCTACGACCCGGGCCAGGAACCTGTCTGAGCGTCGGGATCAGCATCATGAGCAACAGGAACTACGACGCCATCAAGGCCCACTACGCCGGCTCCGACGCCAAGGACCTTGCGGCGATGATGGCGCCGATCACCGAAAGCACGGCCTGGACCGAGATGGCCGGCTTTCCCTATGCCGGCACCTATATCGGCCCCGATGCGGTCATCGCCGGCGTCTTCAAGCGCATCGGCGAGGAGTGGGACGGTTACACTTTCGCGCTCGAGAAACTGGTCGACGGCGGCGCCACCATTATCGGCATCGGCACCTATTCGGGCACCTGCAGGAAGACCGGCAAGCCGATGACGGCGCGCGTCGTCCATGTCTGGGAAATGCGCGACGGCAAGGCCGTCAGTTTCGAGCAGTTCACCGACACCAAGCTGGTCGCCGATGCGATGAGCTGAGGCGCAGCGAATGCGGGCCTCGCCTTGGGAGGATCGGCCCGATGGAAAACCTGGGAGGATGGAAATGGAAATCAGTCTAAAGGGAATGCTGGCGGGCCTTTTGCTGTCCACAGCGCTGACTGCCGGCGGCACGGTCGTCGCCAATGCTGCGGGCGACGAGATCGTCATCGGCGCGCCGATCTCGCTGACTGGGCCGCTTGCCGGCGACGGCAAGGAGCAGAAATGGGCCTACGAGCAGGCGGTCGCCGACATCAACAAATCAGGCGGCATCATGGTGAAGTCGGCCGGCAAGAAGCTGCCGGTCCGGCTCGTCGTCGCCGATGATGAGAGCTCCGAGGGCAAGGTCGCTTCGGCGCTGGAGAACCTGATCAAGGTGCAGAAGGTCGACGCGCTGCTGTCGACCCATTCCGGTCCGATGAACATCGCCGGCGCCATCGTCGCTGAGAAATACAAGAAATTCTATATGATCACGACGGCCTTCCCCTTCGAGTGGCAGCCGTTGAAGCTGAAATATTCGGCGCTGTTCTTCTTCCATCCGGGACCCGGCGCCGAAGTGCCGTTCCAGATCTGGGACAAGCTGCCGGCCGGCGAGAAGCCGAAGCATCCGGCGCTGGTCTCGGAAGACTCGCCTGACGGCAAGGGGTTCGGCGGCGCCTTCGAGGCGGCGGCCAAGAAATACGGCTATAGCTTCGCCGTCGACGATCCCTGGGCGATCGGCGCCACCGACTATTCGGCGCTGATCACCAAGCTCAAGGCGGCGGATGTCGACGCCATGCTGGTCTTCGGCTCGCCTGCAGACACCGTCACGCTGCTAAGGCAAATGAAGGAGCTCGGCTTCTCCGTGCCTTACCTGCATGGCTGGAAGGGCACCTGGACCGGCGAGTTCCATGAGGCGCTGGGGCCGGACTCCGACTACATCCTCACCGACGGCTTCTGGTCGGCGAGCTATCCCTACAAGGGCGCGAAGGAGCTCGGCGATCGCTACGAGGCCGAGTTCAAGAAGGACTCCGTCACCGTCGGCGCCTTCTACGCCAACGCGCAGGTGCTGGCGCAGGCGATCGAGAAGGCCGGCAGCACCGATGCCACGGCAATCCATGACGCGATCTTCGGCCAGGAGTTCAAGGACACCGTGGTCGGTGACCTGAAATTCGACGAGACCGGCTTCGCGCTGATCCCCAGCGTCGCCACGCAATGGTGGCAGGGCAAGCACCAGCTCATCTATCCGGACGGCAACTGGACCTACAAGCCGGCCCCGGCCTGGGACAAGCGCTGATAAAATCAGAGAGGCGGGCGGGCGGGGCCGGTCGCCAACGCGACCCGCCCCGGTATCGTCACTAAGGGGATAATGGGAACACGATGCAGCCTGACGGAACCATGCTGCGCCTCGAGGCGGTCAAGAAGCGCTTCGGCGGGCTTGTCGTGCTCAACGACATCGACATCGCCGTCGGCTCCAACGAGCTGATCGGCCTGATCGGGCCGAACGGCGCCGGCAAGTCGACGCTCTTCAACGTCATCACCGCCATCTATGCGCCGACCGAGGGGCGGGTACGGTTTCGCGGCAAGGACATCACCGGCATCGCGCCGCACCGCATCGCGCGGCTGGGTATCGCCCGCACTTTCCAGCTGGTGCGCACCTTCCTCACCATGACCGCCTTCGAGAATGTCATGGTCGGCGCCGTCTACGGGGCAGGGGGGCGGGTCAAGCATGCGACAGAGACAGCGAACTCCGCGCTCGAACTGGTCGGCCTGACGGCGCGGCGCGACATGCGCACCGCCCATATGACGCTCTCCGATCGTCGCATGCTGGAGATCGCGCGCGCCGTCGCCTCCGATCCGGCGCTGCTTCTGCTTGACGAACCGATGGCCGGCCTCAACCCGACCGAGATCCAGCGCATGGTCGACGTCATCCGGCGTGTGCGTAGCGAGAAAGGCATCTCGATGCTGTGGGTCGAGCACAAGGTCGACGCCATCATGAAAGTGTGCAGCCGCGTCATCGTGCTCGACCATGGCGAGAAGATCGCCGACGGCACGCCGCGCGAAGTCACCCAGAACCGCAAAGTCATCGAGGCCTATCTTGGCGAACCGGCTGCTTGAAGTAAGCGATCTCGAAGTCGCCTATGGCGATGTCGGCGCGCTGTGGGGCGTGTCGCTCCATGTCGATCCCGGCACGATCGTCGCGCTGGTCGGCGCCAACGGCGCCGGCAAGACGACGCTGCTCAGGACCGTTTCCGGCTTGCTGAAACCCAGGGCGGGCGACATCCGCCTGTCGGGCCAGTCGATCACAGGCAAGGCGCCTGAAGCGATCGCCCGCATGGGCATCGCCCATGTGCCGGAAGGGCGAGGCCTGTTCCGCCAGATGACGGTGCTGGAGAATCTCGAGCTCGGCGCTTTCCAGCCCAAGGCCCGGCCGCGCACGAAGGAACTCCTGGAGAAAGCCTACACGCTCTTTCCGCGCCTGAAGGAACGCGCGCACCAGAAAGCCGGTTCGCTCTCCGGCGGCGAGCAGCAGATGCTGGCGATCGCGCGGGCCACCATGTCGGAGCCGTCGCTGCTCATCCTCGACGAGCCGTCGTTGGGCCTCAGCCCGCTCGTCGTGCAGCAGATGTTTTCGCTCATCCAGACCTTGCACGGCCAGGGCGTCACCATCCTGCTCGTCGAGCAGAACATCCATCAGGCATTGAATGTCGCCGACTACGCCTTCGTGCTGCAGACGGGCTCGCTCGCCATGCAGGGCACCGGCGCCGACCTCATCGCCGATCCCGAAATCCAGAAGGCCTATATGGGCGTGTTGGAGTAGAAAGATGTTCAATCTCCCGCCACCCGAAATCCTCTTCCAGCTCTCGCTCAACGGCGCGCTCGGCGGCGCCATGTACGGCGTCGCCGCCGTCGGTTTGAGTCTGATCTTCGGCACCATGCGGCTGATCTTCCTCGCCCAGGGCGCGATGATCATCCTCGCCGCCTATTTCGTGCGGGCACTGTTCTACGGCCTCGGCATCGACCCGTTCCTGTCGCTGTTGATCGTCGTGCCGGTCGGGCTCGGCGTCGGCTGGCTGATCTATCAGGGCCTGTTCCGCAAGGCGGCCGCCGAGGAAGACCGCAACGTCTCGCTGCTCATCGCCGTCGGCCTGATGTTCCTGGTCCAGAACCTGATGACGGTGATCTGGGGCGGCAACACCGCCGGCGTGGTGACGAGCTATACGGCGAGCGGCATCGAGCTCCTGGGCGTGCGCACCTCGTTTACCCGCTCCATGGGTTTCCTGATCGCGCTCGCCGGCACCGGGCTGGTGATGCTTTTCCTGCGCAAGACGATCGTCGGCAAAGCGGTGCGCGCCGCTTCGGAGGACATGGACGCCGCGACCCTTATGGGCATCAGCCCGCACCGCGTCAATGCGATTGCCTTCGCCATCGGCATTTCGCTGGCGGGCGCGGCCGGCGTGGCGGTTGCGACGACCTTTCCGTTCAATCCGTTCGCCGGCTTCATCTTCAGCCTGAAGGCGCTGGTGGCGCTGGCGCTGGGCGGCATCGGCAATGTCACCGGCGCCTTGGCCGGCGGCATCCTGCTCGGCCTGATCGAAGCCTATGTCCAGTTCTTCATCTCGGGCGGCTGGACGAACGCCATCGCCTACGGCGTCTTTCTCCTGGTGCTGATGTTCAAGCCGGAAGGCCTGTTCAGCCGTCCTTACAAGAAGGCATGAGAGCGATGAGCCGGGCCTTGCAATGGATTGCAATCGTCGTCGTCGCGGCGCTCGCGCTGCTACCCTTCCTGCCGGGCGCCGTCGACGCCTATTATTTCTCCTTCCTGTTCTTCGTCTTCCTCTACGCCATCATGGCGCAGAGCTGGAACCTGGTCGCCGGTTATGGCGGCCAGATCAGCCTCGGCAGCCACGCCTTTTTCGGGCTCGGCGCCTACACCACCGCCATCCTGTGGAGCGGCAACTATCTCTGGGGCTCGCTCTATGACAGCCATCCAAACATCTACTATTTCGATCCGGTGACGATGCTGCTGGGTGGCATTGTCGCGGCGATTGCCGCGGTCATCATCGGTCTGCCGCTTCTGTCGAAACTGCATGGCGATTATTTCGCGCTCGGCACGCTCGGCTTTGGCGAGATCGTCAAGGTGCTGTTCGTCAATGGCGGTGACTTCACCGGCGGCGCCTTCGGCATCGTCGCTCCCGCGAGCAGCTTCGACACGCTGCGGCCGCATTACTGGGTCGGGCTCGGCCTGACGGTCGCCACCGCTTTGGCCATCCGCGCGCTGATGCGCTCGCGCTACGGCCTGGCGCTGATCGCCGTGCGCGACGACGAGATGGCGGCGTCCGCCAACGGCATCGACACGCTCAAGGTCAAGGTCGCAGCCTTCGCCGGAAGCGCCTTCATCGCCGGCATCGCCGGCAGCCTCTACACCTTCTACATTTTCCATGTCGGGCCGGACTCGGTGTTCGACCTTGACTGGATGCTGCTGCCGCTGATGATGACGGTGGTCGGCGGCACCGGCACGCTGCTCGGCCCAATCCTCGGCGCGCTGGTGATGTACGCCGTCTTCGATCTTGCCCGCATCGTCGTGCCGGACTACCACCCGGTGATTTCGGGGCTGACGATCATCCTGGCGATGCTGTTCCTGCCGAAGGGGATGATGCGGCTGGGGCGCAAGGCGAGGCGACTGAAGTCGGCCTGACGGGGGAGATTGGGAGGCCTCAGATCGCCGAGGCGCATCGTTTTATCGAGGCGGGCGAGCAGTTCGGCAAGATCGTGGTGGTGGTTTGAGGCGCTCTTCGCGCCGCAACGCGACTATCCGCTTGGCAAGCGGTGCCGGTCGGGACAAACTGAGCCATCCGCGTGACGCCTCAAGGAGACTCCGAAAATGACCGCCAATGTTTTTTCCGGCTGCATGCCGGCGCTGATGACGCCTTGCACCGATGGCCGCCTTCCCGACTTCGACGCGCTGGTGCGCAAGGGACGCGAGCTGATCGGCGCCGGCATGTCGGCCGTCGTCTATTGCGGCTCCATGGGCGACTGGCCGCTGTTGACCGACGCGCAGCGCATGGAAGGCGTCGAGCGCCTGGTGAAGGCTGGCGTTCCGGTGATCGTCGGCACAGGCGCGGTCAACACCGCCAGCGCCGTGGCGCATGCCGCCCATGCGCAAAAGGTCGGCGCCCGGGGCCTGATGGTCATCCCGCGCGTTCTGTCGCGCGGGCCGTCGGTGACGGCGCAGCGCCACCACTTCAAGGCGATCCTTGCCGCCGCCCCCGACCTGCCGGCCGTCATCTACAACAGTCCCTACTACGGCTTTGCCACGCGCGCCGATCTTTTCTTCGCGTTGCGCGCCGAGCATCCGAACTTGGTCGGCTTCAAGGAGTTCGGCGGCCCGTCGGATCTGCGCTACGCCGCGGAAAACATCACCAGCCGCGACGATGAGGTTGCGCTGATGATCGGTGTCGATACCGCCGTCGTCCACGGTTTCGTCAATTGCGGGGCGTCCGGGGCCATCACCGGCATAGGCAATGTCCTGCCCAGGGAAGTGCTGCATCTCGTCGGCCTCAGCCAGGCGGCGGCCAAGGGCGATGCCGAAGCGCGCCGGCTGGCGCAGGAACTGGACGCGGCGTTGGCCGTGCTGTCCTCTTTCGACGAGGGCCCGGACCTTGTGCTCTATTTCAAGCACATGATGGTGCTGAAGGGTGGCCCCGAATACAGGCTGCACTTCAACGAGACGGACGCCTTGAGCGACAGCCAACGCGGCTATGCCGAGCAGCAGCTCAAGCTGTTCGACACATGGTACGCCCAGTGGTCGAGGCAGCCCGTCATGGCAAGATACGCGGCCTGAGCGGCGATCGCGCTGACGAAATCTTCGGCGGTGCAAGCTGGCCCGTTGGACAAGCTGCGCTGCGGCTCAGCCGAAGGCTTAATAGGCCGCAGCCGAACCGGGTGTGGCCTAAAGGCGCTCGATGTCCTGACGGGGCGGGGCGCCGAACAGGCGCCGATATTCGCGGCTGAACTGCGAGGGGCTGTCATAGCCGACCGCGTATCCTGCCGTGCCGGCGTTGGCCCCGTCGGCAAGCATCAGCCTTCGCCGCGCTCGTTCGCAACTGCGACTATAAGGTCCAGGTCGAACGCGTGGAGACTGACCAGCGTCGAAGCGCACCGTTTGCCGCTTATCCCCACACTCGCTGAATGGCATCGAAGGCGTGGGCGATGCTTGGATCGAGAATGCGCGCGTTCAGGCAAACGAAACTGAGCGTTGTTTCCACTTTGACGTCGGCGATGACCAATCCATTGGCCTGTTGTTCATGCAGGGCGATGGATTCACGGCAAAGGCTGAGGCCGACGCCGGTGCGTACCATCGCCAGCATTGAGGCTTCCTGATCAACGGATGCGACCACGTTCTGGCGTACGCCGAGCCTGGCAAACAGTCGCGACAGCAGCCGGTTATGCACCGACGCATGTGGGGTGCCGATCCACGGCAGAGTGGCGAGGCCGGTCCAATCCTGGCCTCGTATAACACCTCCGAGCGACGGTGGCCCGACAACATGGTAAGTCAACCGCGCCAATTCCTTGACATGGAAGAGCTGCTCCTGAGCCCCAGCCGCGAGGCCCGCGACGGCATCGAAATCCTTGATGTCGCCAAGGAAGAATCCGGCGTCCAACTCGTCCTTTGTCAGCATCTCGGGCACCTCGCCGCTCATGCCGTGGCGAAGCTCCGTTTCAATTCCAGGCCCGCTCTCGACCAGCGCCTTCAGAAAGGCACCCAGCCGGGTAAATTCCGGATCGATGATTGTGCCGATCCTCAGCCTGCCGCGCAGCTGCGTGGTCAGGTGTCGGGCGGTCTGGCTGAAATCCACCAGCGAGGCGAGCACCTGCTCGGCCTTGGCCGCAAGCAGGGCGCCGTCCCGGGTGAGTTCCAACCCGGTGGCGGTGCGACGGAAAAGCGTGATGCCTGTATCTTGCGCCAATCGCTTCAACTGCAGGCTGATCGCCGGCTGAGTGAGGTGCAGCTGGTCGGCCGCGCGGGTTACGTTTCCCTCGCGGGCGACGGTGACAAAGGCCCTCAACGTTCTCAAATCAAGCGGGCGATGCATTATTAATCGAGGTTATAATTGTAAGAGCTATTTGTCATTGGATTTTCCCACTCGTCCCGCACTATCGGTTATCCGGATGAGGGAGGAGTGCGCCACAAATGACGCTTCAAGCGAACGTACCTTATAATGCCTCGCCACGAATACCATGCAGCCGCCGCCTGAACAGGGTCGCTCCCTAATGAGATCCCGTGTTTCTTCGCCAACCAATCATACGTTCGACTATGTCGTCGTCGGCGCCGGTTCGGCCGGTTGCCTGCTTGCCAACCGGCTGAGCCGCGATCCATCCAAGCGCATCCTTTTGCTGGAGGCCGGCAAGAACGACAACTATCCCTGGATTCATATTCCGGTCGGCTATCTATACTGCATCGGCAATCCGCGGACGGATTGGCTGTACAAGACCGAGCCCGACGCCGGATTGAACGGGCGGTCCTTGCGTTACCCGCGTGGCAAGACGCTAGGCGGCTGCTCCTCGATCAACGGCATGATCTATATGCGCGGCCAAGCGCGCGACTATGCCAATTGGGCCGCGCAGACCGGCGACGATGCCTGGGCATGGGCAAACGTCCTGCCGGACTTCAAGGCTCATGAAGATCATTACCGCCTCGATGCAGGCGAAGATCCCCCAACGGGTGGCAATAGCCGATTTTCCGACATGCATGGGCACGGTGGCGAGTGGCGAATAGAGAAGCAACGCCTAAGTTGGGAGATCCTTGAGGCCTTCGCGGAGGCGGCAGTGGAGGCAGGTATTCCGCGATCAATCGACTTCAACAGCGGCGACAATGAAGGCGTGGGGTATTTCGAGGTCAATCAGAAATCCGGCTGGCGGTGGAACACCTCCAAGGCCTTTCTACGTCCGGCCCGCAACCGGACCAATCTCGTCATCTGGACCGAAGCCCAGGCTGAAAGGCTGCTCATCGAGTCTGGTCCGCAAGGACGAAAGCGCTGCGTCGGCGTCGTCGTGCAGCGCGGCGGGCGGGAGGTGACCGTCCGAGTTGATGGGGAGGTCATACTCTCGGCCGGCGCAATCGGCTCACCGCAGATTCTACAATTGTGCGGAATCGGCCCGGCGGGGCTGCTTCAGCGGCACGGGATCCCCGTTGAACTGAACTTGCCGGGCGTCGGCGAAAACTTGCAAGACCACCTGCAGATACGGGCCGTGTTCAAGGTCAGTGGCGTCAAAACACTCAACACGCTGGCCAACAGCCTTTTCGGCAAGGCCAAGATCGGTCTCGAATATGCGTTGCGCCGCAGCGGACCTATGAGCATGTCGCCGTCACAACTGGGCGCCTTCGCGCGTTCCGACAAGGGCCAGCCCTACGCGAACTTGGAATATCATGTTCAACCGCTCAGCCTTGACGCGTTCGGCGAACCTCTCCACACGGTGCCGGCAATCACGGCCAGCGTGTGCAATCTCAACCCGACCAGTCGTGGCAGCGTGCGCGTCCGCTCGAAACGCGGCAGCGACGCTCCGGCGATCGCGCCGAACTATCTCAGCACGGCGGAAGACCGCCAGATCGCCGCCGACAGTATCCGGCAGATTCGCACCATCGTGTCACAGCCAGCGCTTGCAAAGTACAAACCCGTCGAATGGAAACCTGGCGTCGAGTTCCAGAGCGATGCGGAACTCGCGAAGCTTGCGGGCGACATCGCCAACACCATTTTTCATCCGGTCGGCACGACGAAAATGGGGCACGACGGAGACGCGATGGCTGTCGTCGACAGCCATTTGCGCGTCAGGGGTATACAAGGTCTGCGCGTCGTGGACGCCGGTATCATGCCGAGTATCACCAGCGGAAACACCAACGCGCCGACGCTTATGATCGCCGAAAAGGCAGCGCGGCTGATCATTCGAGAGGCGCGGGCGCGAGGTCACGCATGACAGCTGCTTCCGACCCATCAATTGACCAGGCGAAAAAGATGCATCGTTCAACCCTTCCGCTGCACGGCATCAAGGTCGTCGATTTCGGCCAGTACATCGCGGGACCGGCCGTGGCGATGATCCTTGGCGATCTCGGCGCCACGGTCGTGCATGTGGATCCGCCATCGGGTCCGCTGTGGGACAGCCCAGCCAACGCCACGCTCAACCGGAACAAGCTGATCGTTTCCATCGATTTGAAGACCAAGGCGGGACTCGCGCAAGCACGATCCCTGGTCGAGCAAGCCGACATCGTCGTCGAGAATTTTCGCCCGAGCGTGCTCAGCCGCCTCGGCATCGATTTCGCCGAACTTCGTCGGGCGCGGCCGGAGTTGATCACCGTCTCTATCCCCGGCTTTGCGTCCAACGATCAACTCCGTCGCGAATGGCGGGCTTTCGAAGCCGTCATCGCCGCGTCCTCGGGTGTCTTCACGGATATGGGGCTCAACCGCGTCTTGATGGGCGTCAACCCCTCCTTCTCGCCACTCCCGCTGGCCTCCGCCTACGGCACGATGCTGGCTGCCTCGGCAACCGTTCTGGCACTTCAGGCGCGCGAACGTACCGGAACGGGCGACCAAATCGAAGTGCCGCTCGCCTGCGCGGTCATGGAAGGTCTCGCCTACAACTCGATCAAGATCGACAACTATCCGCTTCGCTACAAGACCCAGCGGGAAAGCGAGATCGAACGCAGACGTGCCGAAGGCTTGCCGATGGACCTCTCCTACGAGGCCCTGCAGGAGTTGCTCGACCCGTTCTATCGCAGCTACAAATGCAAGGATGGGCGCATGTTCTATGTGGTCTGTCCGAGTCACAAAAATCACGCCAAGCGCTGCCTGAAGGCTCTCGGCCTCTATGACGAGCTCGTTGCGGAAGGATTGAGGGAGGAAGCCGACACCTATCTGCCGGTCAGTGAATGGACCTCCGATGTCTCGCTTGGCGTCTACCCCTTGCCGAAATACTGGGCCGACAAGATTGCGGCGCGCATGAAGGCGGTGTTCCTGACCCGAACCGCCAAGGAATGGGAACGTATCTTTGGCAAGGGGCAGTTTCCTGGCGCGCCGCAGCGTTGGCTGCAAGAATGGATCAGTGACGATCACGCCGAATGCGCCGGCCTGATGATCGAGGTCGACGACCCCGTTTATGGACGCATGATCCAGCCTGGCCCTATGGCCTGGCTTGAAGAGAGTGGCGAGGTCATGCTGAGCCCGACGCCCCGGTATTGGGCCGGTTTCGACGTTGCAATGGCGGCCCTGTCCGAACATCCGACAGAACCGCGTTCGGTTCCGTCCACCGGCGCGCAAGCAGGATGGCTGGACGGCGTGCGGGTCCTCGATCTCTGCAACGTCATTGCCGGCCCGCATTCGGCTTCCTATCTCGCCCGCTTCGGGGCGGAGGTCATCAAGATCGATCCGGCGAAGCCGCTTTACGATTGCTGGAACACAGTGATTTTCGGCATGACCCACATGCGCGGCAAGCGCTCGGTGCTTGCCGATTTAGGGTCGCCGGACGGCCGCGCTGTTTTCGAAGCGCTGGTCAAGTCGGTCGACGTCATCGTCTGGAATGCGACTGAGCGCCAGGTCAAGGACAAGGGGCTCGATCTCGATGGTCTGCGCGAGCTCAATCCGAAAGCGATCTTTTGCCAGCTCGATTGCTTCGGCGGCGTGCGTCGCGGGCCACGCACCGACTATCTCGGCTATGACGACCTGGTGCAGGCGGCCACGGGCATCATGCAGCGATTCGGCGGGTCCATGGACACACCCGAGGAGCACGCCCACGTCGGCACCATCGACGTCATGTGCGGGTTCGGCGCGGCGCTCGGCATCGCCGCAGCCCTCTATCAGAAGTCCAGAACCGGGCGGATCGGTCGAGCGCGGACCTCGCTGTCCGCGCTGAGCGGCCTCGCGCAGATGCCGTTCTGCTACGACTACCAGGGTCGCCAGCCATTCAGCGAAGCGGCCGGGCCTCGGGTCAAAGGCAACGACGCCCTCACTCATGTCTACGATACAGCGTCCGGACAAAGCGTTCTGCTGAGTGCTTTGGAGGCGGATATACCGCGCTTGGCCAAAGTGGAGGGCCTCGAGGGCATCGCTCGATCCCCGAAGGAAGACCGCGTGCACTATCTGACGGGAGCGCTGATGAAAGGCTCTGCCGAGACATGGCTGACCCGTCTCAGGGCGGCCGATGTTGGAGCGGCTATCTGCGAAAACATCGAGACGATCAGATCAAGGAATTCGCGACCGGCGGACGCCGCTCCGGGGACGCGCAACGGTAGCTATTCATTCTCGGTCTATCACGATCACCCGAGCGGGCATGTGGTGACGCAGCTTGACCCGTACGCGATCCGCCCAACGGTCGCAAAGGTCTACGCCATGCCGCCGGCGGAGAAGTACGGCGCTTCGACGCGCTCGGTTCTTATGTCGCTTGGATACAGCGAGGCTCAGATCGAAGGCCTTTTATCCGGAGGAGCAATCAGCGAGTGCTGGAGCCGTGAATATCTACCTAGTTGAGAGCCGACGAATTATTGTGGTTCGACGGCCAAGTTGGCTGCGCGAACCGAGGGTCAAAAGGCTTCTCTGATGACCGAACCGGTGAACCTGGGCCGCTCAGAGCAGCCGGCGTTACCCTCAATGCACCATCGTCCGCACCCTCTCCCTTAACTCACGCGGCGCGATATCATACTTGCTCTTGAACGCTCGTGAAAAATGCGCGCTGGAATTGAAGCCGCAGGCGAAGGCGATTTCCGAGATCGAGGCCGAGCCACGGGCGGGGGAGAGCAACTCCTCCTTGCTGCGCTCCAGCCGCCGGTCCCAGACGAAGCGTTCCAGGGTCATGCCTTCGCCCTCGAAAGCGCGGTGGAGGTAGCGGCGCGAGCAGCCCATGTGGCGGGCGATGTCCTCGGCCGAGAGATTGCTGCGCGAAAGGTTGGCGTCGATATAGGCGACGATGCGCTCGCGCAGCGCTTCCAGCGGCGAGCGGCGGAATTCCGGCGCCATGGGCTTGGCCTGGATCAGGCCGTTGACGAGCTGGATCAGGCTCTCGCCGACGCGGCGGCAGCCGGCTTCGTCGAGCTTGTGTGCCTCGCCGATCGCCATCTGCATCAGGCCCGACACGATATGGGTCAGGCTGTCGTCCTCGCCCGGCAGCGGCAGCGGCGCCGAAAGCCGCGCCAGCGTCTCGTCGCCGAAAGTCGAGCGCGGCACCTGCAGGATGAGCTGGTCGACATCGGAAAGGTTTTGCAGCGAATAGCTGCGCACCGGGTCGTAGATGATCGCCGCGCGCGGCCCGAGATCGACGGCAACCTGCTGCTGCTCGAAGCGGCTGCGGCCCTTGCGCTGCATCAGGATCTTGATCGCGTCGGGATCGAAGCTGCGCCAGAAGGCGCGGTCGTTGAGAACCAGATGCGACTTGGCCCTGATCTCGGACAGGCGGCAGGCGCCGAGATTGACCGAGACCAGCTTCGGCAGCGACGGCGCCTCGCCGCGAGAGAAGCGCTGGGTGATCGGGCCGAACAGCATCCGCGAGGCGGACAGGAAGGCTTCGCCGTCGGCGACGCTCACATGGTGGCCGTGCATCGTTTCCTCCATTTCGTTCCGTCTCCCGTCTTGATGCGGGATTTTGAGAAGCAACGGCAGCGCCGATGCAACCGACAAATAACTTAACATGCTAATCATCTCCGCCGCAACGGCGGAAATCGTTCACTCACCGCTCGTTGACCAAGGAAGTGCACAGAGCAGGCAAGAAGGCGCTAGCGAGCGGCCGGGACGCCTCACATTTCCCCGGCCGCTCGATATTGAACCTCAGCTCGACGCCGGGCGTCATGGATGCTCCCAATTTGCGCACCTGGAGCGAATTCATTCCGGACGATAGCGAGGCGCCAAGCAGGGGCCCTCGGTGCCAGATTTTCCGTTGAGAAAATCCAGGTCAGTACATCGACCTTTTGTTGACGGCATCCGCAGGGACAGGCTGCATTACATCCCAATGCTCGGCGATTTTGCCATTTTCTACACGGAAAATGTCAACGATGACCGTTTCTGGGCTGTCGCCGAATTTCGGCTGTACGACCTGGGTCATTACGAGGTCGCCCTCCGCGATGACGCGCTTGAAGTCGACCTTCTGCTTCGGCCAATGGGAAACGCCCATCTTCTCAAGCAATTGTTTCACAGCGTCGCGACCATCTGTCATCGTCGGATTGTGCTGGATATAGTTTGCGGCCCAATAGCGATCCAGCGCGGTCAGATCGTGATCGCCGAAAAGCTCCTGATAGGCCTGAAGGACAATCGTCTTGTTTTTCTGAGTGAGCTCATATTGCTGCAGGATGACCTTCTTGGCTGGTTTTGCCGTTTCCCCACTCGCGGAAGTCGCCAGGGTGGCCGCGGCGATGAGGGCGGCGCCAAAGATTCTGAGGTTTTTCATTTAGTCTCTTTCCTTGAAATCGGATGTCAGCTGAGTGCGCGGGCGACCAGGACGGTGTCCACATATTGCCGCATGCGAATGATCCGGCCGTCCCTCAATTCATAGAGGTGGGCGAAGGGAGCGGTCATCGCTTTGCCCGTGGCATTGTAGGTGCCCGAATACACGCCGAAGGCGGCGACCCGGTCGCCATCGGCAAGATAGCTATGCACATTCGCGCGATAGCCGGTCCATTCGGTGGCCAAGCGCTGGAAAACGCCTTTCATCAGGGTTTCCACGCCGACGTAAGTGCCGGCATAAGGAAAGCCTTCGGCCTCTGTCCATTCGACATCGGGCGAGACAACGGCGAGCAGATTGCCGCCGTTCTCCGCGGAGGAGCCTTCATAGGTCCTGCGGATCAGTTCGAGATTGCTGATCATCTCAGCCCCACTTCATCTCGCCCTTGGCGACCTTCGAGCCGATGTCGAGGGCGACACCCATGCCGAGGTTCGGGAAGCGAGCCTCCATCGCGGCCTTCAGCGCGGCGGCGTCGGTGGCCTTGGCGAGTTCTTCCTCGAAGGCCAGCAGATAGGTCTTGGTGTGCTCGACGGCCGAGATGTCGACCGGCGCCTCCGGCGTCATGTGCCCCGGCACGACGATAGCCGGCTTGCGCGCTGCGATCTTGTCGAGATTGGCAACCCAGGCCGCGCGTTCTTCCTTCGTGGGCGTGTCGGCGGTCCAGACGTGCACGCCGGCGAAGACCAGGACGCCACCGAACACCGCGTTCAGCGATGACGCCCAGAGGTAGCGGCGGTTGGCGAGGCCCTCGGCGGTAACGATCTCCACCGTATCGCCGTCCACCGTCAGCGACGGACCGTCAAAGGCTTCCGGCAGGACGATGTCGGCCAGGGCCTGCGGTCCGTTTTCCTTGAGCTGGGGCCCCCAGACGGCGAGCTTCTTCTCGACCGAGACCTTGATCGCAGCCACCGTTTCCGATGCGGCGATGACCTTGGCCTCCGGGAAAGCTTCACGCACCGGTTTGAGGCTGAAATAATAGTCCGGATCCGACTGGCTGACATAGATCGTGGTCAGCTTCTTGCCGCTGGCCTTGACTGCCTCGACCAGCGCGCGGCCGTCCGGATAGGTGAAGCCGCCGTCGATGAGCAGCGCCTCGGTAGCCCCGGAAAGCAGGACCGGGGCACGGAAGAAGCCGTTCGGACCGGCGGGAAAGTGCTTCCAGACGAGCCCGGTTCCGGCGGCACGGCCGATATCGGCGGGAGCAAAAGCGGCTGCGGCGATGGCAACGGAAGTTTTCATGATCTGTCTCCTGGTGAACATTTGAACCTCCTTATGTGATGGCAAAGAAATCTGTCTGCGCGCCCGAAGCCGGGGCTAGGTCAACCGGGTCCAAGTGCCGGACAAATTGAGGAAGCTGCGGTCGGGCCGTGTGATGTTTGTGTGGACGACCCCGTTCTCGAAATCCTCGATGTGGGTCACGGTCGTGCCGTCAGCCTCAATCCAGGTCACCATGAACACGCCCTGACGAATGGCGACTGCCCGATAGGTCACCGCCTCCGCCTTGCCGAAGTCGTCCGCTTGCGCGGGGGCAAACCGCATGCTTTGCCCGTCGCTGTCGAACTTCAAATGAAACGCGAGTTCGCCCAGGCGAGCCTCGTACATCTGGCCGATTGCGGGAAAGATGTTTGCCGTCATGCGGGGGCCTTCGAACGTTGGGCGGATCAGGCGGTGGCTGAACTCGACGCACAAAAAATGCGCCATTCGTATTGATCGATAAATCCCAATGAATTGAATTCAATGTAAGCTGAAGGCACACAATCTTGCGGAGCGACCACCATGGAAGCGATCAACCTCAATAGGCTGGCCTACTTCGCCGCCGTGGTGGAGGCAGGTTCCTTCACGCGGGCGGCTGAACGTCTCGGCATCACCAAGACTGTCGTGAGCCAGCAGGTGGCGCGACTTGAACAGGACGTGAAGACAAGCCTCCTGCTTCGCACGACCAGGCGCGTTGAGCCGACCGAGGCGGGGCGGCAGCTTCACGCGCGATGCATGACGATTCTGCGGGAGGCCGAGGCGGCCTTCGACGAGCTCGCCCAGACAAACGCCCAGCCGGTGGGCGTTCTGCGCGTCACCGCGCCGAATGATTATGGCACCGCCACCATAGCGCCGCTTGCAGCCCGGTTCTGTCGTGCCTATCCGGCATGTCGCGTTGACCTGATGCTTTCGGACACCAGGATCGATCTGATCGCGAACCAGATTGATCTGTCGATCCGTGCAGGGTGGCTAGCGGACTCAAGTCTTCAGGCACGCCGGATCGGTTCCTTCAAGCAGTTTCTCGTGGCCGCGCCTGATCTGGCGCGGAGTCTTTCGCCCGCCGAGCCTGAGGACCTGTCCGACTTGCCCTTCATCGCGAATGCCGCGTTGAAAGAGCCGCTCGTTTGGCGTTTTGCGCGAGGTGAGCACGATCGGCGTACAGTGCGGATGAAGCTCGGGCTGACAATCAACGCCACGCCGGCCGTTCTGGAGGCTACTTTGGCCGGCGCCGGCATGTCCATCCTTCCAGACTTCGCTTTGGGCGGCCATATGGCGGCCGGCCGGCTGGTGCCCGTTCTACCCGGCTGGGCCTTGCCCTCCGGCGGCATCCATGCCGTCTATCCGGCTGCCCGCTTCCGTCCGCCCAAGGTGACGAGATTTGTGGAGATGCTCGCCCAAGCCGGCAAGGCCGATGTCGGCACCTGATGTATGTCGCCCAAAAGTGCGCCGCGGCTTAATTGCGTCAAAGGCATGCTCGATGCGAGTCTGCAGGATCAGGCGGCCTTGACCTTCAGCTCTTCCGCGCCGCGCACCATCCGGGTCACGCCGGCGAAGTCGAGCTTGCCGGAACCGAGCACCGGCACCTTCGGCACGACGCGCACTTCGGCCGGCACCATCAGGTCCATGGCGCCGTTCGCCTTGGCGAAGGCCAGGAAGTCCGCGCGCGTCGCGCCGGAAGCCTCCGTGATCAGGATCAGCTTCTCGCCCTTGCGCGCGTCCGGCACCGTGGCGACAGCCGAGAGCGCTCCTTTCCACAGCTCCCCGGCCAGCGCCTCGATCGCGGCAAGAGAGACCATCTCGCCGGCGATCTTGGCGAAGCGCTTGGCGCGGCCGCGGATCGAGATGAAGCCCGCGTCGTCGACCGTGACGACGTCGCCGGTGTCGTGCCAGCCGTCTTCCAGCGTCTCCAGCACGCCCGGATTCTCGGCGCGCAGGTAACCGGCCATGACGTTGGGGCCGCGCACGTAAAGCCGCCCGCCTTCGTCGACGCCGGGCACCGGCTCCAACCGGTACTCCATGCCGGGCATGATTTTGCCGACGCTGCCCGACTTGTTGTACATCGGCGTGTTGATGGCGATCACCGGTGCGGCCTCGGTCACGCCGTAGCCCTCCAGGATGCGCAGGCCGAACTTTTCCATGTAGGTCGTGCGCGTGGCGGCCTTGACCGGCTCGGCGCCGGCGAAGCAGTAGCGCACCGAGCGGAAGTCGTAAGGATGCGCCGTGCGGGCGTAGCCGGCGAGGAACGTATCGGTGCCGAAGATGATCGTCGCGTTCGACGCATAGATCAGTTCCGGCACGATGCGGTAGTGCAGCGGCGAGGGGTAGAAATAGACCGGCACGCCGGAGATAAGCGGTAGCACCGTGCCCGCCGTCATGCCGAAGGAGTGGAAGATCGGCAGCACGTTGAACACCTTGTCGCCCGAGTGGAAGTCGATGCGCGAGGCGGCCTGGGCGGCATTGGCCAGGATGTTGCGGTGGGTCAGCACCACGCCCTTGGGCGTGCCCTCCGAGCCCGAGGTGAACAAGATCGCCGCCGGGTCGTCAGCCTTGCGCGCCACTCGCGGCGTCGCCTTGCGCAACAGTCCGAGCAGCTTGTCCTTGAGGCCGATCGTGGCGCGCAGATCGTCGAGCCAGACGATGTCGACCGAGCGGCCGATCTCCTCGACCATCGGGCCGAGCTTTGCCTGCTCGACGAAGGCGCGGGAGGTGAGCACGGTGCGCACCTCGGCCGCTTTGCAGGCCGACAGGATGTTCGCGGCACCCGCGGTGAAGTTGATCATCGCCGGCACCTTGCCGGACGACATGACGCCGAGCAGGGCCGCGCAGGCGCCGTTGGCGTTGGGCAGCATGATGCCCAGCGTCTTTTGTCCGGCATAGAGATGTTCGAACTTCTCGCCGAGCACGGCGGCGGCCGTCAGCAGCTTGCCGTAGCTCAGCGAACCGGTGACCGGATCCTGCACGGCAAGCTCCTTCATGCCGCGCTCGTTGGCTGTCTCGATAATCTTCTCCAGCACGGTCTTGTCGATGTCCTGCGTGCGGAAGACGAGGTCCGACATCACCTGGTAGAGCGCTGCGCCGGCCGCGGCGCGGCGCTGGCGGCCCTTCAGTTCCTGCGGCACGTCGAGCTTCACCGGCTCCAGTATGGTCACCTTGACCTTCGGGAACAGGCGGCGGCGCACATGCTGCGAGGAGAGTCGCGAGAAATAGCTCTTTTCCAGCCCGTCGATGCGCACCGGCACCACCATCGAGCCGGTCTTGTCGGCAACCATGGCGGCGCCGTCATAGACCTTCATCAGGCCGCCGGTGACGGTGATGCGGCCTTCCGGGAAGATGACCAGCGGATCGCCGCCCTGCACGATCTTGATCAGCGTGCGGGTCGACATCGGCTTGGCCGGATTGAGCGGCAAGGCGCGGGCAAGCTTCATGAACGGCTTCATCCACCAGGCCTGGGCGATCGTGTAGTCGATGGCGAAGACCGGCTCCTCGTCGGTCAGCGTCAGCGCCAGCGGGCCGTCGAGGAAGCTGACATGGTTGAGCGCCAGGATCGGCGCCTTGCCGGCCGCCTTGAGATTCTCGATGCCCTCGACCTCCAGGCGCAGGAAGGCGCGGAACAGGATCGAGACGAAATCCCGGAACGGATTGGTCGGCAGGTATTTCAGCATCAGCCAGGCGGCGATGGCATTGGCGACGACGAGGCCGAACAGGATGCCCGCGATGGAGACGCCGGCGGCCTGGATGGCGGCGACGAGGATGCCGCCCACGGTCATGAAGCCGGCATTGACGATGCTCACCGCGGCGACGACGCGGGCGCGGCGCGCCTCGGGCGACCAGGCCTGCACGGCGGCGAAGGTCGGCACCACCAGGAAGGCAGCGGCAATGGCCATGCCGGCGAGGTCGATGGCGACACGGATGGTGTTGGGGCCGGCGAAGAAGGCGGCAAGCGTCTCGGCCTTGGGCGAGGGCTGCATGCTGCCGATGGTCCACGCAAGATGCAGGCCGAACAGCGCCAGCAGCGCGGTGCCGACCGGCGCCGGCAGCAGCACCATGCGCCCTTGCGACATCCAGGCGGCGATCGCCGAGCCGATGGCGATGGAGACGGCGAACACCGCAAGATAGGCGGTGACGGCGATCTCGTTGCCGCCGAGCGAATCCTTGATCATCGCCGGCAGGATCGAAAGCACGATGGCGCCGACCAGCCAGAACCACGAGGTCATCAGGCCGGCGCGCCAGATGCGCGTGTCGGTGCGCAATTCGGTGACTTGCCGCCAGGTCGAGCGGAAGATGTTCTTGTCGATGACGAGGTTGGGCGCCGCCGAACCGGTGGCGGGGATGTAGCGGCTGACCAACCAGCAACCGACGGCCAGCGCCATCATGATCGGCCCGAACACCGCGACGCCGATGCCGTCGGCGGAGACGACGCCGCCGGCGATGGTGCCGCCGAGGATCGCGGCGAAGGTGGCCGACTCGATCCAGGCATTGGCCTTGGGCAGTTCCTTGCGCTCGAGATGATCGGGGAGGATGCCGTATTTGATCGGCCCGAACAGCGCCGAGATGACGCCGAACATCAACAGCGCCGTCATCAGCACGGGGATCGACGACAGCGCGATGCCGGCGACGGAAACCGCGGCCGCGGCGATCTCGGTGAATTTCAGCCGCTTGGCGATCAGCGCCTTGTCGAAACGATCGGCGATCTCGCCGCCCAATGCCGAAAGCAGCAGGAAGGGGGCCATGAAAACGGCGCCGGCCAGCGTCACCAGCGACGCGGCCTGATCCTTCGCCAGCGTGAAGAGAATGAGGAACACCAGCGTGTTCTTCAGGAAATTGTCGTTGAAGGCCGAGAGGAATTGCGTCCAGAAGAGAGGCGCGAAGCGCCGCGACATCATCAGATGGGAGTTCATGGCAATTTCCATTGGGCAAGTCCGGCTGGCAATCCGATTGGACTGAGCGGACACTTGCGCGGTTTGAGCCTTGTTTATCGGGAAGCGGTTAAACTTCGTTACTGCGATTCAATCCAATCCATTTGGCCAATCCATTTGTTTCTTGTTCTTGGCGCCTGGAATCTGTCGTCCATGACCGGTCTCCAGGCTTTCCAGGCAATTGACCGTTTGCGGGCTTGGCTGTCGGCGAGCATCGATATGATCCTTTCGTTTCAGCGTTAAGCCGGATCGGCGCCGGTCTGTTTCAGGCCGGATACATTGCTTTGAACGTTGTTCACGGATGCACCATAGCACATCGTGAACAGCGTTCAAGAGAAAAATGAACGGTGTTCACAAACGGAAAGCGTAGGTTAAAAATGCCTCAAGGCAGTGGTCCGTGGGCTTCGGGCGCAGGTGGGCGCTCACGCCTCGCCGGTCAGCCGCGCCGAGATCAGCCGGGCCGCCCTGACCGCCGCCTCGCCTTGTCCGGCCGCCGTCGCGTCGTCGACGCGCGAGACGGGGGAGGCGACGGCCAGCGTGCCGATCGGCTGACCGTCGGTGCCGAGGATGGCCGCGCCGATGCTGTGCACGCCTTCCTCATAGCCCTGGGCGCTGCGCGAATAGCCGCGCGAAGCGGCAAGCGCGATGGCTTTCACCAGATCGTCCGGCTGCGTCATCGTGAACGAGGTGAAGGCCTGCAGCGGCTTTTCCAGATAGGCGCCGACCGCTTCCAGGCGCGAGGCAGCGAGGAACGCGATGCCTGAGGCGGTGCCGTGCAGCGGCAGCACCTGGCCGACATCGACATTGACGCGGTTGGCCTTGGCCGACAGCTCCACATGCAGCGTAAGCAGCGCGCCGGCGCTGAACTCGGACAGATGCACTGTCTCGCCGGTTTCCAGCGACAGCTCGCGAATGACCGGCGCGGCCAGGCGCACGAAGGGGAAATGCGCGTCGCGGATGCGGGCGAGCCGCGACAGGCCGGCGCCCAGCCGGTAGCGACGACTCCGCGGCTCCTGCTCGATCAGCCGGTGCGCGGCAAGCGCCATCAGAAGCCGCCTGGCGGTGGCCTTGTCGAGGCCGGCGCGGCGGGCAAGCTCGGAGAGGCCGATCTCGGGTTCGTGCAGCGTGAACAGCTCCAGCAGCGACACCGCCTTGCCCACCGTGCTCATTGTCCGCTCTCCGAGATACTTCGCATGTGAATTAACTTGACACGCGCTCTTGCTGCCTTCAGTGTGTCTATAACATACAAAACACTGGTTCAAATAGTGAACCGTCGGGAACAATTTAGCGCTCCGGAATTTTGCGCGCCAGGGAGAGTTCAGCGCCGTGATGGCCGCCAGCAAGACTGCTTTGCAACCCGCAACGATCGACGGCCTGCTTGACCGCGAGCAGGCGAGGTTCCTCGACACGCATCCGCGCTCGGCGGCTGCCTGGGAGGAGGGCAAGACGCATTTCCTCTATGGCGGACCGTCGCACTGGATGCGCCGCTGGGCCGGCGGCTTCCCGGTCTATGCGGCTTCGGCGAAGGGCGCCCATATCACTGACATCGACGGCCATGACTATGTCGACTTCGCGCTTGGCGACACCGGCGGCATGTGCGGCCACGCGCCGGAGGCGGTAACGCGGGCGGCGCTTCACCAGTTGCAGAACGGCACGACGATGATGCTGCCCACCGAGGACAGCCTCTGGGTCGGCGCCGAGCTCACGCGCCGCTTCGGCCTGCCTTACTGGACGCTGACCACCTCGGCCACAGATGCCAATCGCGGCGCCATCCGCATTGCCCGCATGATCACCGGGCGCCCCAAGGTGCTGGTCTTCTCCGGCTGCTATCACGGCGGCGTCGAGGAGGCGCATGTCGAGATCCGCGATGGCAAGATCGGCATGCGCAACATGATCCACCCGAACGGCGTCGACCATTCGGCCGTCTCCAGGGTGGTCGAGTTCAACGATGTCGCGGCGCTCGAGGAAGCGCTGTCGCATGGCGACGTCGCCTGCGTGCTGACCGAGCCGCTGATGACCAATTTCGGCATGATCCCGGTCGCCGAGGGCTTTCATGCAGCGCTGCGCGAGATCACGCGCCGCACCGGAACCGTGCTGATCATCGACGAGACGCACACCATCTCCAGCGGCCCCGGCGGCTACACCGCGCTGCACGGCCTGGAGCCGGACATGCTGGTCGCCGGCAAGGCGATCGCCGGCGGCATTCCGGCCGGCATCTTCGGCACCTCGCAAGAGATCGCCGAGCGGCTTTGGAAAATCGTGCCGATGGTCAATCCGCGCGTGCGCCAGTCGGCGCATCTCGGCATCGGCGGCACGCTGGCCGGCAACGCGCTCACCGTCGCCACCATGCGCGCCGTGCTGGAAGAGGTGCTGACGCCGGCCAATTTCGAACGGATGATCGCCAACGCCACGCACCTTGCCGAAGCCGCGCGGAAGATCATCGCCGACAACAAATTGCCCTGGCATGTGACGCAGACGGGCGCCCGCGCCGAGATCATGTTCATGCCGAACCCGCCGCTGAGCGGCGCCGACGTCATCGCCGGTCGGCGCGGCGACCTCGAGACGCTTTTGCATGCCTTCTACATGAACGAAGGCATACTGGTGACGCCCTTCCACACCATGTTCCTGATGTGCCCGGCGACCGAGCCGGCCGATGTCGATCGCCACACGCAAGTCTTCGGCCGCTTCGTCGATCTCGTTCGCAGCGCGGGCGTCGTCTGAACGATGGCGAACCCGTTCGACCTCACGGGCAAGGTGGCGCTGGTGACCGGCGGCGGGCGCGGTATCGGCGCGGCAATCGTTACGCGCCTGGCCGAGGCCGGCGCCTCGGTCGTCATCGCCAATCGAACGCTGGATGTCGCCGAGGCGCTTGCCGCCGAGCTGTCGGCGCGCGGCCTCTCCGTCCGCGCCGTCGCACTCGCCGGGCTGGACCGCGCGGCGCTGCACGCATTGGTCGGCGATGTCGTGCTCCAGGCTGGCCGCCTCGACATCGTCGTCCACAATGCCGGCGGCTGCCCCTGGGCGTCGGTTGAGGAGCTCGACGAGGAGAAGCTGGAAGAAGCGCTGGCGGTCAACCTCAAAGCCTGTTTCTGGCTGGCGCAGGCGGCCGCTCCGGCGATGCGCAAGAACGGTTTTGGTCGCATCATGGTGACGTCCTCAGTGTCGGCGCGGGTCGCCATGGCCGGCGGGGCGCACTATTCGGCAGCCAAGGCCGGCGTCAACGCCTTCATCCGCGGCGCGGCCTTCGAGCTCGCCCGCGACGGCATCACCGTCAATGGCGTCGAGCCGGGCTTCATCGCCAAGCCCGGGCGCGGCACGATGAGCAAGCCAGAGGTGGCGGACAGGCTCGGGCAATTCATCCCGATGGGGCATCTCGGCGAGGCCGACGACATCGCCTACGCGATGCTCTATCTCGCTTCGAAACAAGCGAAATACACCACCGGCCAGACCATCGTCGTCGACGGCGGCTCGACCCTGCCGGAGACCGGTTACGCCGTCGAGCGGCATTGGGGGCTCGCATGAGCCGCCGCCTCGAAGGCCGCACGGCGCTGATCACCGGTGCCGCCACCGGCATGGGCCGCGCCACCGCCGAGCTGTTCGGGCGTGAGGGCGCCAAGGTCGTCGCCTTCGGGCATGGCGGGGACGTGCTGGACGAAGCGGCCAAGGCCAGCGGCGGCACCGCCGTGCGCGGTGACATCACCGATGCCGGCGACATCGCTCAGGCCATCGATGCCTGTGACGGACGTCTCGACATCGTCGTCAACGCCGCCGGCATCATGATCCTCGACGAGCCGGAGACGCTGAGCGACGAGACCTGGGCCAAGAGCTTCGCCGTCAACGTCACCGGTTCGATGATGGTCTGCCGCGCGGCGCTGCCGCTGCTCAAGGCGCGCGGCGGCGCCATCGTCAACATCGCCTCGGTCGGCGCCTTCAACGCCAGCGGCCAGAACGCCGCCTATTCGGCGAGCAAGGCGGCGCTCGTCTCCTACACCCGCTCGCTTGCCTTCGCGCATGGCGTCGACGGCATCCGCGCCAATGCGGTGGCGCCTGGCTGGGTGCGCACGCCGATGAGCGTCTACGAAATGAAGGTGGCTGCTGCCGCCAACGGCTCGACGCCCGACGCGGAGTTCAAGGCGCTGACCAATCGCATCGCGCTGCGCCGCGTCGCCGAACCCGAAGAGATCGCCTCCTGCTGCCTGTTCCTCGCCTCCGACGAAGCGTCCTTCGTCACCGGCGCGGTGCTGGTGGCGGATGGCGGCGGTCGCGCCCCGACACAGAACAGGGCGGTGTGACGTGAATTGAGGTTTTGCTCACCGAGCAGCGTGGAGGCGCAGGCCGGTGGGAGAGGAGGAGAAAAAATGCCCGACAGAAGTGCCGACCTGGTTTTCACCAATGGCCGCATCTACACGCTCGACCGCAAGCGGCCCTGGGCCTCGGCCGTCGCCGTCAAGGGCGGCCGCATCGTCGCGGTCGGTGAGGCCGCTGATGTCGCTGCGCTGACCGGCGCTGTCACGCGCGTCGTCGATCTCAAGGGCGCGATGATGATGCCGGGCATCGTCGACGTGCATGCGCATCTGATGATGGGCGGCCAGGCCGAGCTTTTCGAGCTGCGTTTCCCGCCGACGGCAAGCTTCGAGACGCTGATCGCGCGCGTCGGCGAGGCGGCGGCAAAATCGCCGGAAGGATCCTGGATCATCGGCGGCCAATGGGGCAGCGATCTCTTGCCGAAGCTCAACCGGCTGGAAGCGCTGGCGGCGCTCGACCGCGTCAGCCAGGGCCGGCCGGTGATGCTGCGCGACGACACCTATCACAACCGCTGGGTCAATTCGCAGGTGCTTGTTCTCGCTGGCCTTTCCGCTTCGTCGCCCGATCCGGAGAAGGGTTCGATCGGCCGCGATCCGGCGACCGGCGCGCTGACCGGCATGATGATCGAATCCGCCGCCGGCATCGTCGAGCGCACCATCGCCCAATCCGGCCATTACACCGAAGAGATGGACCGCGCCGCGATGGCGCGCTCGATCGCGACGCTCAACTCCTACGGCGTCACCGCATTCCTCGACGCCGCCGCCATGCAGCCGATCCTCGCGGCGCTGAAAGGCCTCGACGATCGCGGCGAGCTGACCGCATGGTCGGTCTCGGCGATGCCGGCGGTCGAGCCTTCCTTCATGTTCGGCATTGCCGGCGACGAGCTGATCGCACTGCGCGAGCAGTATCGCGGCGTCCACGCCAAGCCGGATTTCGTGAAAATCTTCCTCGACGGCGTGCCGGGCGCCCGCACCGCCGCCTTCCACGAGCCCTACACCAAGGACCCGGTGCTCGGCTGCTGTTTCCGCGGCTCGACCATCGTCACCGTACCGGAGCTGATCCGCTGGGTCGGCAAATGCGAGAAGCTCGGCCTCGGCGTGAAGATCCATTGCGCCGGCGATGCCGCCGTCAGCCAGGCGCTGGATGCCATCGACGTCGTTCGCTCCTTCAATGGACCGACTAAGCTGAAGCATCACATTGCGCATGCGAGCTACATCGCGCCGGACGACGTCGCCCGCTTCGCCGAGCTTGGCGTTGTCGCCGATCTCTCGCCGTTCCTGTGGTATCCGACGAGCTTCCTCGAAGGCCACAAGCAGACCATGGGCGAGGCACGCGCGCTGCGCTTCTGGCCGAACAGGGACCTGCTTGCGGCCGGCGCACTGCTGGCCGGCGGCTCCGATTGGCCGGTGATGCCGAACCCCGATCCGTGGGACGGCATCGAAGGGCTGGTGACGCGCCGCAACCCGAGCGGCGAGTTTCCGGGCGCCGCGCTCTGGCCGGAGCAGGCGATCGACGTCGCGACAGCGCTGGAAATCTTCACCATCAACTCGGCTCGCGCGATCGGCCTCGCCGACACCGTCGGCTCGATCGAGATCGGCAAATCGGCCGATCTCATCGTGCTCGACCGCAACGTGCTGGAGACGCCGGCCGAGGACCTCGCCGACACCAAAGTGCTGACGACCTGGTTCGAGGGGAGGGTGGTCTATGAGCGCGCCTGATCCCACCAGCGACGCGAGGATCCCGGTGACAATCCTCACCGGCTTTCTCGGCAGCGGCAAGACGACGGTGCTCAACCGCCTGCTGCGCCAGCCGTCGCTTGCAGGTGCTGCCGTCATCGTCAACGAATTCGGCGCCGTCGGGCTCGACCATCTGCTGATCGAGGCGAGCGAGGAGCAGTTCACGCTGCTCGACAATGGCTGCGTCTGCTGCACGGTGCGCGGCGATCTCGTCGCCACGCTGAAGGAGCTCGACCGCAAGAGCCAGGCCGGCGAAACGACGCCGCTTTCTCAGGTGATCGTCGAAACCACAGGGCTCGCAGATCCGGCGCCGATCCTGCACACGCTCATGGCCGAAGCCGAGCTTATGACTCGCTTTCGCATCGGCGGTGTCGTCACCACCGTCGATGTGGTGAATGGCGCGGCGACGCTCGCCCGCCATTCCGAGGCCGCCAAGCAGGTCGCCGTCGCCGACCGGCTGCTGATCACCAAGACCGATCTCGTTTCGAACGAAGCGCTTGGCGACTTGCAGCACCACCTTGAGCATCTGGCGCCGGCCGTCGAGCAAACCATTGCCCGCAACGGCGAAGTCGAACTCGATCTGCTGGCGAGCTTGCCCGCTGATGCCGCGTCGGATGTGGCCCGCATCGCCGGGCGGCTCGAAGCGGCGGATCATCACGACCATGCATGCGGACCTGATTGCCACCATGGCCACGATCATCATCACGACACCCATCACGGCATCCGGTCCTTCAGCTTCATCATCGACAAGCCGGTCGAGTGGAGCGCTTTCACCCGCTGGCTTGACTATGTCGCGGCGCTGAAGGGCGAGAACCTGCTGCGCTTCAAGGCCATCGTGCGCACAACGGACGATCCCGAGCGGCCGCTGGTGCTGCATGGCGTGCAGCATGTCTTCCACCCGCCGGCGCGGCTCGACCGCTGGCCGTCAGCGGACCGTCGCACCCGGCTGGTGTTCATCGTCCGCGACATCGAGCGCGAGACCATCGCCCGCACGCTGGTGAAATTCGCCGCCATCGATGCCGCGAGCATCGCCACGCCGGCGCTCGCCGCCGCCTGAAACCGAATAACATGATGACAAAAATGGGAGAATGAACATGCATTGGAAATCGAGACTGCTCGCAGCGGCAATTGCCGGGGTTGGGCTTGCCGCCATGGCCGGCACGGCCTCCGCCGCCGGCCCGACCTGCAAGGACGGCGCCATCAAGGTCGGCGCCGTGTCGACCGTCACCGGCCCTGCCGATTTCTCGGAAGTGCCGAAGGCAACGCAGGCCGCCTTCGATGCGGTCAACGCCGCCGGCGGCATCAATGGCTGCAAGATCGACTACACCATCGCCGACGACAAGGCCGATCCGGCAGTCGCGGCACAAGCCGCGCGCGACCTGATCGACAACAAGGAGGCCGTGGCACTGGTCGGCTCCGCCAGCCTTCTCGACTGCGCCGTCAACTCCGCCACCTACAGCCGCAAGAAGATCCTTTCGGTGCAGGGTCTCGGCGTCGACGCCGCCTGCTTCTCCTCGCCCAACGTCGCGCCAGTCAATGTCGGGCCTTACACGCTGTCGACGGCGATGGCCTATTACGCCACCAACGAATTGAAGACGAAGAAGCTCTGCGCCTTCTTCATCATCATCGGCGGCACCCAGGAGGCCTACAAGAAGGCGATCGAGAACTGGGAGAAGATCAGCGGCCAGAAGATCCACCTGATCGACCTGACGCTGCCCTTCCAGGGCGACCTGACGCCTTACGTCATCAAGGCGCGCGACGCCGGCTGCGACGCGGTGCTGACCAACCAGGTCGAGCCGCAGGTGGTGCAGCTGATCAAGACCGTCGATGCGCAGAAGATCACCGGCATCAACTGGCTGTTCCTGGCGCCCGGCTACACCGAGCAGGTCGCCAAGGCGCTGGCCGACACCAAGCAGCCGATCTATGTCGGTACCGAGTGGGAGCCCTTCACCGAGAAGAACTCGGCCGCCAACGCGCAATGGATTGCCGACATGCAGAAGGCGAACCGGCCGCTCACCGCCTTCTCGCAGGGCGGCTACCTTGCCGCCGAGCTGTTCCTCAAGGTGGTTGCCTCGATCGACGGCGAGGTCACGCGCGAAAGCGTCGCCAAGGCGCTGCACGACATGCAGCCGCTCACCAACCCGCTCGCCGGCTCGCCTTACGTCTTTGGCAAGGCCAAGACGCATTCGCCGATGCAGGCCACCAAGGTGATGAAGCTCGAGGCCGGCGCATGGAAGGTCGAGACGCCGGACTGGGTCGTGCTGCCGCAGGCCAAGTGAGATCCTCCCGGGCGTCGGCGCTGCCCCTCGCCTCGAAATGTCCGGTTTACCCTCCGAAGCTGCAGCGCAGCTGCTGCGGAGGACGGGCAGGACAATGAGGGGCGGCGCCGGTCTTGGGACATATTCGGGGCCGATGCCAACCCGCTTTCCAGATTGGGAAAAAATGAACGCATTGCTCACATCCGCCGTGGCGGGACTGACGGCCGGGGGCACCTATGCCCTGCTAGGTGTCTGCGCCGTCTTCACCTACCGGCTTGTCGCCGTGGTGAACTTCACTGGGGCCGCGATCGGCACCGCCGGCACCTTCGTGCTGATCGCGCTCTTCGAGGCCGGTTTCCCGATCTGGCCCTCAGTGCTGGCGGGCATAGCGGCCGGCACGCTGACCGGCGTCGCAATTGGCTACATAATGACCAGGTGGTTCGGCGAGGCGAGCGCTTCGACCAAAGCGGCGGTGACGGTGGCGCTGCTCGTCGGCCTGATCGCGGTCGGGTTGCGGTTGACCGGTGGCCAGCATCCGCACAACATGCCGGAGCTGTTCCCGGGCTCGGCCTTCCGTCTCGCCGGCGTCGAGGTGACCATCGCCTCGGTGCTCACAATCGGGCTTGCGGTACTGTTCACCGTCCTTTCCGACCTCTTTCTCAACCGTACCAAAATCGGCCTCAATCTGCGCGCGCTGGCCGACCGGCCGATGGCGGCTGAACTGCTCGGCGTGCGCGTGCAATTGTTGTCTTTGCTGGTGTGGGGCATGACCGGCGCCTTCACCACTTTCGCGCTGATGATCATTGCGCCGCAGCGCTCGCCGAACTTCATGACGCTCAGCCTGCTTGTCGTGCCGGCGTTGGCCGCGGCGCTTATCGGCGTCTTCCGCAGCTTCTGGTGGACGCTTGCCGGTGGCATTGCGCTCGGCATCGTCGAAGGGCTGGCAAGCTCCCTCGACAGCGTCAGCCAGTATCGTAGCGCCATCCCGTTCCTGGTGGTGCTTGCCGTTCTTCTGTGGTCGCAGCGGGAGGCCCGCTGGGATGAAGCGCGCTAGTTCGAGAGCCTCGTTGATACTCATCGTCGTGGCGCTCGGTGCCGGCGGCGCCGCCTATGCCGGCCTGTTGCCCTCCTATTGGGTGTTCCTCGCAACCTCGGTGCTGATTACCGGCGTCGCGCTGCAGAGCCTCGGTCTCGTCGCCGGCCGCACCGGCATGATCGCGCTCTGTCAGATGTCCTTTGCCGGCGTCGGCGCCTGGACGGTCGGTTATCTCAACCTCGCCGAGGCGCCGGGAGGCTTGGCGGCATGGATCCTGGTCGGCGGCCTGGCGGCCGTGCCGTTCGGCGTTGCCATCGGCCTGCCGGCGCTGCGGTTGCGCGGCATCAACCTCGCCATCGTCACGCTTTCCTTCGCCACCGCCTTCGACACCATCCTGGCCACCATGACCTATCCGGGCCAAACCGACTTCCTCCAGGTGCCGAGGCCGGAGCTGTTCGACAGCGACGAGGGCTATTTCGTCTTCGTGCTGCTGTTTTATGTGGTGATCGCCGTGGCGCTCGAAATCGTCAGCCGCTCGCGGCTCGGCGCGTCCTGGCTGGCGGTGCGCCACTCCGAGCGCGCCGCTGCCGCGCACGGCGTCAGCATCGCGACCGCCAAGCTCTCGGCCTTTGCGCTCAGCGCCTTTGTCGCCGGCGTTTCCGGCGGTCTGCTCGCCGGTTATCTCGGCACGCTGGTCGCCGAGAATTTCAGCATGATGCAGTCGCTCTCGCTCTATGCGGTGTCGGTGATGGCCGGCGCGCATTTTGCCGAGGGCGCGATCATCGGCGGTCTGCTCGTCGTCATGTTCCCCGAACTCCTGCGCCGGCTCGACTGGCCGCAGGACATCGGCAACGTGCTCTTCGCCATCGGCGCCACCCAGGCGCTGGCGTCCGGCGAGACGATGAGCGAGACGTTCCGGCGCCAGTTCCGCAAGCTGCTGCCGGCGCGCGCACCGAAAGCCGCCGCCGCGTTTGCTTCGGACCTGCCGGCAGCAGTCGAGCGTGCCGCCGGCCCGGCATTGAGCATCGACGGTTTGACGGTCCGCTATGGCAGCGTGGTCGCGCTGAACAATGTCAGCCTCACGGTGGCGGCCGGCACGGTGGCCGGTCTGATCGGCCCGAACGGTGCCGGCAAGTCGACCTTCATCGACGCGGTGACGGGCTTCCTGTCGTCCTATCAGGGCAGTGTCCGCCTGGAAGGCAAGCCGCTCGAAGGCGTGCCGGCGCATCTGCGCGCCCGCGAGGGCGTGCGTCGCACCTGGCAGACCAACCGCATAGCGCCGGAGCTCACCGTCGGCGGTTACCTGGCTTTGGCCGCCAAGGGCCTGTCGACGAGCGAGACCAAAGCCGTGCTCGACTGGCTCGACTGTCCGCATCCCGACATGCTGGTCGCCTCGGTCGATGCCGGCACGAGGCGGCTGCTCGATGTCGCGGGCGTCGTCGCCGCCCGCCCGGCCGTCGTGCTGCTTGACGAGCCGGCCGCCGGCCAGTCGCATGAGGAAACGCTGCGGCTTGGCCAGCGCATCGCCGAGATCCCGAAACTGTTCGGCTCGGCCGTGCTGCTGGTCGAGCATGACATGGACCTCGTGCGGGCGGTCTGCTCGGAGGTAACCGTGCTCGATTTCGGCCAGGTCATCGCTTCCGGCCCGCCGGCGAAGGTCCTCAGCGAGCAGGCGGTCAAGAAGGCCTATCTCGGAATCGAGGAAGAGAGCGTCGCGGCATGAGCAGGCTCGTCGTTTCCAACCTGTCGATCGACCGCGCCGAATTGCCGGTGGTCTCGTCGGTCGATCTCGTCTCCGAGAGCGGTGCGATCAGCGTCGTGCTCGGCGCCAATGGCGCCGGCAAGACGACGCTGCTCGAAGGCTTGTCGGGCATCATCCCGGTCGCCGGCGGCACCATCGCCATCGACGGCCGCGAGCTGCAGAAGGCACGTCCCGGCGCCCGCTCGCGCGAAGGCCTCGCCCATGTCGAGCAGGGCCGCACCGTCTTCCGCCAACTGACGACGGAAGAGAATTTGCGCGTCAGCCTGCATCATCCGGGCGCCGACATCGCGGAAGCCTATGCGCTTTTTCCCGAGCTGGTGCAGCGCCGGTCGGTGAAGGCGAGCCTGCTGTCGGGCGGCGAACAGCAGATGCTGGTCATCGCGCGTGCGCTTCTCACCCGCCCGAAGGTGCTTTTGATCGACGAGATGTCGGCCGGCCTGGCGCCGGTCATCGTCACGCGGCTGATGACAGCCGTGCGTAAGCTCGCCGATGACGGCCTGGCTGTCGTGCTGGTCGAGCAGTTCGCAGCCCTTGCGCTGTCGATCGGCAACCGTGCCTATGTCATGCGCCGCGGCCGCGTCGTCTATGATGGCGACTGTGCGAAGCTGCGGCAATCGCCGGACGAACTGCACCGGCTTTATCTCGGTGGGGCGGAAGCCGCCGTGCCTGTCTGACCGGTACTGTCAGGAGCGCAACGGAACATTAGACAAGGTCTCGATTTTACGGCGGCTGGAGCTTAACCAGCGCGCCGCAAACGGCTATCAATCGTCGCGACGTCATGCTTCGGGGGGCGCGCGGCTTGCAGCTGGATTTGAAGACAATCGAGGCTTTGGCGCCCGATCAGGCCTCGCTTGGCGCTGCCGCCAAGCTGACCAAGCGGTCGAACTGGCCCCGGCTCGAAGCACATGAACAGCTGCCGCTGATCTGGGGCGAATGCCAAGGTTCTGGATCCAATCCCTATCGCGTCGCGTTCGACACCTCCGATCACGGCTATAAATGCACCTGTCCGTCGCGAAAGTTTCCGTGCAAGCACATACTGGCGCTGGCGTGGATCGGCGCCACGACCCCCGACAGTTTCGCGCGCGTCGACCAGACGCCCGACTGGGTGAATGACTGGCTCGGCCGTCGCCGCAAGCCCGGGCAGCCGCCGGCCCAGGCGCCTGCGCGCGCGGAAGGCAAAAGCATCGACGAGGCATCGCGGCCGCAAGAGGCCGCTCCCGTTGAGGACGCCGCTGCCGCCGAACGCCGCGAGGCGGCGCAGCGCAAGCGGGCGGAAGATACGCGAAGCGCCGTTTCGGCCGCGCTCGATGAGCTCGACCAGTGGATCGCCGATCAGTTGCGGCTCGGCCTTGCCGGCTTTGTCGACGCCTCGAGCGAGCGCTGTCGCCGTATCGCGGCAAGGCTTGTCGATCTCAAGGCGACGGCGCTGGCCGGGCGCATCGACGAGCTGCCGGCGCGGCTGATGGCGCTGCGCAGCGAGGAGAGGCCGGACGCTGCGATCCGCGAGCTGGGCAAGCTGGTGCTGCTCGCCAAGGCCTGGCGTGCCGCGCCCGACGATGCCGAGCTGAAGCGTCTCGTGTCGACGTCCGAGACCCGCGACCAGATCCTCACCAATCCCGATGCAGTTCAGGTGGAGAGCGACTGGGAGGTGCTCGGCGAGAAGATCGAGACCCGCCGGGACGGCCTCGTCAGCCACGCGACCTGGCTGCTCGATCTCGGGAGTCCAATCCCACGATTTGCACTCCTGCTCGATTTCTTCCCGGCATCGGCGGGACGGCGCTCCGCCGCCTTCGCTCCTGGGGATCGTTTCAAGGCCAGGCTGGTGTTCTATCCGTCCGGAAACCCGCTGCGGGCGCTGGTCGCGGAACGGTTGGGCGATGTGGCGCCAGGAGCTTGGCCGTCATTTGCTATGGACGCGGCCGGCGATCCGCTGGCTGCCTACACCGCCTTTCAGGACGGTGCGCCATGGCTGGCCGATTGCCCGGTCATCCTGCCCGCCGGCGCAATCGCGCTGGACGAAAGGGAAGGCGCCTGGTGGCAGGCGGCGAACGATCCGCACGGCATCGCCCTGCCAGTCGCAGGCTCCGTCAGCCAGACCTTGCTCGGCCTCGATCTCACGGCGACGGCTGCGGTCTGGAACGGCGCCAGGCTCGAGTTGCTGGCCTCGCAAAGCAACATCGGGAGGCTCGATCTATCATGAACGAGCACGATCAGGCAGGGCTGGCACGATTGCGCGACGGCTGGATTTCAGGTGGGGCGGCTTTCGAGCTTGCGCCTGCCGAGTGGAAGGAAGTCGCTGCCGCTTCCAATGCCGACGAGCAGGAACGTCGGCTGCTGGCCATCGCCGCGCAAGCGCTCGATGTCGCGCTTCGCCCCGCGGCGCCGAAAACCTTGAAGCGGCGCCCGCCGCTGCCTGTGCTGGCCTTGCCGATGCTGCCTGAACGGCTCCGGCCGTTGCTGCGCGCGGCGCTGAAATATGCCGCCGATATGCGGCTCAAGACCCGCGTGGCCGCGCTCGTCGCCAGCCGAGGCTTCGTGCTGCATCCGATGGATTGGATGCCTACTGCGACGGATCAGGAAAGCCCGGACATCTATGCTCCCTGGATCGACTGGCAGGCAGGCGCGGACAGCGAAAAACAATCCCGACGCGAGCACCTGACGGCGGAAACCTGGGACGATTTCTATCCCGCCGCGCGCCGTAGCGCGCTGGTCGATTTGCGGCGCTCCACACCCGCCTTGGCGCGAACCCTTATCGAGACAAAAGGGGCAAGCGAGCCCGCGGAAGTCAGGCTTGCGCTCATCGAACTCATGCGCTTCGGTCTGAGCGCGGACGATGTGCCATTTCTGAAGAGCCTGTCCGCCGATCGCTCGGGCAAGGTGCGCGACATGGCGGGCCGGCTCCTAGCGAGATTAGGTGAGCATGGCAATCCAACTGAAGGCGGGTCGGAAGATCCGATAGCCGAGCTCGCCGCTTTCATCGAGGAAGGCAAATCCGGCTTCATCCGTCGCCGCACCACCTACGCGCCGATAAAGCCCAAGTCACAGGCGCAACAGGCACGTCGCGCCGACTTGTTCGCGTCCTGTTACTTCGGCGATCTCGTTGTCCGCTTCGGCAAGACGGAGCCGGATTTCATCGGCGCATGGCAGTTCGGCGTCGATGACGGTGCCGATCTCTTTCTCGTCCGAATGATCGCGGTGTCCGGCAGCGATGCGGCGGTGGCCTGTCTGGCGGATCTGCTGGTCGCCGCTGGCGGCAGGCTGGCGCTTCTCGTCCTCCAGCTCATGTTGCGTCTGGACGGCGGCAGGATGCGTGCCCTGATCAGGCAGATCTTGAATGATGCGCAAAACCTAGCCGCGCTCAATCTGGTCGAAGGCGCGGAAGCAGGCTGGCTCGAATGGGGCGACCTCGCAAACGGCAAGACGCTTTCGGCGCTGAGGGCCGCCGTCTCGGGTGATAATGACGTCACGAAACGAAACACCGAGCAGTATCTCGAAACCATAGGCTTTCTCGCCTCGGCGGCGACGGCGGAAAAACTGATCGGCGACATCGTTGCCGCCGGGCTTCCGCCGGCCTCGCCATCGCTCAGCCTGCTGCGGCTCAACGCAGCACTGACCGAAAACCAATCCGCCAGATGATCAATCCGGAGAAGATCGCATGAACGCAGCCATCCGCCTCCCGGCCGAACAGGTCTACGCCGCCGAACTGCACGCGCTCGCGCAGGGCGATGACCGCCAGAAGCCTGCCGGCTGGAGCCTGTCGCCGAAAGCCGTGCTGACCTATCTGATGGGCGGCAAGGCGAGCGACGGCACGGTGATTTCGCCCAAATATGTCGGCCGGCGGCAACTGATGGAAACGGCGGTCGCCACGCTCGCGACCGACCGGGCGCTGCTTCTGCTCGGCGTTCCGGGAACCGCGAAATCCTGGGTGTCGGAACATCTCGCCGGCGCCATCATGGGCAATTCGACCCTGGTCGTGCAATGCACCGCCGGCACCGACGAGAACCAGATCCGCTACGGCTGGAACTATGCACAGCTCCTGGCAAAGGGCCCGAGCCAGGAGGCGCTGGTGCCGACGCCGCTCTACCGCGCCATGCAGGACGGCAAGCTCTGCCGCCTCGAAGAACTGACGCGCATGGGCTCCGACGTGCAGGACACGCTGATCACCGTGCTGTCGGAAAAAATGATGCCGGTGCCGGAATTGAACACCTCGATCTATGCGCAGCGCGGCTTCAACATCATCGCCACCGCCAACAACCGCGACAAGGGCGTCAACGAGCTTTCCTCGGCGCTGAAGCGCCGCTTCAACGTCGTGGTGCTCCCTTTGCCAGACGACATGGCTGAGGAAGTCTCGATCGTCTCCAGGCGCGTCGGCGAGATGGCCGGCGGGCTGGACCTTCCGGTGCCGAAAAATGTCGGCGAGGAGATCGCTCGCGTGCTCACCATCTTCCGCGAGTTGCGCTCTGGCGCGACCGCCGACGGCAAGGTGACGCTTAAGACGCCGTCGGGCTCGCTGTCGACCGCCGAGGCGATCGCTACGATGGTCAGTGGCCTCAGCCAGGCGGCGTGGTTCGATGACGGCAAGCTCCATGCCGAAGGGCTGGCACCAAGCCTGGTCGGCGCCATCGTCAAGGACCCTGTGCAGGACAAGGTGGTGCTGGAGGAATATCTGGAGACGGTGCTGAAGAAGCGGCCCGACTATGCCGGCTATTATGCGGCGCTCAACGCGGCCATCTGAACCATGGCGCGGGACGGCATCAGCTATTTCGGCATTCGCCATCACGGGCCGGGCTCCGCCGGGAGCCTGGTCAAGGCGTTGCAGGAATTGCAGCCCGTTGCCGTGCTGATCGAGGGGCCGGTGGATGCCTCGCCGCTGCTGCCGCTGCTTGCCAGCCCCGACATGAAGCCGCCGGTGGCGCTGCTCTGTTATCCCGAGGACGATCCCGCCGCGACGAGCTTCTGGCCTTTCGCGGAGTTCTCGCCGGAATATCAGGCAGCACTCTGGGCAGTCGCCAACAAGGCGGCGTTGCGCTTCATCGACCTGCCATCGGCAGCACGGTTTGCCGAGAAGGGGCCTGAAAGGACGACAGACGCCGATGCCGCCGAGACGGAAGTCACGGACGAGCACAATGAAGAACCCACGCGCATCCACGATCCGATCGGCACCCTGGCTCGTGCTGCCGGCTACGAGGACGGCGAGAGCTGGTGGTCGGACATCATCGAGCAGAATCCCGCGCCCGGCCCGATCTTCGCGGCGATCGCCGATGCTATGACGACGCTGCGTGACGGCGAAGGCGCGATCGGCAAGTTCGAGGCGATGCGCGAGGCGCATATGCGCATCGAGATCGCCGCCGCGCGAAAAGAATTCGACGGGCCGCTGGCCGTCGTCTGCGGCGCCTGGCACGTGCCGGCTTTGCAAGCGGCACACACGCAAAAGAGCGATCAGGCGCTGCTCAAGGGCATCGGCCGGCGCAAGACCACGATGACCTATGCGCCCTGGACCGGCCCGCGCCTGGCGCTGGGCTATGGCTACGGCGCCGGTGTCGTCGCGCCCGGCTGGTGCAAGCATCTGTGGCAGACGCGTGGGCAGGACGACGCCTCGGTTTTGTGGCTTGCGCGCATCGCCTCGGTCCTCCGCGCCAAGGGCCACATGATTTCGACGGCGTCGCTGATCGAGGCGGAGCGTCTGGCGCGCGCGCTCGCCGCCATCCGCGAACGGCCGAAGCCGGGCTTCGAGGAATTGCGCGACGCTTCGGTTTCGGCACTCTTCAACGGCGAGGCCCTGCTGTGGAAGATGGTCGAGGCCGAGCTGCTGCTCGGCGCCGATGTCGGCGAGATTCCAGCCGACACGCCGCTGGCGCCGCTGATCGACGACCTGCAGCGCAACCAGAAGGCCGCCCGGCTGAAGCCGGAAGCGCTCGAGCGGGAACTTTCGGTCGACCTGCGCAGCGAGAGCGGGCTGTTCCGCTCGACATTGCTGCACCGGCTGAACGTGCTCGGCGTCGGCTGGGGCAGGCTGACCGATGTCGGGCGCAGCCGCGGCACGTTCCGCGAGCGCTGGATGCTGGCCTGGCAGCCGGAGTATGCCGTTCGCCTGGTCGAGAACCTCGTCTATGGGCCGACGATCGAGAAGGCCGCCAATGGCCGCCTTGTCCAGATGATCGGCGCCGCCCCAACGCTCGATACGCTGGCCACGCTGGTCCAGAGCGCGATTACCGCAGCCTTGGGCGAAGCATCCGCGGCCGGCCTCGCAGCGCTCGAGGAAAAGGCGGCGCACAGCAGCGAGTGCCTGGAGCTGCTGGCTTCGGTGCCGCCGCTCGCCGACATCATCCGCTATGGCGAAGCGCGCAAGACCGAGACCGAGCGCCTTGCCGGCCTGCTGGAACGACTGATCATCGAAGGCTCGATCGCACTGCCTTACGCCGCGCGCGACCTCGACGCACAGGCCGCCGGCGCGCTGATGGGCGCGTTGCGCAAGGCCGACGAAGCGATCAAGCTGGTCGAGCCGGGCGAGCCTGTCCTGGAGGCTTGGCGCAACGGGCTCGCGGCCGTGCTCGATTCGTCGCGCTCGACGGCGCTCGTCGCCGGCTGCGCCGCGCATCTGCTCTATGAGGCTGGGCAGCTTTCAGCCGATGAGACCACCGATCTCTTGGCAAAGCGCTTGTCGCCAGGCACGCCCGTGATCGATGCGGCTGCTTTCTTCGAAGGCTTCTTCAGCGGCGCTGGTCAGCGGCTGATCTATGACGAGGGTCTGCGGGGCGCCGTCGATGCCTGGCTGGCCTCGCTCGACGAGGAGGCTTTCGTGGCGCATCTGCCGCTGCTGCGCCGCGTCTTCTCCAACCTCGACAGCATGGAGCGCCGCCGCCTGATCGAGGCCGTGCTCGGCAAGAGGGCAAGCCTGCCTGCCGGGCTCATAGCCGCGCCGGATGGCGGCGAGGCATGGCGCCGGCATTTTGGCCTCCTCGGCAAGCTGCTCACGGGAGAGCCCAGCCATGGCTGACGAAACGACCGAGCCGGAGCTCGATCCAACGCTGGACAACCGGGAGCGCCGCTGGCGGCTGGCGATCGGCGCCGACGACGAGACGTCACCGGCGCTGTCGGCGGAGGACCGCCGGCTGTCGGCGGCGCTCGACGCGCTCTACGGCGACGGCAGCGGCGACACCACCGGCGACCCGCGCAAGCGTCGCGGCGGGCTTGGCCGCTCGGCGCCGCGTGTCGCGCAGTGGATGGGCGATATCCGCTCGTTCTTCCCCGAGCAGGTCGTCCAGGTCGTGCAGAAGGACGCCTTCGAGCGGCTTAACCTGAAGCAGATGCTGATGGAGCCGGAATTCCTCAAGGCGATCGAGGCCGACGTCAATCTCGTCGCCGACCTCGTCTCGCTGCGCTCGGCGATGCCGGACAAGACCAAGGACATCGCCCGCTCCATCATTTCCGATATCGTCGCCAAGCTGATGCAGCGCCTGGAGCAGAAGACCGCCGAGGCGATCCGCGGCGCGCTTGATAAGTCGCGGCGCACCAACCGGCCGCGTCAACGCGATATCGACTGGCGGCGCACCATCTCGGCAAACCTTCGCCACTACCAGCCGGACCATAAGACCGTGGTGCCGGAAAAGCTGGTCGGCTTCATGCGTCGCCAGCGCCGCCTGGTCGACCTCGACGAGGTGACGCTCTGCGTCGACCAGTCCGGCTCGATGGCAAGCTCGGTCATCTACGCCTCGATCTTCGCCGCGGTGATGGCCTCGCTGCCGGTGGTGCGGACCAAGCTGGTTTGCTTCGACACCGCGATCGTCGACCTGACCGAAGAACTCAGCGATCCGGTCGAGGTGCTGTTCGGCGTCCAGCTCGGCGGCGGCACCGACATCAATCAGGCGGTCGCCTATTGCGCCGAGCGCATCGAGCGGCCGACCAAGGCGCATTTCATCTTGATCACCGATCTCTACGAAGGCGGCAACGGCAAGGAGCTTCTGCAAAGGCTGGCGGCACTTGTCCGTTCAGGCGTCAACGTCATTGTACTGCTGGCGCTCACCGACCAGGGCCGTCCCGGTTACGACCCGTCGATGGCCGGATCTGTCGCCGCGCTCGGCATTCCGGTCTTTGCCTGCACGCCCGACCATTTTCCCGACATGATGGCGGCGGCGTTGCGTCGCGAGGACATCGCCGCTTGGGCGGCAAGTGCCGACATCAAGCTTGTCCGAGCGGACGTCGAGACGCCAAACGCGTAGCACTTGTGACTGGCGCGTTCACAAGCCGCGAATATGCGCCAGACTGCTTGGCTGCCCGGCAGGTGTCCTTGTTCAGCAGCTCAAAGCCCGAACGGATAGGTCTCGGGGACGTCCTTTCCGGCGTGCTCTGGTCCGAGCGGCGTGACCGCTTTCGTCTTGTTGAACCAGACAAAGGCGTCGAATTGCCTCGGCAAAGAGGCGTCGGCATAGTGGCTGCGCAATTCCGTCTCCGGCCGGTAGATCACGCCGATGAAGCGTTCGAGCCGACGCTCCAGCAAGCGATTTCTCAACGCGCCGTCGCGGTCGAAATCGAGCAGAAATCGCGGCACACCGCTATCATGGCAAAGTCGTTCGTAGCTGTCGGCGTGCGACGGCCGCACCCGCATAACCTCCATCGGAACGTCCCAGTCCGATGCTGCTGCCACCGTACCGCTGTCGGTGCCAAAACCGATCAGCGCCGCCTGGTTGCCGAAGCGCTCGCGGCAGAGCTGGCCGATGTTCAGCTCCTGCCTGATCGTTCCCATCTCGGTGTGGCGGGCATCGCCAATGTGGGAATTATGCGCCCAGACGACGGCTTTCGCCTCGGAGCCACGTGCCTCGAGCAGATGTTCGAGCGTTTCGAACATATGCCTGTCGCGCAGGTTCCATGAATCGGCACCGCCGTAATACATGATCCGATAGTAGCGTTCGGCGGCTGCGATCAGCCTTGCATTCTGCGCGGCATCGAGAAAGTCTGCGCCGTCCTGTCGGGCGTAATCGAGCTGCCTCGCAAGCAGTTCCTGACACTGCTCCAACACGGCTTGTTCACATTTTCGATAGCCAGAGGTGAGCACGGCGCGTCCGTATGTGGACGGCTCATTCTGCCAAGGCGTCAGGCAGCCGTAGCGTTGCCGCGCGGCAGCAGCCGCTTCCGGATCGACGTGGTCGAGATAGCGAAGCACAGCCGCGATCGAGGCGCTCATATTGTAGATGTCGAGACCGTAAAAGCCGACCATGCGATTCGCATCGTCGAGATTCGCATTGTGACCTCGCATCCAGCCGACGAACGCTTCGACGTCGGTGTTGCGCCACATCCATGTGGGAAAGCGCTGGAACGGTGGCTCGGCGGCCGTGCGCGCCGGCCGATGGCGGATGTAGCGGTCGATGGCCGCCGCATCCGGCCAATCCGCTTCAACCCCGACGATCACGAAGCCATGCTTTTCGATGAGCCTACGCGTGATTGCGGCGCGCGCCTTGTAGAACTCTGAGGTGCCGTGACTGGCCTCGCCGAGAAGGACAAGACGCCGGTCGGCGAAGCGGTCGAATAGGTCGCCGAAGGCCGGGTCTCGGAAATCGGGCAGCGGCTCGGCGGCGACTGCGATCATCTCCGGCAGGCTTTGTCCGCGCGCCGGCGGCGTGACCGTTCTCGGCAGATCATCATCGGATTGAGGCCTTTCCGCCCATCCTTCTTCGCCGATGAGTGGAACGAATTGCACGCCACCGAGGTCTTCCTCTGCGTAGGTCGTCGCGCCGGTGCGTGTGACCTTCAGCAGGCGCTGGTCGTCGGGGTCGTTGCCGACCGGGATCACCAGGCGGCCACCGACATCGAGCTGTTCCTGAAGCGCCAGCGGTGCGCCGGGACCGGCCGCGGCCACCACTATGGCGTCGAACGGAGCGGCGCCGCCCCACCCCTTGGTGCCGTCGCCGGCGCGGACCTCGATATTGTCGTAGCCAAGGCGGTCGAACCGCTGGCGGGCGACTTCGGCGAGCGTCGCATGGCGCTCGATCGTGTAGACGCGACCCGCGATGCGGCTCATCACTGCCGCCGCGTAGCCCGACCCGGTTCCGACCTCGAGAACGCGGTCGCCAGGATCGATCTCGGCGGCTTCGACCATGTAGGCGACCATAAAGGGCTGCGAGATCGTCTGGCCCTTGCCGATCGGCAGGGGGGTGTCCTCATAGGCGAATTCTTCGAAATCGGGATCGACAAAGGCCTCGCGTGGAACCTCCCGCATGGCCTGCAGGACGCGGCGGTCGCGAATTCCACGCTGGGCGATCTGGACATCGACCATCCGGCCGCGCGTCAGAGAAAGTTCGGCCATCAATGCCTACCCATCATGGATAAGTAACGTCTTGCCCAAAACCATCTGCAGGCAGGAAAGTTTCATGGGCCCGGACAATTTCAACCATCCTCCGTTACGAGACTCAGAATGGTTTCTCGCCGATCACCTCGAAACGCTCGACTGCGCAGTGCTCGCCGACGAGCGCCAGCACGTCGGTGGAAGGCGCTTTTGCGTCGGGCTGCTTCCATTGAATATTGAAGGAAAACACGAAACGGTCGCGGTCGCCATCATGCTCCATGCCGACGAAACGCGCATCGTAGCCCAGAGGTCGCACCATCTCCTGCAGATCGGGCGGCGAACTCTTCGGCCATGAGACCGACAGGATCGCCCTGTGGTCGCGCGGGATCTTGAGGTCGACCCATTTCAGCGCCTGCAGCGTAACCAAGGTCAGCACCGTCGCGATGCCGCCGAGGCCGTACTGGCCGCCGCCGAAGGCAAGGCCGATCATGGTCATGATCCACATCGTCGCGGCGGTGGTGACGCCGGTGACCAGATCGCCGCGCCGCAGAATGGCGCCGCCACCAATGAAGCCGACACCGGTAAGCACGCCGAGCGCGAAGCGCATCACATCCATGCGCACGAAGGAGTCCGGAGCCTTGCCGGCGACGTCGAGCAGCATGTTGGCCTGGACCATGGCCACACATGCCGCCAGACCGACCAGGATTGTCGTGCGCAGCCCGGCGGAATGACCCCGGGCCTCGCGATTCAGGCCGATGAGGAAGCCGGCGAGCAAGGTCAGCAACAGTCGCCCGACAAGGTCCGGCCAGGTCGGATGAAGCGGCATGTCGCAGCAAAGCGTCTCAAGCATCGACTGTCAGGGCGCTGAAATTCGCCGCGCCTCAATTTCGTCTGCGACGATCAACTAGGCAGAGCCGAGGATGGTTCCTTGGCGGTGCCCGGGAGCATCCGTGATGCGCAAGCTTCAGTGGGCGGCGAGGCTGACCATCAGCGCCAGCACCACGATGCCCACCAACCCGGCGATGAAGATGATGCGCTGCACGCGCGTGCGCAGGATGATCTCGCCCTGCCGTGCGTCTTGGCCGGAAAAAACCGGCCCTTCGCCACCGCGATCCTTGCTCATGATTTGCTCCTTCCCTCGAACGGTGCGGAAGGTGTCTGAGCAGGAACCAATTTGTCGGCGTGAAGTTCCGCCCCGTTTCGGCGAGGCGAATGCCCGCGATCGGATTGCGACCGGTCGCGGGCCATAGTTGGCTCAGCCGAATTTCGGATCCAAGCTGCCCGACTTGTAGCGCTTGGCCATGTCGGCAAGCGGGATCGGCTTGATCTTCGGCGCGTTGCCGGCTGTGCCGAACTGCTCGAACCGCTCCTTGCAGAGCTTCTTCATCGCCGCCATCGCCGGCGTCAGATATTTGCGCGGATCGAATTCCGACGGGTTCTCGGTCAGCACCTTGCGGATCGCGCCGGTCAGCGCCATGCGGTTGTCGGTGTCGATGTTGATCTTGCGCACGCCATGCTTGATGCCGCGCTGGATCTCTTCGACAGGCACGCCCCAGGTCGGCTTCATCTGGCCGCCATATTTGTTGATGATCTCCTGCAGGTCCTCGGGTACGGAGGAGGAACCGTGCATGACCAGATGCATGTTGGGCAGGCGGCGATGGATCTCCTCGATCACGTTCATCGCCAACACTGCGCCGTCCGGCTTGCGCGAGAATTTATAGGCGCCGTGGCTGGTGCCCATGGCGACGGCCAGCGCATCGACATGCGTGTCGCGCACGAACTGCTCGGCCTGCACCGGATCGGTCAAAAGCTGGTCGTGGCTGATCGCGCCTTCGACGCCGTGGCCGTCTTCCTGCTCGCCGCCGCCGCTCTCCAACGAGCCCAGCACGCCGATCTCGCCTTCCACAGACACACCGCCCCAATGCGCCATGTCGACGACGCGCCGCGTAATACCGGAGTTATAGGCGTAGTCGGCCGGCGACTTGCCGTCCTCCTTCAGCGAGCCGTCCATCATCACAGAGGTGAAGCCGTACTGGATGGCGGTGACGCAGGTCGCTTCGTTGTTGCCGTGGTCGAGATGCATGCAGACCGGGATGTCGGGATGGATCTCGACCAGCGCGTCGATCAGCTTGGCCAGCACCACGTCATTGGCATAGGCGCGCGCGCCGCGGCTGGCCTGCAGGATGACCGGCGATTTTGTCTCCTCGGCCGCCTCCATGATGGCGAGCCCCTGTTCCATATTGTTCATGTTGAAGGCAGGCACGCCATAGCCGTGTTCGGCGGCATGGTCGAGCAATTGTCTCAATGTGATGCGAGCCAACGAATAGTCTCCCGTATCTGGTTGCAGGCGCGATTTGGCAGGTTGGGCCGAAGCCCGGCCCAACTGCTTCTGGCTGGATTTCCGACGGACCGCAACCCACTCAAGGCGCGGTCCTGAAATCCAAATCGGTTTAGTTCCGATGCGCCGTGCGCGAAGCGGTCAGGCGGCGATCTGCTCACGCGCGGCGAGGATCTCGACGCAGGCCCTCGCGGCTTCCTTGCCCTTCACGATAAAATGCTCGTGGAAGAAGCGGTGGTGCTCGGCGCTATCATGGTAGTTGTGAGGCGTCAGCACGGCCGACAGCACCGGCACGCCGGTCGCAAGCTGCACAGTCATCATGCCGTCCAGAACGGCGCCTGCCACGAAATCGTGGCGATAGATGCCGCCATTGACGACAAAGGCGGTGCCGAGGATCACGGCATAGCGGCCGGTCTCGGCGAGCGTCTTGGCGTGCAGCGGGATTTCATAGGCTCCCGGCACGTCGAAGACCTCGACGGCAAAGCCGCCAAGCGCGGCAAGCTCCGCCTCGAAGGCAGTGACGCATTGGTCGACGATATCGGCATGCCAACGCGCCCGGATGACGGCGACACGACGGGTAGTATGGTCTTTGGGGAAATGCTGATTCATGGGTCCTTCCTTCCGTTTTGAACCAGAATCAGGACGCACGACGCAAAAAAGCGACCCGCATGCGCGGACCGTCTCCTGCGTACGTTCTCTTCCATCCGGACTGTAACCGTCGGCTCCGGAATCGCACCGGATCTGCTGACCCTTCCGATAGGTGGAAGGCGCTCGCGGGCTTGGGGTCGAGACCCTTACCGCCGGTGGGGACTTTCACCCCGCCCTGAGAACTTAACGCGGGTAGGTATGGAGGGGTGGCAAGGTGCTGTCAATGGCGGTCGTCATTCTAGGGCGGAGCAAGGAGCGAAGCGACGCGCGCAGACCCTAGAATCCATTCCGTGACGCTAACGTGTTGCAACGGCTACAGAATTCTGCACCGCTGCGCTCGATGGCGGAGGTCACGGCATGGATTCTCGGGTCAAGCCCGAGAATGACGACGTGGTGGGGGAGATCAGCCAATCACCCACGCTCCGGAAACATCGCCTTCAGCCCCTCGCGCGAGGCCTTCGCCACGCCGCGCTCGGTGATAAGCCCTGTCACCAGCCGCGCCGGCGTCACGTCGAAGGCAGGGTTCGCCGCCGGTGTCGCATCCGGCGAGACCCGCACCTGCGCGATCTTGCCGTCCGCCGTCTTGCCCCAGACAAGCGAAACCTCGTCGCCGGAGCGTTCCTCGATCGGGATTTCGGCGAGCCCGTCCGCGACCGTCCAGTCGATGGTGGGCGAGGGCAGCGCCACGTAGAACGGCACGTCATTGTCGGCGGCGGCCAAAGCCTTCAGGTAGGTGCCGATCTTGTTGCAGACGTCGCCATTGGCCGTGGTGCGGTCGGTGCCGACGATCACCATGTCGATGTCGCCATGCTGCATCAGATGGCCGCCGGCATTGTCGACGATCAGCGTGTGCGGCACGCCGTGTCCGGCCATCTCCCAGGCGGTCAGCTGGGCGCCCTGGTTGCGCGGCCTGGTCTCGTCGACATAGACATGCACCGGAATGCCGGCCTCGGTCGCGAGATAGATCGGCGCGGTGGCAGTGCCGTAGTCGACGGTCGCCAGCCAGCCGGCATTGCAATGGGTGAGGATGTTGACCGTCTCGCCCGGCTTCTTCTTCGCCGCGATCTCCTTGATGATGGCAAGCCCGTTCTCGCCGATGGCGCGGTTCAAACCGACATCCTCATCGGCGATTTCGGCGGCGCGCCGGTAGGCAGCTTCCGCGCGCGCTTCGGGCGCCAGCGGCTTGAGGAAGCGCCGCATCTCGTCCAGCGCCCAGCGCAGGTTGATCGCCGTCGGCCGCGTTTTGTGCAGCGTCTCCCATACGGCGTCGAGCGCTTCGTCCGACGGATCGTCCTGCATCTGGATGGCGACGCCATAGGCGGCGGTGACGCCGATCAGCGGCGCGCCGCGCACCCACATGTCGCGGATCGCGGTGGCGATGCCGGCGACCGTTCCGATCGTCTCGATGCGGAACTCATGCGGCAGCCAGCGCTGGTCGATGATCTCGATCGACCGCTTGTCGTCGCTGAGCCAGATGGTGCGGTAGTGGCGTTCGCCGACGTTCAAATTCTGTTCTCCTGTTCGATCAGCGCGGCGAGATTGTTGACCTCGTCGATGCTGTGGATCTGGCGCCGGTTGACGGCGATGTGGCGGCCGAAGCGCAAAGCCTTGGCCTCACATGTGGCGCGCAGGTCTTGATCGGCAATGGTCTCGAAATCGGCATTGTGGGCTAGCCCGAGGATGCGCCGGTGCACCTCGATGCCGGCAAAGCCGAGCAGGTCGGTCCAGATGGAATGCAGCATGTGATCGAGCGCTTGTTCGGAGCCGAGCAGGTCGCCCTGATCCTCGAACAGGCTCTTCTGGTAGAGGATGCCGGTACGCTCGGTGCGCCACAGATGCGAGAATTCGGCGCGGAACACTGCCCAGGTCTCGGCCGTGACACCGAGCAGATAGGCGCGCATCGAGTTCCTGCTGCCGTTCTCCTCATGGCCGTGCTGCGAAAAGAAGGCCATCCAGAAATTGGCGAGCAGCATGCCGACATCGAAGGCGATCGGGCCGTAGAAGGCGAATTCCGGATCGATCATCCGGGTCTCCGTGTCGGTCACCATGATCGAGCCGGAATGAAGATCGCCATGCAGCAGCGTCTCGGCATTGGCGGCAAAGAGATGCTTCAGCCGCTGCGCTTCGACCTTGAGGTCGCGGTCGGCGCGCAGCTCCGCCACCAGGCCGTCGAGCTGCGGCGAGGTGTGCCGGTTCATCTTGGCGTCGAAATAGGGATCGGAAAACACCAGGTTCTCGGTGATGTCGCAGAGCTCGACATTGTCGGCGAACAGCGCCAGGTCGGCCTTGCGCTCTTTCGTCACCATCGACAGGTCCGAGCCGCGGAACAGCGTGCGGGCCATGAACAGGCCGATGTCGCGCGCGATGTTCGGCAGTTCGCGGCCGTCGATCAGCGCGCGCCGCAAGATGATGTGCGGCGGCGCCAGATATTCCATGACGATCAGCGCCTGGGTCTCGTCGAAATGGTAGATCGCCGGCACCGAGCCGGGCGCGCGTGCCTCCTGCCTGGTCAGCGCATGATATTCGAAGAAGGAGCGCTTGAGCGGCAGCGGCCAGCTGTCGCCGACCAGCCGCACATAGGGCAGCGCCTGCTTGACCACCGCGGCGCCCTGGTCGCCCTCGACGATGAAGACGAGGTTGAGATTGCCGTCGCCGACCTCGCGTACCTTCCACTGGCCGGCGTCCTTGCCGATGCGCTCGGTCAGCGCCGTGGTCTCGCCAAGGCGCTTCGGCAGCGTTTCCACCGACAATGCTTCGAACTTCCCGGTCATGCTCTCCCCTCCTGCGCGCGGTTTCCGACGATAGCGGAGCCACGGCGGCGGGGCCAAGCTAGGAAGCGCTTTGGCAAATGTCAATCGTGTTGACAATTGCCGAATGAGCCCATAGCGTCACCAGCCGGGAGGAACGGATGGGCGCAGATGCCGTGTTCCATGTGGAGGGCCTGAGGAAATCCTTCGGCCAGAACGAGGTGCTTGGCGGCATCTCGCTCGACCTCTTTGCGGGCGAGGTGACCGTGCTGATGGGCGCCAACGGCGCCGGCAAGTCCACCCTGGTCAAGATCGTCAGCGGCGTTTATTCGCGCGGCGCCGGCTCGATGCAGCTCGCCGGCAAGGCCTTCGACCCGCAGACCCCCGCCGAAGCCATCCGCGCCGGCGTCGTCACCGTGCATCAGAACATCAATGACGGCGTGGTGGCCGATCTCGATGTCGCCACCAATCTGACGCTCGACCGGCTGAGCGGCAAAGGCGCGTCGTTGCTTTTCAAGCCTGCCAATGTCCGGGCCGAAGCGAGAGCCGTCGCCGACCGCATGGGGCTCGCGATCGATCTCAAGGCGCGCGTCAGCGACCTTTCGTTGGCGGATCGGCAGATGGTGGCCATTGCGCGGGCCATGGCGCACCAGCCCAAAGTCCTGATCCTCGACGAGCCGACCTCGTCGCTGTCGAGCGCCGAGGCCGACCGGCTGTTTTCGCTGATCGACCGGCTGCGCGGGCACGGCGTCGCCATCCTCTACATCTCACACCGCATGTCCGACATAAGGCGGCTCGCAGATCGGATCGTTTCGATGCGCGACGGCATCGTCTCCGGCGTCTTTGACAAAAAGCCGCTCGACTATGAGGGCGCGGTCAACGCCATGCTCGGCCGCAAGATCCATCTCGACCAGGTGGTGGCGCGGAGTTCCGCCCGAGCCGTCTTCACCGCCGAGAGCCTGCGGATCGCGCAAGGGTCGAGGCCGATCTCGATGACGCTCGGCACCGGCGAGGTGGTGGCGATCACCGGTCTGGTCGGCGTCGGCAAGACGGCTTTGGCGGAAACGCTGTTCGGCGTGCGCAAGCCACTTGCCGGCACCATGCATATGGACGGCAAGCCCTACACGCCGGGCTCGGCGCGCGAGGCGATCGCAGCTGGCGTCTTCCTGGTCGCCAAGGATCGCGCCGCGAGCGGCATCGTCGGCGGCTTCAACATCGAGCGCAACATCAGCCTGCCGTTCCTCAAGCGCATGTCGGGCCTGGGCGTCATGAAGAAGCGCGCCGAGCGCGCCGTCGCACGCCGCCAGATCGACGAGCTCGGCATCGTCTGCCGCTCGGAGAAGGACGAGCTGTCGGCGCTTTCCGGCGGCAACCAGCAGAAGGTCATGGTGGCGCGCTGGATGTCTCAGGCCTCGCGGCTCTTCATCCTCGACGAGCCCTTCCAGGGCGTCGACATCTCGGCGCGCCGCGACATCGCGGCCAAGCTGAGGGCCAGCGCCGACGGCCGCGCGACGCTCATTTTCGTCACCGAGATCGACGAGGCGCTGGAGACCGCCGACCGTATCCTGGTGATGTCGGAACACACGATCGTCGGCGAGCACCGCAACGCCGACATCGACCTCGACCGGCTGCTGGCGGAAGTGGCCGGCGGACCGCTTCACAGCGCGGCATGAGGTCGAGTAATTTGCATGGAGTGGACTTGGAATGCGTTTGACTTCGAATGCCGCGCGGCGGGGCGCTGAGTGATGTTGCGCGACTACGCCATCCGCTACGGCTTCATCGTCCTGCTGGTCGGCTTGATCGCCTATTTCGCGATCGCCGCCGACGGTTTCGCTTCGCCGCAAAGTGCCGTCTTCATCTTCCAGTCGGTGGCCATCACCGGCGTGCTGGCGCTCGGCGTCACCGCGACGCTGGTCGTCGGCGGCTTCGACCTCTCGATCGGCTCGGTCGCCACCAGCGCCATGATGGCGGCTTCCTACGCCATGGTCGTGCTGGAGCAGAATGCGATCGTTGCCGTCATCGCCTGCCTCGTCATCGGCGTCATCGTCGGCCTGATCAATGGCTGGCTGATCGTCTATATGCGCGTGCCCGATCTGCTGGCCACGCTCGGCATGATGTTCCTGCTGCTCGGCCTGCAGCGCATCCCGACCGAAGGCCGCTCGATCGCCACCGGCATGACCATGCCCGACGGCTCGGTCGCCAACGGCAAGTTCTCGGAAGCCTTCCTGGCGCTCGGCCGCCACCGCATCGACTTCTTCATTCCGAACCTGATCCCGGTTTCGGTGGTGGTGCTGGTGGTGCTCGCGGTGCTGATCTGGTTCTTCCTCGAATACACCCGCTTCGGCCGCATGATGTATGCGGTCGGCTCCAACGAGAGGGCGGCTGAACTCGCTGGCGCGCCTGTCAAGGCATACAAAATCTGGGCTTATGTGATTTCGGGAGTTTTTGCCTCGATCGGCGGGATTCTGCTCGCCGCCCGGCTTGGACGCGGCGACATCGCCTCGGGTAATAATCTCTTGCTTGACGCTGTCGCCGCGGCGCTCATCGGCTACGCGGTACTCGGCGCCGCCAAGCCGAACGCCTTCGGCACGGCCGTCGGCGCGGTGTTCGTCGGCGTCCTGCTGCAAGGCCTGACGATGATGAACGCTCCCTACTACACGCAGGATTTCGTCAAGGGCGCGGTTCTCGTCGTCGCCCTTGTCTTCACCTTCGCCCTTTCCGGCAGGGGCAAGAGATAGTTTCGACCGGGGCATTGAGACAAAACGGAGGAAAACGAAGTGAGCATCACAAGAAGACTTTTGGGGAAGGCAGCACTCGGCCTCGCCGGCGCGGCGCTGCTGATGCAGGGCACGGCTTTGGCGGCGGACAAGCCGGCGCCGTTCGACAAGCCGGGCGTGAAGATCGCGCTGGTGCGCTATCTTTCGACCGGTGACTTCTTCCAGGCCTATCTCTCGGGCGTCGAGGCGCAGGCCAAGGCGCTCGGCGTCGACCTGCGCGTGCTGGACAGCCGCCAGGACGCCGCCCTCCAGGCCGACATGGTCGACCAGGCGATTGCGCTCGGCGTGCAGGGCATCATCATCCAGCACGGCCTGACGGAATCGATGAAGGATGCCGCCCAGCGCGCGGTGGATGCGGGCATCAAGGTGGTTGCCTTCGACGTCAATGTCGAGAACCCGAAGATCCCGCAGATCGAGCAGTCGGACAAGGATCTTGCCAAGCTGGCGCTCGAGCAGGCGGTGAAGGACAATGGCGAAAGCTGGAAGGCCGGCTATGTCTATGTCGCCGGCATCGCCCCGCTCGACCGCCGCAACGAGACCTGGGTGGACGTGAAGAAGAAGTATTCGGGCATCAACGAGGTCGCCATGTTCGGCACGCTCGACAACCCGATCGCCAACTCGGTCGCCAACCAGGCGCGCTCGGTGCTGCAGGCGCATCCAGACATCAAGGTGATGTTCGCGCCCTATGACGAGTTCGCCAAGGGCGTGAAGATCGCCGTCGACGAGGCGGGCCTGAACAAGGGCATCAAGATCTACTCGGCCGACATCTCGACCTCGGACATCGCCGCGATGCGCGAGCCCGACAGCGCCTGGGCGGCCACCGCCGCCACCAACCCGGCCGTCGTCGGTCAGGTCTCGGTGCGCGCTTTGGCGCAGTTGCTCGCCGGTGAGGACCCCGGCCACAACGTCATCGTGCCGCCGACGCTGATCACCCAGAAGGAGCTGATCGACAAGGACATCAAGAACATGGAAGACCTGTCGGCCAAGCTGCCGCAGTTCGCCCATGCCGATGTTGCGATGCCTGCCTGGATGCCGAACCCGAACGCCAAATAAGGGTTCTGCCTGTCACTGATGGAGAGAGCGGTCCAACGGGCCGCTCTCTGTCTTTTTCAGGGGACCGTTGCGACCTCATCTTTGCCAGAACGGAAGTTTCGCGATCTCCGCTTCAACCTCTTTTTTCGTCAGTCCGATGTCGTCGATCAGATGCGGATTGTCCGTCACCATGCGCTTGAGCTCGAAGCGAAAATAGGCCTGCTTCCGTCGCTCGGCGAAAAGGCTGCGCAAGGCTGAGAGGCTGTAACGCCGGCGGCCCTTGATCTCGGCTGGGCACGTCGCCAAAGGTGTGCAAGGCGCAAGAATGTGGTTCATGGCAACCTCCATGCGGTGCGGGTTCGGAAACCCGTGATCTGATTGAGATTGCAGTGTGCCGCAGGCGCCCGGCGGCGTAATTAAGCCCTCCCAAATAGTTCTCAAAACTTCCAAATCGGCTATAGATGCCCCGCATGCAGGGATCGCGCTTCGCTTTTGGACCGTTCGTGTTTGATCCTGGCGCGGGAACGCTGCTGCGGGGCGATGTTCCCGTTGCCGCAGGTCACCGCGGGCTGAAGCTTTTGGAAGCGCTCATTGCGCGCCCCGGCGAAATCCTGGCCAAGGCCGAGTTGATGGACGCTGCCTGGCCGGGCACGGCCGTCGAGGAAGGCAATCTCACCGTGCAGATTGCCCAACTCAGGAAGCTGCTCGGTCCGGCGGCCGGTGGCGGCGAATGGATCGCCACGGTGCCGCGCGTCGGCTATCGCTTCGCCGGCGCCGTCGAACAGGCCGACGCCAGGCGCAAACCCTTGCCGCTACCCGACAAGCCATCGATCGCCGTGCTGCCCTTCGTCAATCTGAGCAACGATCCCGAGCAGGATTCTTTTGCCGACGGCCTGACCGAAGACCTGATCACCGATCTCTCGCGGATCCCGGGCCTGTTCGTCATCGCGCGCAACTCGGTGTTTGCCTATAAGGGCAAGGCCATGGATGTGCGCGCCATCGCCGGCGAACTCGGCGTGCGTTTTCTGCTTGAGGGCAGTGCGAGGCGCGCCGCCGGGCGCGTGCGCATCAACGCGCAGCTGATCGACGCGCTGAGCGGCGAGCATCTGTGGGCGGAGCGTTTCGATCGCGGCCTGGAAGACATTTTCGCCGTCCAGGATGAGGCGACCGCCAAGATCGTCGAGGCGCTGCTCGGTCGATTGCGCGCGCCGCCGGCGCGCAACCGGCCGAAGAACCTCGAAGCCTATGATCTCGTCGTGCGGGCGCGAAAGATGTTCGACGAGTCGCCGCAGATGGCGCGCGAAGCGCATCTGATGCTGACGCGCGCCATCACGCTCGACCCCGACTACGCGGAGGCCTATCGCTGGCTCGCCATGAACCACTGGATGGGCTGGGTGCATTGGGGCGAGCCGTTCGAGCCTGCCCGCAGCACGTCCCTCGAACTGGCGCGCAAGGCTGTGGCGATCGATCCCAACGATGCCGGTTGCCGCTGGGTTCTGGCGAACCTTCTTGCCTATGAACGTGATTTCGGGCGGTCCGAGGCCGAATTCGCCAAGGCGATCGAGCTCGATCCGAACGAGGCCGACATCTGGGCGACCCTGTCCGACATCGAGGTTCTGGCCGGGCAGATAGACTTGAGTCTCGAACACATTCGCAAGGCGTTCCGGCTGAACCCGTTTCCACCGAGCTGGTATTATCTCACGCTCGGCCAGGCGCAATATGCGGCCCGCGACTATGAGGCCGCTGTCGAGACGCTGCGGCGCGACGAGACCTATCGCACCAGCTCACGCCGCTTCCTGGCGGCAGCCCTTGCTCAGCTCGGCCGCCTCGACGAGGCGCGCACCGAGGTTGCGCTGTTCCTGGTCGGCAATCCGCATTTTTCCACGCGGCGCTGGGTCGACACAGAGCCGTTCCGCGACGACGCGGTGCTGGAGCATTTCGTCGACGGCTTCCGCAAGGCCGGCCTGCCGGAATGAAGCCGGCCACGATGATGGGGCTAGTCGCTCCAGCACAGGGATTTGACTGGTCGGCTCTGTTTGCGTTGGCAGGTGGCATGCCTTGGGGATTGGCCGAAACGCCCACGCCGTCGTCATTCTAGGGCGGAGCAGGAGCGAAGCTCCGTCGCGAAGACCCTAGAATCCATGCCGTTACCTTCGCCAAGGAGTGCAACGGAGCAGAATTCTGCATCGTGGCAACGCCTCAACATCACGGAATGGATTCTATGGTCTGCGCCGCGTCGCTTCGCTCCTTGCTCCGCCATAGAATGACGACTTGGGGCGGCTTCAACCAATCTCCGGTGTTCGCGCTGATTTCACGATAATGAGCGGAAAATCTTGTACCAAGACAAACGGCAACCCCGCGTCCAATTCCTCAGATTTTTTCACCGGCCGGCCCGCGCCAACCCATGCGCCACCAGACGGTCGATGACCTCTGGATAGCCGACGCCGCTGGCCGCCATCGCCTTGGCGTACATGCTGATGTTGGTGAAGCCCGGAATGGTGTTGAGCTCGTTGATCAGGAATGTCATGTCCGGCATCAGGAAGAAGTCGACGCGGGCCATGCCGTCGCAGCCGAGCGCCCGGAACGCCTTGGCGGCCATGTCGCGCATGGCCGTCTCGGCTTCCAACGGCAGCTCGGCCGGCACGGTCAGGGCCGCGCCATTCTCGTCGATATATTTGGCGTTGTAGTTATAGAAGCCGTGGCTTTCGGCAGGCACGATCTCGCCCGGCCGCGAGACGAAGAGCTCGCCCGCTGGGCTCTCCAGCACGCTGAACTCTATCTCGCGGCCGCGAACGAATTCCTCCGCCAGCAGCTTGCTGTCGTGCTGGAACGCTTCCGACAGCGCGCGATCGAATTCCTGGCTGCCATTGACCTTTGCCACACCGACCGACGAGCCCTGCCGCGCCGGCTTGATGAACAGCGGCAAGCCGAGCTTGTCTTCGAGGTCGGCAAGCGACGGCGGCGCAGCCTCATCGATCGTCGCCGAGCGCGCGACAGGCACGCCCGCCGCCTTCAGCAGCCGCTTGGCGATGTCCTTGTCGAGGGCGGTGGCCGAGCCGAGGATGCCGCAGCCGGCGAGCGGCACGCGCGCCACTTCCGCCAATCCCTGCACCGCGCCGTCCTCGCCATGCAGGCCATGCAGCACTGGAAACAGGACATCGATGGCGGGCAGCGGGTAAGGAGAGCCGCTGGCAGGGATCGCCAGCATCCGCCCATGCCCGCCCGGCACCAGGCAGATTTCAGTGCCGCTGGAGGGCGTGGCGAGAGCGCCGTTCTCGAAACCGCTCAGCAGCCACTGCCCTTCGCGCGTGACGAAGATCGGCACGGCGTCGTATTTCGCCGGATCGAGCGCGGCCATGACATTGGCCGCCGAAAGCAGCGACACCTCGTGCTCGGCGGAGCGCCCGCCGAACAGCACACCGATACGCAGTCTTTTCGCGGGCATCGACAACTCCACCAATGATCGGGGTCGGAGCTCGTACGCGAAACACCAGACATCCCCCTTCAACTCTCCGGAGTAGTAACCGAAGGATTGGAGTGGGACTTTGACCGGTTGAAGCAGTTTTTCAGCAGAAGCGCGAAAGGCCTTCCGTTCGAAACCGCGTCAAGACGAGGAGCGGTTCATCCGTTTATGAAACGGTGAACCGCTCCAAGGCTGTGTTGTTACGTCCTCAGCGCAGCGCCGCCGCGATGTTGCCGCCGTCCACGGTCGTCACGTCCGCGGTGGTGCGTTCGGCCAGGGCCTGATGCAGGAAAGCCTGCGCCACGTCGTCGGCCGTCACTTCCTGCCCCAGCAGATTGCCGGACATGTATTCCTTCTCCGACACGCCGCGCGCGCCGGAGCGGCTGGCGATCATCGCATCGGTCAGAAGGCCGGAGCGGATGCGGTCGGCGTTGACCGCATTGGAACGGATGCCATAGGCGCCGTAGTCCAGCGCATATTGCCTGGACAGGAACAGCGTTGCGGCCTTGGGGATGCCATAGGCGCCGAATTTCGGGCCGGGATTGATCGCCTGCTTGGAGGTGTTGAAGAGCAGAACGCCGCCGGTGCCCTGTTCCAGCATGATGCGAACCGCGTTCTGCGCCGCCGACTGGTGGGCAAAGAAGTTGAGCTCGAAGCTCTTGCGCAGCATGGCGTCGTCGAGCTCGCCGATGCGGCCTTCCCAGGCCGCGCCCGCATTCGAGACCAGGATATCGACGCCGCCATAGACGGCGACCGCCTTGTCGAAGGCGGCGCGCATTTCGGCCGGGTTGGTGATGTCGGCGCCGACACCGATCGAGTTGTTGCCTGCCGCCTTCGCCGCGTCCGCCGCCTTGGCCGGATCGAGGTCGACGATCACCGCATGCGCACCGTTGGCGGCGAACAGTTTTGCCGTCGCGGCGCCGATCGCGCCGGCGCCGCCGGTGATCAGCACCACCTGGCCGGTCAGCGGCTTCGGCTTGTTGGAGGCGAGCTTGGCTTGCTCCAGCGACCAGTATTCGAGCGGAAAGAGGTCGGCCTTGGAGAGCGGATGGAAATTGCCGACGGCTTCGGCGCCGCGCACCGCCTCGATCCACATCTCGCCGACATCTGAGGCGATCTTGGCGTCCTTTAGCGTGCGGCCATGGCCGAACATGCCCAGCCCCGGCACCAGCGTCAGCCGTGGCATCGGGTCGAGCATGGTGCGCTTGACGTCGTCCAGCGCGTCATTGGTCTCGAAATAGGTGGTGTAGTCCTTGACGAAAGCCTCGACATGGCTGCGCACGACGCCCTTGTAGTCACCGAGCTTGTCGGCGTCGGGCGCGGGCACGGCCATCGGTCCGGTCTTGATGCGGATCGACAGGTCGGGCGTCGACACGCCACGGCCGGCATAGTCGGCGATCTTCGCAGAATTGATGAAATCGACGATCGCATCCGAGGTGCGGAAGTCGCTGATCATGCGGTCGAAACGGCCTTCGCCGCGCGCCACGGCGACGGCGCCGCGCAACGTCGGCGCGATGTCGCCGGGCTTGGCGAGCTTTGCCGGCAGCGCCGCCTTGGCCGCCTGCGGCTTGCCGTTTTTGGCGACATAGTCCTCGGCCACGTTCACGTAGTGGATCATGCGGTCATAGGCCTGCTTGGCATCGTCGCCGAAGGTGAAGATGCCATGCTTGTCGAGGATCAGGCCTTCGACGCTCGGATCGGCGTCGAACACTTCCGCCGCCACCTTGGCGAGGTCGAAGCCCGGCTTGATGTAGGGCACGTAACCTAGTCTGTCGCCGAACACGGTCTCGATCAGCGGCTTGCTGTCTTGCTGGTCGACGATGGCGAGGATCGCCGTCGAATGCGTGTGGTCGACAAAACGGTGCGGCAGGAAGGCGTGCAGCAGCGTTTCCACCGATGGGTTCGGGGAGGCGGGGTCGATGAGGTTGGAGCGCTGCAGCGCCACCATGTCCTCGTCGGCGAGCGTTTCCAGGGAGCGCGCCTTGAGCAGCGCACCCATCTTCACAGCCGGCAGGCCTTGCGGCTCGATGACGGCCATGTCCCAGCCGCTGCCCTTGACGCAGAGCACGTCCCATTCGTCGCCGATGAGATCGGTGGCCTTGGTCTTGCAGGACGTGTTGCCGCCGCCATGCAGCACCAACCGCGGCTCGCCGCCGAGCAGGCGGGTCGTGTAGACGCGCAGCGCAAGGTCGCGGCTGACGCCCTTCCTGGCATAGTCGGCAACCATCTTTTCAGCGTCGGCGTCATTCCAAAGGTTCTTCATGTCGATCCGTCCGATACTCGTCTTTTTGCTCATGAACAGAAAGCCGCGACGCCTGTATGACAGAAGCGGCGAGGGTGGTTTTTCTAAGAGGCTTTTTTGCCGGCTTCGTCTGCGTGATCGAGCAGGCGCTCGGCCATATGCGCGCCGATCACCAGATGCGTGCAGAGCCCGCCGGCGATGGCCGAAAGCAGCGGCTCGAACTTGGTGTCTTCCTGCACCACCATCAGCCGCTTCTCGATGGCACGCAGCGAGGCGAGCTCGGCGGAGATGACGCGCCGGTTGTAGCTGCAGTCGAGCACCTCGCCCTTGGCGTCGATGATCTGCCCGGCGATGACGCCGGCGGCACCTTGGCTGCGCAGCGCTTCCATCTCGGCCGGCGACAGCGCGCCGCATTTCACCAGATGGCTGTCGGCATCGACCGCGCCGACGGAGTAGAGTGCCAAGTCGCAGTCGGCGATGCCGGCAAGCTGGTCGCGGATCACCGGTTCTGCGCGCAGGCTCTTGGCCAGCTCTTCCGTCGACAGCACCAGTGGTGCGTAGAAGTTCAGGCCCTTGGCGTTCAGCCGCCGCGCAATCTCCATCGTGCACTGGTCGGGCCGATAGGAATAGGGCGCGCCGAGATTGCCGCAGAGCTGCACCACGGTGACGTCCTGCAGGTCGGCAAAGGACATGATGTCGGCGATGGTGTAGACGGTGCGGCCCCAGGCGACGCCGATGCGGTCGCCTTTCTTCACCAACTCGAGAAAGACGCTCGCCGCCAGCACGGCGATGTCGGTCGAGGGATCGGCGAGATAGGCATTTTCCGGCGCGATCCAGACTGCGTCGAGCCCGAAGGCGTCTTCAAGCTGGCGCGCCGTGACGTCGTCGGTGAAGAGCTGCGTCGAGGTCGAGATGTTGACGATGCCAGTCTCGCGCGCCTTGCGCAGATACATGGCGACCGAGGCGCGTGAAATGTTGAGCTGGCTCGCCACTTCGTCCTGGCGAAGGCCGTGGGCATAGTAAAGCCAGGCGGCCTTGTGGATGAGCTGTTCTGCCGGTCTGATCGCCATGCCGCCTCCTCGGCTGACATTAGTCACGGCTCTCGACAAAAGTCAAATTTGCCCGCGTGAGCCTCGATCGTCTCACGGCGCGGCTCAATCCGGATCGCCATTCCACCAAGCTGGCGCAGCATAGCATTTTCAGCCACGAGAGGGGGATAGCGTGACGGCATGCGCAAGGTTAGAAAGTTCGAAAAGAACTTTGGGGAGAACGGGATGGCCAATCCCTACGAACAGGATCTCGACAGGAACGCCGCCAACCACCAGCCGCTGACGCCGCTGACCTATCTCGAGCGCGCGGCAAAAACCTATCCCGACCATGTCGCCATCATTCATGGCGGCCAGCGCATCATCTACCGCGATTTCTGGCGCCGCTCGCTGAAGCTTGGCTCGGCGCTGGCCAAGCGTGGCATCGGCAAGGGCGATACGGTGACGGTGATGCTCTCCAACACGCCGCCGATGCTGGAAGCGCATTTCGGCGTGCCGATGACCAAGGCGGTGCTGCATTCGCTGAACACCCGCCTCGACGCTGCCGTCATCGCCTTCCAGCTCGACCATGCCGAGACCAAGGTGCTGATCGTCGACCGCGAGTTCTCGGGCGTCGTCAGGCAAGCGCTGGCATTGGCCAAGGTGAAGCCCTTGGTCATCGACTATGACGATCCGGACTATGCGGCCGACGCGCCCTATCCGAAGGGCGAGCGCATCGGCTCGGCTGATTATGAGGAGTTCGTCGCCGGCGGCGACGAGGCTTTCGCCTGGTCGATGCCCGATGACGAATGGGACGCCATCTCGCTCAACTACACGTCCGGCACGACGGGCAATCCGAAGGGCGTCGTCTACCACCATCGCGGCGCCGCGCTTATGGCCTATACCAACACCATCCATGCCGGCATGGCCAAGCATGCGGTCTATCTCTGGACGCTGCCGATGTTCCATTGCAATGGCTGGTGTTTCCCCTGGACTTTGGCCGTTCAGGCCGGCACGCATGTCTGCCTGCGCTGGGTAAGGCCGAAGCCGATGTATGACGCGATCGCCGACCATGGCGTCACCCATCTGTGCGGCGCGCCGATCGTCATGTCGGTGCTGATCAATGCCAAGGACGAGGACAAGCGCCAGTTCCCGCAGATCGTCACCTTCAACACGGCGGCCGCGCCGCCGCCCGAGGCCGTGCTTTCCGGCATGGCCGACGCCGGCTTCGCCGTCACCCATCTCTACGGCCTGACCGAGACCTATGGCCCGGCCGTCGTCAATGAATGGCACAATGAGTGGGACGCGCTTGAGAAGGGACCGAGGACGGCGAAGAAGGCGCGCCAAGGCGTGCGCTATGCCGCGCTCGAGGGGCTGACAGTGATGAACCCGGATACCATGGTGGAGACGCCGGCCGACGGCGAGACCATCGGCGAGGTCATGTTCCGCGGCAACATCGTCATGAAGGGCTATCTGAAGAACAGGAAGGCGACCGACGAGGCCTTTGCCGGCGGCTGGTTCCATTCCGGCGATCTCGGCGTCATGCATCCCGACGGCTACATCCAGCTCAAGGACCGCTCCAAGGACATCATCATCTCGGGTGGCGAGAACATCTCCTCCATCGAGGTCGAGGACGCGCTCTATAAGCATCCGTCGGTCGCATCCTGCGGCGTGGTTGCCCGCGCGGACGAGAAATGGGGCGAGGTGCCGGTCGCCTATGTCGAGCTGAAGCCGGGCAAGAGCGCGACCGAGGCCGAGATCATCGAGCATTGCCGAGGGCTGTTGGCGCGCTTCAAGGTGCCGAAGGCGGTACTGTTTGCCGAGATCCCGAAGACATCGACGGGCAAGATCCAGAAGTTCAGGTTGAGGGAAATGGCGAAGGGTATCTAACTTTCGTCATCCTAGGGTGGAGCAGTCGCGAAGCGACGTCGCGGAAACCCTAGGATCCATGCCGTGACCTTGCGGGCGTACTCATGCGGGCGAGGATAGCCACCAGCGGCACCGCGCAAATTGACGTAACATCTTGATCCGCCTCACTCTTCGGCGAGCGTCACGGAATGGATCCTCGGGTCTGCGCGCGTCGCTTCGCTCCTTGCTTCGCCCGTGGATGACGGCCACACAGGTCATGGCTCCAATCGCCAACGCTCCCTTGTTCCTGTCACCATCTGTCACCAAATTATACGCGTACGTCGATTTCGCGTTGACTCCCCGTCACTTTCGTTTTACGACTGATGAAAATTGAAATTCGTCACTCGTCAAAACGAAAGCGCCATGTCCGAAGCCGCCAACATCGTGGCAGACCCCGCCAGACAAGAGAATGTGACCCGCATTCTCGACTGCGCCGAGCGCCTGTTCCGCCACTACGGCTACGGCAAGACCAATGTCGCCGACATTGCCCGCGAGCTCGGCATGTCGCCGGCCAACATCTACCGCTTCTTCGCCTCCAAGGTTGAAATCCACCAGGCGGTCTGCGGCCGCATGCTCGGCGCCAGCTACAAGATGGCCTACGAGATCATGCACCTGCCGATCAGCGCCGAGGAACGGCTGCGCCGCTACATCCATGCCCAGTACAAGATGACGCTGGAGGTCATGCTCGACCAGGAGAAGGTGCATGAGATGGTCATCGTCGCCTTGGAGCGCGACTGGGGCGTCATCGACGCGCATGTCAACAGCATCCACGACCTCTACGCCGAGGTGATCCGCGAGGGCATCGAGGCCGGCGAGTTCAGGGAGCAGGATCCGGAGACAGCCTCGCGCTGCTTCGGCGCCGCGACCGTCATTCTCTGCCATCCGCAGATGGTGGCGCAGTGCCTTGCCAAGACCAACCGGGCGATGCCCGACGAACTTATCGACTACGCCATCAGAGCCTTGAAATAGCCGCCGCCCGCCGGGCGCGGTTTCGACAAATCATCTCCAGTTCAGGAGTGCTAAGGTGTCTTTGTCCAGTTCCATCCTCCGCAAGCTGCCGGCCGCCGGCCTCCCAGCCGTCGTCATCGTCGCAGCAGCGCTCGGCCTCGCCGGCTGCAGCCAGGAGAAGGCCGAGGTCGTCCAGGAAGTCGTCCGGCCGGTCAAGGTGGTCGAGATCGGCGAGGCGCAAACCACCCGTCAGCTCGACTATTCCGGTTCGGTGCGCGCCCGCACCGAGATGAATCTCGGCTTCCGCATCGCCGGCAAGGTCACCGAGCGCCTGGTCGATATCGGCCAGCATGTGAACGAGGGCGATGTGCTCGCCCGCGTCGATCCAGCCGATTACGAATTGTCGGTGAAAAGCGCTGCGGCCAGCCTCGACGCCGCCGAGCGCCAGGTCGAGACCGTCGACCTCGCCAGGAAGCGCGCCGAGCAGCTCTACGCCAAGAATTTCGCGCCGAAGTCGCAGCTCGATCAGGCGCGGCTGACCTACGACCAGGCGGTGGCGACGCGCGATGCCGCGCGCTCGACGCTGGCCCAGGCGCAGAACCAGGTTCAATACGCCGATCTGAAAGCCAGCAAGAACGGTATCGTCACCGCCATTTCGGCTGATGTCGGCCAGGTGGTCGCCGCCGGCACGCCGGTCATGACCGTCGCTGTCGACGGCGAGAAGGAAGTGTCGATAGCGGTGCCGGAGATGGATATCGCCGGCTTCAAGCCCGGCAAGGAGGTCAAGGCCAGCTTCTGGTCGGACGAAGGGCTTACCCTTGACGGTAAGGTCCGCGAGGTCGCCGGCAGCGCCGATCCGCAGTCGCGCACCTTCGCTGTCCGGGTCTCGCTGCCCGACGATTCGCGCGTGCTGCTCGGCATGACCGCCAATGTCCAGGCGACCGTCGGCAGCAAGGCGCAGCTCGTGTCGATCCCGCTGACCGCGATGACCGAGAAGAACGGCAAGCAGATCGTCTGGACGGTCGATCGCGCCTCCGACACGGTGCATCCGCGTCCGATCAAGGTCGCCAACTTCACCGCCGACGGCGTCGCCGTGGCCGACGGCCTGAAACAGGGCGACGTCGTGGTCGCGGCCGGCACCCAGTTCATGACCGAGAACCTGAAGGTCAAGCTTTCCGGCGACGCCCAGCAGTCCGCTTCGGCGGAGGATGACGTCGCGACCACCAGCAGCCTGCACTGATGCTTGTCGCCCAAAAGTGCGAAGCGGTTTTGGGACAACGACATGCATCGAACTAAGACCTGAAGTCAGGCGAAACAGACGCCGTTCCCGCTCTCGCTGCATCGAGCCGCGAGCCGGGGAGGGCATGGGTTCCGGGCGGCGAACGCCCGATCGTGAGATGCCGGCATGTTGGCTCCCCCGCAGCAGTGCCGCGTCCAGCGCGATTTGCGAGTCTCTCCGCTTGAGGGGTCTCGCCGTCCGGAAGCCCACCGAACTCAAAAGCGGCATGCCAGGCGTGCCTTGCCGATCAATTGGACTGGACTTGTGCCATGACCACCACCGACAGCAGCACTGAAAAGCGGCCCTTCAACCTTTCGCGCTGGGCGATCGGACATCCGAGCATCGCGCGCTTCCTGTTCGGCCTCATCATCCTGGCCGGCGCGCTCGGCCTGATGCGCATGGGCCAGAAGGAAGATCCCGACTTCACCTTCCGCGTCATGGTGGTGCAGGCGATCTGGCCCGGCGCCTCTATCCAGGACATGGAGGACCAGGTCGTCAACAAGATCGAGCGCAAGCTGCAGGAAACGCCGCATCTCGATTTCGTGCGCTCCTATACCCGCGCCGGCAGCGCCATCATCACGCTCCAGGTGAAAGGCGACACCAATGCCGAGGAGGTGAAGGACGCCTTCTACCAGGTGCGCAAGAAGGTCGGCGACATTTCAAGCGACCTGCCGCAGGGCCTGCTCGGTCCCTATTTCAACGACGAGTTCGGCGACACCTTCATCACGCTGCATTCGATCAGCGGCGACGGCTTCACCTATCCGGAGCTGAAGAAATTCGCCATCCAGGCGCGCGACATGCTGTTGACGACGCCTGGCGTCGAAAAGGCCGTCATCATCGGCGACCAGCCGGAGAAGATCTATATCGACGTCTCGTCCAAGGCGCTGGCCGAGCGCGGCCTGACCATTGTCGACCTGCAGAACGCCGTCAAAGGGCAGAACGCCGTCGATCCGGCGGGTTCCGTCGACACCGGCCTGCGCTCGGTGCGCATCTCGGTCGAAGGCGACGTCACCAAGGCCGCGGATATCCGCGAGCTGCGGCTGCGCTCCGGCAACCAGGTGACACGTCTCGGCGACATCGCCACCGTCTCTTCCGGCCTCGAGGACCCTTATGAGCGCAAATACCGCTTCAACGGTCATGAGAGCGTCCAGGTCGGCGTCGTCATGGCGAAGGGTTTTAACGTCAGGGATGTCGGCAAGGATGTCGAGGCGACCTACCAGCGTTTCGAGACCGGGTTGCCTTATGGCGTTGCGGTCGACCAGATCTCCGACCAGCCGCAGGTCGTCAAGGACGCGGTGAGCGAATTCATGGAGGCGCTCGGCGAAGCGCTGCTGATTGTGCTTGCCGTCTCGCTCCTGTCGATCGGCTGGCGCTCCGGCCTGGTGATCGCGATCGCCATCCCGCTGGTTCTGGCAGCCACCTTCGCCATTATGTACGAGATCGGCATCGACCTGCAGCGCATTTCGCTCGGCGCGCTCATCATCGCGCTCGGCCTGTTGGTCGACGACGCCATGATCGTCGTCGAGATGATGGAGCGAAAGCTCGAGGAGGGGCTGGTCAAGATCGAGGCGGCGAGTTTTGCCTACACCTCGACCGCCTTCCCGATGCTCACCGGCACGCTGATCACCACGGCCGGCTTCATCCCGGTCGGCTTCGCCGCTTCCACCGCCGGCGAATATGTGCGCACCCTGTTCTATGTCGTCGGCATCGCGCTGGTCGTGTCGTGGTTCGTCGCAGTCTATTTCACGCCGTGGCTGGGCTACATGATCCTCAAGCAGCGCAAGCACGCCGGCACCCACCACGATGTCTTCGACACCGGCTTCTACCGCCGCCTGCGCGCCACCGTCACCTGGGCCGTGCGCCACCGCATCATCGTCCTGGTGATGACGCTGGTAACTTTCGCCACCAGCCTGTGGGCTTTCCAGTTCATCCCGCAGAACTTCTTCCCGCAGTCCTCGCGGCCGGAAATCCTGGTCGATCTTTGGCTGCCGGAAGGCATCTCGATCAATGAGGTCGAGAAGCAGGCCAAGGCGCTTGAAGCCAAGATGATGGACGATCCCGACAAGCGCTTCATCGCCACCTATATCGGCGAAGGCGCGCCGCGCTTCTTCCTGCCGCTCGACCAGCAGCTCAGGAATCCGAACTTCGCCCAGCTCCTGGTGATGGCCAAGGACGAGCCGGCGCGCGAGCGGCTGATCGTCAAGATGCGCAAGATCCTGGCGCAGGACTTCCCCTCGATCCGCGGCAAGGTCGACCGCCTGTTCCTCGGTCCGCCGACCGGCTGGCCGGTGCAGATGCGCATCATGGGCCCGGACCGCCAGGAGGCACGCCGCATTGCCGACGAGGTGAAGGCACGCTTCCAGGCCAACCCGCTGCTTGGCGCCATCCATGACGACTGGCTGGAGCCGGTGCCGGCGATGAAGCTGGTGATCGACCAGGATCGCGCCCGCGCGCTTGGCGTCACCTCGCAGCGCATCCGCCAGATGCTGCAGGCCACCATGTCCGGCGCGCCGCTTGACGACTTCCGCGACGGCGAGGAGACGGTCTCGATCGTCGCCCGCGAACCGGAGGCGACCCGCCATCTCTTGTCCTCGGTCGACTCGGTCTACATCCCGACCGACTTCGGCGGCTCGGTGCCGCTATCGCAGGTGGCCAAGGTCGTGCCGGTGATGGAGCAGGGCGTCGAGTGGCGGCGCGACCGCCTGCCGACGATCAGCGTGCGCGCCACGCTGCCGGACGGCGTGCAGTCGAACGACGTCGTCACCAAGATGTACAACGACATGAAGGACCTGCGCGCCGGCCTCGCGCCCGGCTACAAGGTCGAGATCCAGGGCGGCGCCGAAGACTCGGCCGAGAGCCAGGCCTCGATCGCCGCCAAGGCGCCGGTCATGCTCGCCATCATCGTCGTGCTGCTGATGGTCCAGCTGCAGCATTTCGGCAAATCGATGCTGGTGCTGGCGACCGGTCCGCTCGGCATCATCGGCGCCGCCGCGGCGCTCTTGATCAGCGGCGCGCCGTTCGGTTTCGTCGCCATCCTCGGCGTCATCGCGCTGCTCGGCATCATCATGCGCAACTCGATCATCCTGGTCGACCAGATAGACCAGGATATTGCGGCCGGCATGGAGCGATCGGAAGCGATCGTGGGTGCAGCCGTGCGCCGCTTCAGGCCGATCATGCTGACGGCGCTGACTGCGGTGCTCGCGCTGATCCCGATCTCGCGCGCCGTGTTCTGGGGGCCGCTGGCCTACGCCATGATGGGCGGCATCCTGGTAGCAACCGTGCTCACCATCCTGGTGCTGCCGGCCGGCTACGCGCTGTTCTTCGGCCGCGAGCCAAAGAAGGCCAAGACCGACGAGCAGGCGCCCGAGCCGGAGAAGATCGAAGGTATCGAAAGGCCGCAGCTGGCCCTGGCTGCGGAATAGAGCATGATCCCAAAAAGTGCGCAGCGGTTTTTGGCAAAGATCATGCTGAAACGGTAAGGTGGCAACCTTAGATCATCCGCCATCGGTGAAAGCCGGTGGCGGATGATCTGCATCCGGGGCCAGCCGGGCGAAAAATGCTCCGCTACAGGGCTTCCGCAAAACAGAATTCCTTTTCAGCGGCGCGATGCAGGCCGATCCTGCGCCGATATCGGAGCGGCAACGCTCGTCACCGCTGGATCATTCCCATGTCCGAAAAACGGCATTTACGGCTCGGCGCCTTCATGCGTCCCGTCAGTCTTCACACCGGCGCCTGGCGCTATCCTGGCGCCTACGCGGATGCCAACTTCAATTTCGCGCATCTGAAGCGCTTCGCGCAGACGCTCGAGGCGGCGAAGTTCGACGCCTTCTTCATGGCCGACCATCTGGCCGTGCTCAACATGCCGATCGAGTCGCTGCGGCGCAGCCACACGGTGACCTCTTTCGAGCCGTTCACGCTTTTGTCGGCGCTCGCCGCCGTCACCGATCACATCGGCCTGGTCGCGACCGCATCGACCACTTTCGATGCGCCCTATCATATCGCGCGGCGTTTCGCGTCGCTCGACCATATCAGCGGCGGCCGCGCCGGCTGGAACATCGTCACCACGTCCAACCCGGACGCGGCTCTGAATTTCGGCCTCGACGAGCATGTCGAGCATGACGAGCGCTACCACCGGGCACGCGAATTCTATGACGTCGTCACCGGGCTATGGGACAGCTTTGCCGACGATGCCTTCATCCGCGATGCGGAGAGCGGGCTCTACTTCGATACATCGAAACTGCATGTGCTCGACCACAAGGGCGAGCATTTATCGGTGCGCGGCCCGCTCAACATCGCGCGTCCCGTCCAGGGTTGGCCGGTGATCGTACAAGCAGGCGCCTCGGATGCCGGACGCCAGCTGGCCGCCGAGACGGCGGAGGTGATCTTCGCGGCGCCGTCCGACCTGGCATCCGGCCAACGCTTCCTTGCCGACGTGAAGGGTCGTGCCGAAAAGCTTGGCCGTTCGCGCGACGATATCAAGATCCTGCCCGGCGCTTTCGTCATCGTCGGCGACAGCGTCGAGGAGGCGCGGGCCAAACGAGCCAAGCTCGATAGCCTGGTCTACTACGAGAGCGGCATCGCCTCGCTGTCGATCGCCCTTGGCCACGATGCGTCGGGTTTCGAGCCGGACGGCCCGTTGCCGGACATTCCTGACACCAATGCCAGCAAAAGCAGCCGCGAGCGCGTCATAGAACTGGCGCGCAAGGAAAACCTCACGGTCCGCCAACTCGCCCAGCGGCTCGGCGGCTATTCGGGCCTCGCCTTCGTCGGCACTCCCGGGACCATCGCCGACGAGATGGAGGAATGGCTCCTCACCGAAGGCTGCGACGGATTTAATGTGATGTTCCCCTATCTGCCGGCGGGGCTGGACGATTTCGCCGAGAAGGTGGTGCCCGAGCTGCAGCGGCGCGGAATCTTCCGGCGAGAATATGAAGGATCGACGCTGCGTGAGAATCTCGGCCTGAAGCGGCCGCCGAACCGGTTTTTCGAAGAGTCGGCGGTCCGCAAGGCAGTCTGATCAAAACGAAACGGGCGCGCCGAGGCGCGCCCGTCTCTTTCAGGTTGCCATGTCAGATGACGAACACCCAATTGGCGATCAGCATCACCGCCACGCCGGCGATCAGCGTCAGGTAAGGCAGCATGCCCGCCTTCTTGACCGAGAGGTCGGCTCCCGCCATGCCGAGGTCGGCCAGCATGTGCTCCGGGAACTTGCCTCCGTCCTGGATGTAGTGGCGGAAGCAGAACACCGGGATGATCAAGGCGGCGGTGATCAGGCCGGCCCACAGCGCCATCGGGTTCCACACCTTGGCGCCGGCGCCCATGAAGATCGCGTTGACATAGGCAAAGATCGCGCCGATGCCGAGCAGCCAGCTCGGGGCCTTCCATGGACGGTTGATATGGCCGTTGTCGATGCGGTGGATCCAGCCTGCATTGAGGTTGAGGAAGTTGAAGATGATGTAGCCGCAATTCGACACGGCGAGGATGAAGAAGAAGCTCGTCGCGTCGGCCGAGGCGATGGCCAGCACGATCAGGTTGAAGCAGAGGTCGGTCCACATCGCCCGCGTCGGCGCGCCATGCTCGTTGACGTGGCTGAGATAGCGCGGCAGCCAGCCGTCGACCGAGCCCTGGTAGAGCGTGCGCGAGGAGCCGGCCATCGCCGTCATGATGCACAGCACCAGCGCCAGGATCATCAGCATGACCAGCAGGCTGTGGATGATCTTACCGCCGCCGACCATGCCGGCCAGCGCGTCGGCGACGCCCGAGCCGTCGACGATCGGCGTCGCCAGCATGCCGTTCAAGCCGAGCACGCCCTGGAAGGTGAAGGGCACCAGAATGAACAGGAGCATGCAGAGCAGGCCTGAGTAGAAGATCGCCTTGAAGGTGTCGGTGCCGGGATTCTTGAACTCCGACGTGTAGCAGACGGCGGTCTCGAAGCCGTAGGTCGACCATGCGGCGATGAACATGCCGCCGAGCGCCAGCGTCCAGCCGGCAATGTTCCACGAACCGGGATCAGGCGCGTAGGCGGCGGCCAGCGGCACCAGCGGCGAGAAATTCGCCCAGTCGATCTGGCCGGTGAAGATCGGCACGACGCCGACGATCAGCATAGGGATGATGACGAGCAGGCCGATATATTTCTGCACATTGGCGGTGCCGAGGATGCCGCGATGCTGGATCGCGAAGATGACCAGCATCAGAACCGCGCCGATGAAGAAGGTGGCGTTGAGCGTGAAGGAGACCGGGCCGAGCGTGTGGCCCCACAGCGTCCAGTTGCGGATCGCCGGCGTCGCGGCGGCGGTCACCGCGGTGATGGCGTCGGCGGGCGCCGTCCCGACATGCGCCGCTATGTAGGCGACCACCTCCGGCGAGGTCTCGCTGAAGATCGGGATCGGCGCCAGCGCGTTGAGGATATAGGCCGCGGCGATCGAGCAGCCGAGCGACAGCACCGGCGACCAGGCGAACCAGTTGCACCACACCGAAAGCGGCGCGATGAATTTGGAATAACGTAGCCAGGCGGTGGCGCCGTAGATCGAGGCGCCGCCCGATTTGTTCGGGAACAGGCCGGCGATCTCGGCATAGGTGAAGGACTGCAGGAAACCCATGATCATGGACACCGTCCAGATCAGGAAGGCGAGCTTTCCGGTCGTGCCGGCAATGCCGCCGATCGAGAACAGGACCAGCGCTGGAACGCCGCTTGCCACCCAGAAGGCGCCACGCCAGTCGATATGCCTGAGCAGCTTGCTTTCGGCAGGCTGCTCGAGGGCCGTGCTTATCGTGCTCATATGGTTGTCTTCCCCTTTTTGTTGTTCCCCGCCAGCGACGCCTCGGCTCTCGCGAAGCTTGCTCCCCGGCAAATCAGCGTCGACCCGTCGTGTTTCCACTCAGTCGTATTTTTTTCTTAAGAGTGAAGATTGATCCGGCGCGCTTTCGCGTCAAGCGTTTTGTGAATGTCATGCACATCACGCTTGCGAAACATCGATCCGACCGCCGCCGGTGGCGGCCGGCGAGGGTCGGATCCGCCTTGGGAGGCGTATCAGGAACGTGGTTTGGTTTTCTGAGGATCGTAATGGGCGAAGGCCACGACGCGCGCCGGCAAACGCTTGGCATGGCCGTCGAGCTTGCCGATCTCGACCTCCGTGCCGATCTCGGCGTGGGTGACGTCGAGTCGTGCTAGCGCGATATTCTTGCCGAGCACCGGCGAGCGCATGCCGGAGGTGACGACGCCAATCTGGGCGCGGCCGACATGGACGCAGTCGCCATGGCCGACGGCGACATTGGCATCGATGTCGAGCCCGACGAGCTTGTGCTGCGGATGCTCCTTGCGCCGGATCAGCGCGTCGCGGCCGATGAAGTCGTCGGCCTTGGTCTTGAGCGGCACGGTGAAGCCAATACCGGCCTCGAACGGATCGGTCTGGTCGGAGAATTCGTAACCGGCGAAGATCAGCCCGGCCTCGATGCGCACCATGTCGAGCGCCTGCAGACCCATCGGCTTCAGCCCGTGCGGCTGACCGGCTTCCCAGACGGCGTCGAATACCTTTTCGGCGTCGCGCGAATGACACCAGATCTCGTAGCCGAGCTCGCCGGTATAGCCGGTGCGCGAGACGACAACCGGCACACCATTGCCGCCGCCGATCCGGGCGACCGCGAAGCGGAACCATTCGAGCTCGCCGATCGAGGGCTGCACCGGCGAGGTCCACACGACTTCCTTCAATATGTCGCGGCTCTTCGGCCCCTGGACGGCGATGTTGTGCATCTGGTCGGTGGAGGAGCGGACCAGCACGTTGAGGCCGAGTTTTTTCGCCGTTTCGCGCAGCCATTCGCCGGACAGATCGTCGCCGCCGACCCAGCGGAAATTGTCCTTGCCGAGCCTGAGCAGCGTGCCGTCGTCGATCATGCCGCCATGCTCGTAACACATCGCCGTATAGACGACCTGGCCGACGCCGAGCTTCTTGACATCGCGCGTCAGCGTGTATTGCAGCAGCGCTTCGGCATCCGGCCCGGTGACCTCGAACTTGCGCAATGGCGACAGATCCATGATCACGGCGTCCCGCCGGCAGGCCCAGTATTCGGCGATTGGCCCTTCCTTGGCGAAGGAATTGGCGAGCCAATAGCCCCTGTATTCGACGAAGTCGCGCGTGTGTTTGGCAAAGCTCGAATGAAAGGCTGTCTCGCGGGTCATTTTCGGTTCCGAGTCGGGCTTCATGCGTCTGGCGATCGCTCGCGAGAATTTGTGCTGGCCGGAATAGGCGCGCACATGGATGTCGGTCAGGTCCCAGCCATTGGATGGCGTGGTGTCGTCCGGGCAGGCGGAGGAGACGCAGACGATATCGGTCAGCGCGCGCAAGAGCACATAGTCGCCCGGCCGCGACCACGGCTCGTCCGACACCATCACGCCATGCGCGTCGATCGCCGTGTTGAAGAAGAAGTTGATCGCCATCCAGCCCGCGCGGGCATTCACGCCCTTGTCTGAAAGCGCGCGATTGAAATTCTCCGAGCAGTTTGTGTGGCCGGGATAGCCGATGTCGTCGTAATATTTGGCGGCGCAGGCGAGCGCGAAGGCGTCGTGCCGCCCGCATGTGTCCTGCACCACCTCGACCAGCGGCTCCATGTCCTGGTCGTAATATTTCGAATGCAGGCCTGGCATCGGATAGGCCGCGCCCATCAACGTTCGAGTGGTGGTCACGTCGAGCGGCAGGTCGCGTCCCTTGTCCAGCTTGCGCGCCGAAAAACACTGGAAGTCCGTGCATTGCCGGCCGTCGACATCGATGATCTGCAGGTAGTCGCCTGCCTTGACAAAATAGGATTCGGCCGTCGCCGATTTCACGCGAAGATCGAGCACCGGATCGGCGAGCGGGTCGGGAAGCTGCGACCTGTTCTTCAGCCGGATCGTGCCGCGGCGCACCAGCACGGCCAGCGGCGTCGCCGTATTGTTGCCATCGACCAGCATTGGCCCGCCGGGCGCCGCGATCAGCAGCGCGCCGTCGCGTTGAACGGAAAAACTCTGCTCGGTGCCGGCCGGCGTGGCGCCGCCGAACACGCGCACCGCCTTCGGCTGGTCGAGCTGCACTTTGCGTCGCTCGAGGCTGAGCCGCAGCGCTGCAAGACTGTCGTCGCCTTCGGCTAGCAGCGCCTTGATGCCGGCGGCGTTGCTGTTCGACCGCTCGCCGAAAACGCCGGGATCGGTCGCGCCGGATGTGTCCCAGGCCAGCAATTCGCAAGGCTGGCCGCCCTCGACATTGGTCACGCTGACGCTGTCGCCGGCCTCGACGTCGATCAGCACCGCGCCGTTGCCCTGCACGGTGTAGCGCTCGCGACCGGGCGGCAGCGCGATCTGGCCGGGCCGCAGGATCAGGCTCGGCCGCGGCGGTCCGGACTGGACGGCAGGGTAGGGCGACTGGCTCATCTCAAACCCTCCTCCGAGCGAGAAATAAGTTTGCCTGTGTGTAAAATTATTTTCGCTGAGAGAATAGCAGGGTGAATGGGTTTGGCAAGGCGGGACTTCCCCTTCTCCCCTTGTGGGAGAAGGTGGATCGGCGCGCAGCGCCGAGACGGATGAGGGGTGTTCCAGCGGAGTGAGACGCTGGCTTTCCCTGGAGCACCCCTCATCCGTCGCCTTCGGCGACACCTTGTCCCACAAGGGGAGAAGGAGGGCGCGCGCCTCTACATTAATTCCTCGGAATGACCGATCGTCGCACCATATTCCGCTGCAGAATCGAGAATGGTGTGCCACAGGCTCTCGGCGAAAGTAGAGAACACTAGGAGATTGAACACAGCCTGCCCATCGGCCCGGTCCGCACCGCGCCACAGCGTCACGCTGGTGTGATCCATTGAGGTCGCCGCCGCCGCACCCACGCCGAACACATCGGGGTGCAGATCGATCGACGACAGCTTCGCGAGCACCGCACGCGCCTTGTCGCCGCTAACGCTGATCAGCGCCCGCGCATGCGATTGGTCGGAAAGCGAGGTCGATCCGGCAAAGACGGGCGCAAGGCTATCCATCGTATGCTTGCCGCCTCTCGACAGCACCAAGAACTGGTCCGGTCCCGACCATATCAGCGTCGCATCGGCCGTCCCTACCGCCTTGGGCGTTTCCGGCGCGGCGACGCCGAAGCGCGCCTGCGCGGCCTTCGCCATCTCGGCCGCCTTGCCGCGCCGCGCCATCACTTGCACGAGGTCGAAATTGCGGATCTCGGTCAGCGCCACGCCGGCGTCGCCTTGCGCGCCGTAAGAGCCGGCGACCAGCGCACGATCGAGCGGGCTGCGGACGTCCCAGGAAAAATCAGCCACGCTGGCGCCCTCCATCCGGGTCGTAGAAGACGGAATTGCAGAGCTCGACATCGTAGTCCTCGCCGCGCAGCGGATCATGCGCGCGCACGATCTCGCCGATGCGCTCGCGGCCGCGCTCGACCAGGCCGAGCCCGATCCACTGGTCGAGTACCGGCGAGAAGCAGACCGAGGTGACATAGCCCTGGTCGTTGCCGGGGCCGGGTGTCTCGCCCTTCGGAATGATATGCGCGCCGGAGCGCAGGCGACGCGCCTTGTCGGTCGGCTTGATGCCGACGACCACCTGCCGGTTCGGCGAGACCAGCGCCTCGCGGCCGGCCATGACGCGGCCGATGAAATCCTTCTTGGTCGACATCATCTTGCCGAGGCCGAGATCGCCCGCGGTCGTGGTGCCGTTGAGCTCCGGCCCGGCGACATGGCCCTTTTCGATGCGCATCACGCCGAGCGCTTCGGTGCCGTAAGGCGTCACGCCGAACGGTTTTCCCGCAATCATCAGATTGCGGGCCATCGCCTCGCCGTAGCGCGCCGGCACCGAAATCTCGAACGCCATCTCGCCGGAGAAGGAGATGCGGAACAGCCTTGCCTTGATGCCGCCGCGCAAGCCGACCTCGCGCGCGCCCATGAACGGGAAACCTTCGTTCGACAGGTCTTCCGCCGGATCGACGATCACCTTTAAGAGGTCGCGGGTCTTCGGCCCGGCGATGGAAAACTGCGCCCACTGGTCGGAGACGGAAGTCAGCTGCACGTCCAGCTCGGGGAACAGCACCTGGCGGCAGAATTCGAGATGCTGCATCACCAGCCCGGCCTTCGCCGTGGTGGTGGTGAGGAAGTAATGGTCCTCGGCCAGACGCGAGGTCGTGCCGTCGTCATAGACGATGCCGTCCTCGCGCAGCATCAGCCCGTAGCGCGCCTTGCCGACGGCGAGGCTGGAGAAGGCGTTGATGTAGACGCGATCAAGGAAGGCGCCGGCGTCTGGCCCGTGCACGTCGATCTTGCCGAGCGTCGAGACATCGCAGAAGCCGACGCCTGAGCGCACCGCCTTGACCTCGCGCGTCACCGATTCCAGCCAGTCCTTCTCGCCGGCGCGCGGATACCACTGCGCGCGCTTCCACAGGCCGGTGTCGACGAAGATCGCGCCCTGTTCGGCCGCCCAGTGATGCGACGGCGTAAGCCGCGTCGCATGGAAATTCTCGTCGCGATGGTGGCCGGCGAAGGCGCCGATGGCGACCGGCACGTAAGGCGGCCGGTAGATCGTCGTGCCCGTCTCCGGGATCGACTTGCCGCTGACCGCCGCCATGATGGCGAGGCCGGCGACATTCGAGGTCTTGCCCTGGTCGGTCGCCATGCCGAGCGTCGTATAGCGCTTCAGATGCTCGACCGATTGAAAACCCTCGCGCTGCGCCAGCTCGACATCGGAAGCGGTGACGTCATGCTGCTGGTCGACGAAGGCCTTGCCCTTGCCGGCGACATGCCAGAGCGGGGTGATCGAAAAGGCGTCGTCGTCGGCGACCGGCATCGATCCGATGTTGCCGCTGCGTCCAGCATCGCGTGCCGCGGCAGCGCCGGCTTCGAACCCCTCGCGCAGGCAGGCGCCAAGCCCGAAGGCGCCGTTGGCCGAGCCCGCCGCGACCATGCCGGGCGGTGCGCCGTCGGGCACGAAGGCGGCGATGTCGACGCGCCATTTCGGCCGGCCTCGATGGTAGGAGGTAAGGCCGACCGCCGGGTTCCAGCCGCCGGAGACGGCGAGCCCGTCCGCCTCGACCTCGGCGCGCGCACCGCCGGTCAGCGCGACGGAAATCTTGCGCACGCCGCCCTTGCCGCCGTCGACGCCGCTGATGGCGCCATGTAGGACCGGGAAGCCGCCTTTGCTGGCAAGCGAACGATGCGCCGGCGAAACATCCGGCCGCGCATCGATCACTGCCGCCACCTGCAGTCCGGCGGCGATCGCCGTTTCGGCCGTACGCCAGCCATCCTCATTGTTGGTGAACAGCGCGATGCGCCTGGACGGCGTCGCGGCGTAGCGGTTGATGTAGCTGCGCATGGCCGATGCCATCATCACACCGGGCGTGTCGTTGCCGGCAAAGACGATGGGACGTTCGATCGCGCCGGCGGCGACCACGCAGCGCTTGGCCACGATCCGCCACAGCCGCTGGCGCACCTGATGCTCCGGCGGCACCGGCAGATGGTCGTTGACGCGTTCGATCGCGCCATAGGTGCCGCCGTCATAGACGCCGAACAGCGTCGTGCGCGTCATGATGCGCACGTCCGGCATCGCCGAAAGTTCGGCAACCGTGCGTGCGACCCACTCGGCGGCGGATAATCCGTCGATCGTGCCGCCATCGGCGAGCAGGCGGCCGCCAAGGACGAAATCCTCCTCGCACAGGATGACGCGCGCGCCGCTGCGGCCGGCGGCAAGCGCGGCCGCCAGACCGGCCGGGCCGGAGCCGGCGATCACCACATCGCAATGCGCCCAGGCCTTGTCGTAATGGTCGGGGTCGGAAACCTTTGCGGCGCGGCCGAGGCCGGCGGCGCGGCGGATCGCCGGCTCGTAGATCGCTTCCCAGAACTTTGCCGGCCACATGAAGGTCTTGTAGTAGAAGCCGGCGACGAAGATCGGCGCGAACAGCTGGTTGACCGACATCACGTCGAAGCTGAGCGATGGCCAGCGGTTCTGGCTTGCGGCCTCGAGACCCTCATAGAGCTCGGCCGTCGTCGCCTTGGTGTTCGCCTCGCGCCGCGCGCCGCTGCGTAATTCGACGAGCGCGTTGGGTTCTTCCGAGCCCGCGGTCAGGATGCCGCGCGGGCGATGGTATTTGAACGAGCGACCAACCAGCTTGACGCCGTTGGCGACCAGCGCGGAAGCCAGCGTGTCACCCTTGAAGCCCGAGAATGTCTTGCCATCGAAACGGAAATTGAGCGCGGCCGAGCGGTCGATGAGACCGCCGGATGTGAGACGGTTTGTCTGATCGCCGCCCATCACGCACCAACCTTGGCGGCGCCGACGCCCGCCGCCGGCTCGACGGCCGAAATCTCATGCGTCAGCGTGTTGCGGGTGACCTTCAGCCAGGCCCGGCAGCCGCCGCCATGGTACCAGTGCTCGTTCATCACCCCGGCGACGTTGTCGCGCAGATAGACGTAGTCGTAGAAGGCGTCCTCGCCGGCATCCGCCGCGGGGCGTTGCGGCTTGGCGTCGCCGAGATAGGTGAACTCGCCGAGTTCGCGTTCGCCGCAGAAGGGACAGACAATGCGCATGGTTTCGGGCTGTCCTCAGTGCATGATGCCAAAAAGTGTGGAGCGGTTTTTGGATAACATCATGCTCTATCTCTAGTGCAGGTTCGGTTGGGCGCCCTGGCCCTTCTCGTCGATCATGGCGCCGCGCTGGAAGCGGTCGAGGCGGAAGCGTGCGGCTTCCTTATGCGATTGATCGCGGGCAAGGAGATGGGCAAAGACGAAGCCCGAGCCGGGCGTCGCCTTGAAGCCGCCATAGCACCAGCCGGCATTGATATAGAGGCCGTCGACCGGGCTCTTGTCGATGATCGGCGTGCCGTCCATCGACATGTCCATGATGCCGCCCCACTGGCGCAGCAGCCGCACCCGGCCGATCATCGGGATCAGCGCCATGCCGCCTTCGCAGACATCCTCCATGACCGGCAGGTTGCCGCGCTGGGCATAGGAATTGTAGCCGTCGATGTCGCCGCCGAAGACCAGGCCGCCCTTGTCCGACTGGCTGACATAGAAGTGTCCGGCGCCGAAGGTCATGACGCCGGGGATGAGCGGCTTGATCGCTTCGGAGACGAAGGCCTGCAGCACATGGCTTTCGATCGGCAGGCGAAGCCCCGCCATCGCCGCGACGCGTGACGAGGAGCCGGCAACCGCCATGCCGACCTTGCCGGCGCCGATCTTGCCGCGCGACGTCTCGACGCCGGTGACCTTGCCGTTGGCGTCGCGCGTGAAGCCGGTGACCTCGCAGTTCTGGATGATGTCGACGCCGAGTTCGCTCGCCGCATGCGCGTAGCCCCAGACCACCGCGTCATGCCGCGCCGTGCCGCCGCGCCGCTGCAGCAGCCCGCCTTGCACGGGGAAGCGCGCATTGTCGAAATTCAGGAACGGCAGCATCTTGCGCAGCGCCGCCTGGTCAAGCAGCTCCGCGTCGATGCCGTTGATGCGCATCGTGTTGCCGCGCCGCGCGAAGGCATCGCGCTGCGCATCGGAATGATAGAGGTTGAGCACGCCGCGCTGGCTGACCATCGCGTTGTAGTTGAGGTCCTGCTCCATCCTCTCCCACAGCTTCATCGACAATTCGTAGAAGCCGGTATTGCCGGGCAGGCCATAATTGGAGCGGATGATGGTGGTGTTGCGGCCGGCATTGCCGGAGCCGATCCAACCCTTTTCCAGCACCGCGACGTTGCGGATGCCGAACTCGCTGGCGAGGAACCAGGCGGTGGCGAGCCCATGGCCGCCGCCGCCGATGATGATCACGTCATAGCGATCCTTGGGCGCTGCATCGCGCCAGGTCGGCTTCCAGTTCTTGTGGCCGGAAAGGGCGGCGCGGGCGAGCGAGAAGATCGAATATTTCATTGCGTCATTCCGAGGTCGCTCACCCGCAACGCTGGACTTCAGATATCCAGCGTGTGGTCGCGCTCCCACTGCGTGAAGTGCGAAGCATAGGAATTCCATTCCTGCTGCTTCAGCTTTAGATATGCCGACGAGAATTCCTCACCCAGCGCCGCCTTGAGCGATTTGTCCTTGTCGAATTCGCGCAGCGCGTCGAGCAGGTTGAGCGGCAGTTTCGGCGCGTCCGTGACAGTATGCCCGAACTGGTACATGTCGATGTCGTAGCGCTTGCCCGGGTCGGCTTTCGAACGGATGCCGTCGAGACCGGCGGCGATGATCACAGCCTGCAGCAGATAGGGGTTGGCAGCACCATCCGGAAGGCGCAGCTCGAAGCGGCCGGGGCCGGGCACGCGCACCATGTGGGTGCGGTTGTTGCCGGTCCAGGTCACCGTGTTCGGCGCCCAGGTGGCGCCCGAGATGGTGCGCGGCGCATTGATGCGCTTGTAGGAATTGACCGTCGGATTGGTGATCGCAGCCAAGGCGGAGGCATGCTTCATGATGCCGCCAAGGAAGTTCTTGCCCTTGGCCGACAGCCCAAGCTCCATCGAATTGTCGGCGAAGACATTGGTCTTGCCGGTCTCGTCCCACACCGAGATATGGGCATGGCAGCCATTGCCGGTCAGGCCCTGGAACGGCTTCGGCATGAAGGTCGCGCGCAGGCCGTGCTTTTCCGCGATCGACTTGACCATGAATTTGAAGAAGGAGTGCTTGTCGGCGGTCGCCACCGCGTGGTCGAAGGACCAGTTCATCTCGAACTGACCATTGGCGTCCTCGTGGTCGTTCTGGTATGGGCCCCAGCCCAAAGCCAGCATGTGGTCGCAGATCTCAGCGATCACGTCGTAGCGGCGCATCACCGCCTGTTGGTCGTAGCACGGCTTCGACGCCGTGTCGTACTGGTCGGAGATGGCACTGCCGTCCGGCGAGATGAGGAAGAATTCCGCCTCGACGCCGGTCTTCACATGCATGCCGTCGCGGGCGGCCTCGGTGATCAGCCGCTTCAGCGTGTTGCGCGGCGCCTGTTCGACCTCCTTGTCGTCCATGATGCAGTTGGCGGCCACCCAGGCGACGTCCCGCTTCCAGGGCAACTGGATGACCGAAGCCGGATCCGGCACCGCCAGCATGTCGGGATGCGCCGGCGTCAGGTCGAGCCAGGTTGCGAAACCGGCAAAGCCCGCCCCGTCCTTCTGCATGTCGGCGATCGCCTGCGCCGGCACCAGCTTGGCGCGCTGGCCGCTGAACAGGTCGGTGTAGGAGATCATGAAATATTTTACGCCGTTCTCCTTGGCGAATGCGGCGAGATCGTTCCCCATTTATGTAGTTCCCTCGCGGATTTTGGGTGCTGTTAGTCTCTGGTGTTCTAGAAGCCGTTTTTCCCTGGTATCCAGTTGGTGCCGGCAAGCGGAACGCCGGCCATGGCGGCGGCTTCGATCGAGAGCGCGACGAGATCTTCGGGCTCGAGATTGTGCAGGCTGTTCTTGCCGCAGGCGCGGGCAATGGTCTGGGCTTCGAGCGTCATCACCTTCAGGTAGTTCGCGAGCCGCCGTCCGGCCGCGATCGGGTCGACCCGCTTCATCAGCTCGGGGTCCTGGGTGGTGATGCCGGCCGGATCGCGGCCCTCGTGCCAGTCGTCATAGGCGCCCGCCGTGCTGCCGAGCGCGTTGTATTCCGCCTCCCAGCGCGGATCGTTGTCGCCCAGCGCAACGAGCGCCGCCGTGCCGATCGAGACGGCGTCGACGCCGAGCGCCAGCGCCTTCGCGACATCGGCGCCGTTGCGGATGCCGCCGGAGACGATGAGCTGCACCTTGCGGTGCATGCCGAGGTCCTGCAGCGCCTGCACCGCCGGCCTGATGCAGGCAAGCGTCGGTTGGCCGACATTCTCGATGAACACTTCCTGGGTCGCGGCCGTGCCGCCCTGCATGCCGTCGACCACCACGACGTCGGCGCCGGCCTTCACCGCGAGCGCGGTGTCGTAATAGGGCCGCGCCCCGCCAACCTTGACGTAGATCGGCTTTTCCCAGTCGGTGATCTCGCGCAGCTCGAGGATCTTGATCTCGAGATCGTCCGGCCCGGTCCAGTCGGGATGGCGCGAGGCCGAGCGCTGGTCGATGCCCTTGGGCAGCGTGCGCATCTCGGCGACGCGGTCGGAGATCTTCTGTCCGAGCAGCATGCCGCCGCCGCCGGGCTTGGCGCCCTGGCCGACCACCACTTCGATGGCGTCGGCGCGGCGCAGGTCGCGCGGGTTCATGCCGTAGCGCGACGGCAGATACTGGTAGACCAATTGCTTGGAATGGCCGCGTTCTTCCTCGGTCATGCCGCCGTCGCCGGTCGTGGTCGAGGTGCCGGAAAGCGTGGCGCCGCGTCCGAGAGCTTCTTTGGCCGGGCCGGAGAGCGACCCGAAACTCATGCCGGCGATGGTGATCGGGATCTTCAGCTCGATCGGCTTCTTGGCATGGCGCGAGCCGAGCACCACCGAGGTGTCGCAGCGCTCGCGATAGCCTTCCAGCGGATAGCGCGAGATCGACGCGCCGAGGAACAGCAGATCGTCGAAATGCGGCAGCTTGCGCTTGGCGCCGGCGCCGCGGATGTCATAGATGCCGGTCGCGGCCGCGCGGCGGATTTCGGAAAGCGTGTAGTCGTCGAAGGTCGCGGATTTGCGCGGCGTCGTCGGCGGGTTGCGGTAGGTCATCTTGCCTCAATACGCGTCGGCGTTATCGATGTTGAAATTGTAGAGTTTGCGGGCCGAGCCGTAGCGCTTGAACTCCGACGCCTTGACGCCGGTGACGCCGGCCTTGTCGAGCAAGCCCTGCAGCAATTCGATGTGCTCGGGCCGCATCTCCTTGGCGATACAGTCGGCGCCGAGGCTTTCGACCTTGCCGCGCACGAAAAGCCGCGCCTCATAGATGGAATCGCCCAGCGCGTCGCCGGCATCGCCCAGCACGACCAGATTGCCGGACTGCGCCATGAAGGCCGACATATGGCCGATATTGCCATGCACGACGATGTCGATGCCCTTCATCGAGATACCGCAGCGCGACGAGGCGTTGCCCTCGATGACGAGAAGACCGCCGCGGCCGGTGGCGCCGGCATACTGGCTGGCGTCGCCCTTGATGACGATCGAGCCCGACATCATGTTCTCGCCGACGCCGGGACCGGCGGAACCGTGCACGGTGATCGCGGCGCCGTCATTCATGCCGGCGCAGTAATAGCCGACGCTGCCGCGCACATCGATAGAGACCGGCTGGTCGACGCCGACCGCCACCGAGTGGCTGCCCTTCGGGTTGAGCACTTCCCAGGCGGTCTCGTTCGAGCCGGACGTGAGCGTGTGCAGCGCCCGGTTCAATTCGCGCAGCGAATGTTGCGAGAGGTCGAAAACCCTCGCATGGCTCTGGTCGCGCTCAGCCTTCGACATTGTGGTTGCCGGCATCAGCTCAATGCTCCCAGAAATAAACGGTTGCGGGCTCGGGCTCCCAGACCCGCGCATTGTCGATGCCGGGCAGCTTGGTCAGCGCGCGATATTCGGAGCCGAAGGCGACATACTGGTCGGTCTCGGCCATGACTGCGGGCTTGCAGGCGATCGGATCGCGCACCACGCCAAACCCGTTCTTGGTGCCGACGACGAAGGTGAAGAAGCCGTCGAGGTCGGAAAGCGTGCCTTCCAGCGCCTCGCCGAGGTTCTTGCCGTGCGCCATCCGGTTGGAGAGATAGGCGGCCGCCACTTCGGTGTCGTTCTCGGTCTCGAACTTCATGCCGTCGCGGATCAGCTCGCGCCGCACATTGTTGTGGTTGGAGAGCGAACCGTTGTGCACCAGGCACTGGTCGGCGCCGGTCGAGAAGGGATGCGCGCCCATCGTCGTCACTGCCGATTCCGTCGCCATGCGGGTATGGCCGATGCCATGCGTGCCGGTCATGGAGCGTACGTCGAAGCGGTCGACGACGGCTTCCGGCAGGCCGACTTCCTTGTAGATCTCGACTGCTTCCCCAGCGCCCATGATGCGGATGTCGGGCCGCAGCGACTGCAACGCCTCGCGCGCCGCGTCGACCTTGTCCGGCGCGGTTCGGATGACGGCATGGGTGGATTTCGTGGCAAGACTGACGGGGGCGCCGATCGCCTTGGCAAGCTCGGCGTCGAGGCCGCGGAAATCGCGCTCCGGCTTGGCCGACTGGATGGTGATCTTGGCTTCATTCTTGGAAGGGGCGCCATAGATGGCGATGCCCGCGCTATCCGGGCCGCGGTCGGTGAGGCAGATCAGCATCTCCGACAGCATCGCGCCGAGCTTCGGCTCCAGCGCCTTGTCCTTCAAGAAAAGTCCGACGATTCCGCACATGCCAGCCTCCGACGTTTTTTGGCTCTCAGATTGATGTACCGAATGAGTTTGCCGAATTCAATGGTATGAAAGAAATTTTCCTGTCGTTATATATTAGACGGCGCATCGCCCTCGACACTATCGCTGCCGGGATGCGCCTTGTGAACCCAGATCGCATGGCGGATGCGCGCGATCCTGTAGGCGTCGAGGATCGACAGCGCATAGATCAGGAAGCCGCCGGCATGGCGGCCGATGAAGCCGGCGTCGGCCGGCGCCAGCTTGGTCGTTACCCAACCAAGGATCACCATGAAGAACAGGAACTGCAGGCCGCGCACCGGCACGCCGAGCATGACGTGGCCGCTTGCCGGCAAAAAGATCGCCGCGCCGAGCACGAGATACGGGTTTGCGGGAGCAGGCATCGCGGTTTCGTCGGTCATGCGGCTTGCCGTTCGCGCCGGTTGATCGCATCGCGGAGTTCGGACGCCGCCTCGATCAGCCTTTCGATCAAGGCGGGATCGATCCTGGCATCGCCGAACGCGGCCTGCCGGAACACGCCGTACCGGGCGCGCTCGGCCTCGGCCAGCAGCCAGACGATGCGCACGCCCTTCGGCGTGATCAGCAATTCCTTGGCTCGCCCCTCGGCAAAGATGCCGGTATGCGCGGCGATCAGATCCTGCGGGAAGGCGATGCCCTTGCGGTCGGTGCGCAGCACCGCTTCGGCTGGAAGCCCAAGAACCTTGGGCAGCGTGTGGGGGAGATGGTCGAAATTGGAAAATGTCGTTGCCGAATTCGGGCGCATCATCATGTCGAACGTGCCCGCCACCGCGACCGGCTCGGTGATCGAAACGGCGAGCCAACGCGTCGGCAGCTTGCGCGTCGCCAGCGTGTCGACGATGGTGCGCAGCTGGACGCGCCGGCCGTTCCAGGAGCCGGCCCAGGTGACGACGCCGGCCGTGCCGTCGGAAATGTCGGCGGCGTTCGCGATGACGCTGCGAACGCTAGCCGTATCGGCGGCCATAGCCGCCTTCGCCCTGTTGTGGCCGGCACGCGCGAGCCACGCGATATGGGTAACGACGCCCAATGCGACCGCCCCGGTAAGCAATACTGACGTCAGTTCGGACATCTCGACACGCCACGGCCCGCCGTCGACAGGCGGGCCCTTACTCCACTCAATAACCCTGCGGCTTCGGCCACGGCATGGAGAACTGGTCGCCGCGCCGCACGAACTTGTAGCGGTAGAAGTGGAACCATAGCGAAATCAGGAAATAGAACACCGTCATCGCGATCAGCTGCGAGCCGAAGCCGAGGAAGATAGCGAAGAACGTCACCATGCACAGGCAGAACAGGACGATCGCCGGCAGCGGATGGAAGGGGTGCGTGTAGCCGCGACGGATCGTGCCCAGAGGCCACTTCTTGCGAAACATCATGATGTTGATGCTCATGAAGGTGTATTGCAGCACGCCCGACAGGATCGAGAAGGTGATTGCCTGGTTGAGGTCGGCGATGAAGGCGAAGGCCAGCGCGATCGGCAGCAGGAACAGGATCGAGCGGTAGGGCGTGCGGTACTTTGGATGCACCGCCGAGAACCAGCTCGGCAGGTAGCGGTCGCGGCCGAGCGAGAACCAGGCGCGCGCCGCGTCGTTGATGCAGCCATTGGCCGATGCGAGCGCGGCCAGCAGCGTCGCGATGAACAACAGGTTTTCCAGCAGTGGGCTGCCGGTCAATTTGCCGGCGTCCCACAGCGGATAGTAGGTGATGCCGAGATATTCCCAGGGCATCAGCGAGGCGCAGACATACCAGGTCATCGCGGCGGCGATCAAAAGCGTGATCATGCCGGCCATGGTGCCGTAGGGCAGGGAGCGCGCCGGCGAGCGCACTTCCTCGGCCGCCTGGGTGGTGCCCTCGATGCCGAGATAATACCAGATGCCGAACTGAAAGGCGGCGATGACGCCGATCCAGCCATAGGGCAGCGCATTGCCGGGCGTGACCAGCTCGTTGAGCTTCAACACCGCGCCTTGCGTCCACGGGCTGACGGAGAAGAACAGGATGACGATCGAGACATAGGCGATCGCGGTGATGACGAAGTTGACGTTGAGCGTCATCAGCACGCCGCGATAGTTGAGCCAGGCGAGCACGACGATCGTGGCGGCGATGAAGGAGTTGTGCGTCAGCCCTTCGACCCCGGCCTTGGCGACGATGGTGTCGCCGAGCAGGATCGCGTCCGACACTTCGAGCATGGTGTAGGCGAACACCAGGAACAACGCGACGTTGAAGGCCATCAGCGGCCCGACGATATGCTTGGCCTGCGCATATTGGCCGCCGGCGGCGGCGACGGTGGACGTGACCTCCGAGTCGATCATGGCGACCGAGGTATAGAGCAGCCCAACGACCCAGCAGACGATCAGCGCGGCGAGCGCGCCGCCCTTGTCGGCGGAAAAATTCCAGCCGGTGAACTCGCCGACCAGCACGATGCCGACGCCGAGCGCCCACACATGGGCAGGGCCGAGCACCCGAAGCAGCGAGACCCTGTCGCCGTGGATAGTTGTCGTCTGTACCGTTTCAACCGCAGCCGTCATCGCTCAGTCCCCACTCAGATCCGGTGCTTTTCGGAAACGGCTTCGAGCTCGCCTTCACGCGAGGATGTCAGCACGGCTTCGGAATAGGTCGTATCGACCTTGAACCAGTCGTAGAGCATCCACGCCGCAAGCACGACCGAGATGCCCCAGCAAAGGTAAGACAGTCCCATCCACATGATGTTTTCCCCGGACTCTTTGTCGTCGAAAGTCTCTTTGTCGTCGAAATCTATTTGTCGTCGAACTTCTCGTTGATGACCTCGCGATATTCCTTGTCGGAGGCCCGGAACAGGAAGACGAAATAGGCGATCAGCACGATCGCCATGATGATCAGCGTCGGCCAGTCGATGATGTAGTGGAAGCGGTTCTGGATGATGTCGTGCGCCGTCTCCGGCGTGTAGCCGAGCTTCTCCCAGATCGAGGCCATGGTGGGGTTCTGTCCGAGCGCGTCCCAGGTCTTGGCGTCGAGCGGGTCGATCGACTTCGCCGCTCCGGCAAAGCCGAGCTTCAGCGGCAGCCAGAGCGCCACGAAGATGGCGACAACCACGACCGCGATGTCGAAGACCTGTCCGGCCTTGCTCTGCTCCGGCGGGGTATAGCGGGCCATGGTTTCTCCCTTCAGGATTGGCGGTTGCGGGCCGCGTCGGCGTTCTTGATGTCGAGCCCGTAGATGAAGTCCTTGTCTTCCTTGTAGTGGTTGAGCATGGCGAGGATCGCGGCGGTGTTGAAGATCAGCACCGCGGCGGCTGCAACCGCCACCACGAGCTTGATGCCGCCGTGCGGGATGTATGGCCATGTCATCAGGAGGACGAAGAGGATCGTCGCCCACAGGCACACGATCAGGAGCACGGATCCACGCACGTCGGAACGGTACAGCGCTTCGATGCGCTGCTGCAGGTCGGACATCGGTTTTCCCCTTCTGGCGACGTCCGGTCCCGAAATCGACCGGGCGGCCACTCTTTCAACAGAGTGAAATTTTTTTCATAAGTTCCGCTCGATTCCCGGAATTGTCAAGCCGGATTTACGCGTCGTAAACCGCTTGTTTCAGGTCAAGAAATTTGCCTGACAATGAAATTATTTGCTTCAAGGGGATTGCAGGGCCTCACGGTTTGCGGTCAATATTCATCCAAGCTCCGCCACCAAGCAGGAGCAGGGAACAGCAACCGCTTAAAGCGACCTAGATTGCACGGAGGACGATCGGATGACGGCATCCTGGAGATTCTCGACCCTGGCGGACCGCCATCGCGCGCTCGGCTCGAAGCTCGAGGACTGGAGCGGCATGGGCACCGCCTGGACCTACGACAAGGACGCCGACGCGGAATATGTCGCCATCCGCACCAAGGCCGGGCTGATGGACGTCTCCGGCCTGAAGAAGGTCCACATCACCGGGCCGCACGCCTCGCATCTCATCGACCTCGCCACGACGCGCGATGTCGAAAAGATCTATCCGGGCAAGTCGGCCTATGCCTGCATGCTGAACGAGGCGGGCAAGTTCACGGACGACTGCATCCTCTATCGCATCAGCCCGAATTCATGGATGGTCGTGCACGGCTCCGGCACCGGCCATGAGGAACTGCAGCGGGCGGCGATGGGCCGCGATGTCTCGCTACGTTTCGACGACAATCTGCATGACTTGTCGCTGCAGGGTCCGACGGCGGTTGACTATCTGGCCAAGCATGTGCCGGGCATCCGCGACCTCAATTACTTCCATCACATGCACACGCAGCTGTTCGGCTTTCCGGTGATGATCTCGCGCACCGGCTATACCGGCGAGCGCGGCTACGAGATCTTCTGCCGCGGCCAGGATGCCGGCACGATCTGGGACAGGATCCTCGAGGAGGGCAAGAGCGCCGGCATCATTCCGTGCCGCTTTACCACGCTCGACATGCTGCGCGTCGAGAGCTACCTGCTCTTCTATCCCTACGACAATTCGCAGAAATATCCGTTCGAGAACGAAGGCCCCGGCGACACGCTGTGGGAGCTTGGCCTCGACTTCACCGTCAGCCCCGGCAAGACCGGCTTCCGCGGTGCTGAAGAACACTACAGGCTGAAAGGCAAGGAGCGCTTCAAGATCTACGGCGTGCTGCTCGACGGCAAGGAGCCGGCGGACGAAGGCGCCCCGGTCTACCGAGACGGCAAAAGGGTCGGTGTGGTGACCTGCGCCATGTATTCGCCGCTGGTCGAGAAATCGATGGGCATCGCCCGACTCGACGTCGACTGCGCGGTCAAGGACACCAAGCTCGAGATCCGCAACAAGAGCGGGTCGATCAAGGCGACGGCGCAGCCCTTGCCGTTCGACGATCCGAAAAAGACCAAGCGCACAGCGAAAGGCTGAGGCATCATCATCAACCGGGAGGGGTTTTGAGGTACCAGAGCATGATCCCGAAAAGTGGGAACCGGTTTTCGGAAAAGATCATGCTCCAACAAAGGGGTTAGAGCAGGGTGCCGATTCTACGAAACGGCATCCTGATCTAAGAAAGAATGGCAGCCAAGACGATCATCAGCCGGCCCATTTACGGAACGCTCTCTCCGCAGCCCGGCAAGCATCATCTCTTCATCGCCGATGCGGAAGGCGCGCTGGCGATCACCGACATGGCCGGCAAGGCGCCGCCCGGCTTTTTCGACGGCGCGGAAATCGTCTTCATTCCGGGACCTGAGGGCAAGCACATCGCTGCCCTCGAAACGCTGAAGCCGGCGCAGCTCCACATCGCGCCGTCCTTTGCAAGCCTGCTGCCGCGGCTGAGGCAAACGCTGACCAATGCGCATATGGGGCTGCGCCTCTATCTTGCCGGCACCGAGGGCCTGATCGGCCAGGCCATGCAGGCGGCGCTTGAAGCCGGCATCGACCACACGTCCATGCAGACCGAGCATCGTGGCTCGCTGGCGCGCCGCATGCAATGCGTGCACTGCAAGGGCATCACCGAGAATGTGACGACGCAGCCGGCCACTTGTTCGCATTGCGGCCTGCTGCTTTTGGTGCGCGATCACTATTCGCGGCGCCTCGCCGCCTTCCAGGGCGTATGCATCAACGCCGAGGATCGCTCCGACATTCCTCCGATGGAGGAGGCCTTCCCATGAGCACCGGCACCACCAAGCTCGACGTCGTCGTCAGCGACGTCGTTCCGGTCAACGATCTCGTTACCCGCTTCCATTTCCGTCGCCGCGACGGCGAGCTGCTGCCGACCTTTTCCGGCGGCGCCCATGTCGTGGTAGAGATGCGCGACGGCGACCGCACTAGGCTCAATCCCTATTCGCTGATGGGCTCGCCGCTCGACACGCGCGAGTACACGATCTCGGTGCGACGCGACGATGTCGGCCGCGGCGGCTCGCTCTTCATGCACCGGCAAGTCAAGCCCGGCCTGGAGATGGTGATCAGCAATCCGGTCAACCTGTTCTCGCTCGATCTGAGAGCCAAAAAACACCTGATGCTGGCCGGCGGCATCGGCATCACGCCCTTCATGGCGCAGACGTCGCAGCTGGCGGGATCCGGTGGCAATTTCGAATTGCACTACACCTGCCGCACCGCTTCGCTGGGCACCTATGCCGATGTGCTCAGAGAGCGCTATGGCAACCGGGTCAGGCTCTATCACGACGACCGCGAGGAGCGCATCGATCTCGACCGGCTCCTGTCCTCGCAGCCGCTCGGCACGCATCTCTATGTCTGCGGCCCGGCCGGCATGATCAACTGGGTGCGCGACCGCGCCGCCGCGCTCGGCTGGCCGTCGGAGACGGTGCATTTCGAGCATTTCGCGGCCCCGCAACCCGGCGCGCCCTTCGATGTCGAGTTGGCCGTCAGCGGCAAGACGATCCGTGTCGGCGAGCAGCAGAGCCTGCTCGAAGCTATCGAAGCCGCCGGCGTCGACCCGCCCTATCTGTGCCGCGGCGGCGTCTGCGGCCAGTGCGAGACCAATGTGATCTCCTTCGACGGCAAGTTTATCCACAACGATCACTGGCTGAGCGAGGAAGACCACCGTTCCGGCTGCAAGATCATGCCTTGCGTCTCGCGCTTCGAGGGCAAGTCGCTGGTCCTGGAAAGATAGGAGGCGTCAATGGGCATCACCTTTCGCAAGGAAACATTTCGCGACGATTTCAGCTTCAGGAACAGTCCGGAGCACATCAGGCGCTTTCCCTTCCCGTTCAACGAAGACGCCTACATGTATGCGGTCAACATCGAGCCGCATGTCGTCGGGCCGAAAGGCAGCGTGCTGGAAAACCTGATCGACGTCGACGAGCACTATGTCGCCGAGATGCAGGACCGCGCGCTGGTGCTGGCCGAGGATCCGCTGCGCTGCCAGTCGCTGCCCCATATGACGCTCGCAGGCTGGGACCTGCTCGAGCTTTTGATGGAGCAGCAGGCGCTCGGCTATCCCGAACATTTCACGCTGGAGCGAAACGGCGACCGCTGGCGCTGGATCAACCGTCCGCTCGGCATCGACGACACCTTCACCTTCGGCGACACCTCGACGCTGCCCTATGGGCCGATGGAATACATCACCCGCCAGAGCCAGGGCGATTTTTGCATCCTCGACCAGCGCGACGGCAATCTGTGGATGGATGCCGGCATGGTCACCACCCAGGCCGACTGGTCGCTCGATTTCGACATCGGCATGAACTTCTTCGAATGGCACGCGCCGGTGCCGTTGGCGCATGAGAAAGGCATCTTCACCCGCGCGCTGAAATTCCTCACCAACATCCAGCAGGGCAAGCCGGCACGGCGCCTGAACTGGACGATGACCATCAATCCGCGCCTCGACACCAGTCCCGAGAATTATCACAAATGGGGCCCGGACCGCGCCACCGTCACGCCGGAGAATGTCGGCGACAAGGTGCATCTGCGCGTCGAATTGCAAAGCTTCTGGCGGCTGCCGCGCTCCAACGGCATCGTCTTCCCGATCCGCTGCTACCTGATCAAGATGGACGAGCTGGTCACGCAGCCGAAATGGGCGCGCCGCCTGCATCGCGTCATCCGCGACCTGCCGGAAGAACTGGCCACTTACAAAGGCCTGACCCGCTACCGCCCGACGCTGGTCGAATGGCTGTCGAAGCTGGACGACGGCAGCCCGACGAGCCCGGGTTTTGGGCCGGATTAAAAGCTTGGGTTCCTCGCCCCCGCAAAGCGGGGGAGAGGTGTCCGCGAAGCGGACGGAGAGGGGGCCTTCGTAGGGCGCTCCCCTATCCGTCTCGGCTTCGCCGAGCCACCTCTTCCCACTGCGCGTGGGGCGAGGAACCAAGCGGCTCACCCGGCGCTGTTCTGCGGATAGCAGATGATCGACAGATAGCGCATCGGCAGTTGCGTCAGCTCTTCCGGGCCGTGCGGCGCATCCGCGTCGAAGAACAGGCTGTCGCCCGGCTTCATCGGATAGAGGTTGTTGCCGTGCCGGTAAACGACCTCGCCTTCGAGCATGTAGAGGAACTCCATGCCCGCATGCTGGAAGGTCGGGAACACGTCCGAATTCTCGGTCAGCGTGATGAGATAGGGCTCGACGACGACGCCGCTGGTGTTGGCGCCGATATGTCCGAGCAGATTGTACTGGTGGCCGGCGCGCGTGCCGCGCCGCTCGACATCGACGCCTTCGCCCGCCTTGACGAAGACGGCGCTGTGTTCTTCCTCGAAACGCCGGAAGAAGGCGGTCACCGGAACGCCCAGCGCCCGGGACAGCGCCTGCAATGTCGTCAGCGATGGCGAAGTGATGCCGTTCTCGATCTTCGACAGCATGCCAAGCGAAATGTCGGTGGCGGTAGCGAGATCGGCGACGGTGATGCCGAGCTTCTTGCGGAAGGCACGCACCTCATGGCCGATCGCCACTTCCAGCACCTTTTCGCGCGTGTCGCGGATGGCGTGCGGGTTCTGCGTCAGCGGCGTGCGGATGGTGCGCCCGTCCGCCGAAACGCGCTTCGGCGGCGTCTTGCCTTTCGCTGCCGCATCGGTGGACCTGGTGCCGGAATTCCTGTTCGCCATGTCGCCTCCGACTCTCGCGGATTTATTTCACTCAAGGTGAACATATTCGGTGGCGATGCAAGAGCGCAACCACGACGGCAAGCCACTGTATGTCGCAGGGATCGCCGGCTTGAATGCGAGCGCCACGGCTTTTGCGCACAAAAACCGTTTCACGCAAAGCGCGTTGCCGCAGATGTTTGTTGACAGCACCGAAGACCCAATTACTGTCACTGTCAGTGAAATTTGTTTCGCTGGGGAAATCAAAAAAGGAGGCCCGCAATGAAATCTCGTGTTGCCGTCATCGGCGCCGGACCGTCCGGTCTGGCGCAGCTAAGGGCCTTCAAGTCGGCCGCCGACAAGGGCGCCGAGATCCCGGAAATCGTCTGCTTCGAGAAGCAGTCCGACTGGGGTGGCCTGTGGAACTACACCTGGCGCACCGGCCTCGACGAGCATGGCGATCCGGTGCACGGCTCGATGTACCGCTATCTCTGGTCGAACGGCCCGAAGGAATGCCTCGAATTTGCCGACTACACCTTCGAGGAGCATTTCGGCCGGCCGATCGCCTCATATCCGCCGCGCGCCGTTTTGTGGGACTACATCAAGGGCCGCGTCGAGAAGTCGGGCCTACGCGACTGGGTGCGTTTCAACAGCCCGGTGCGCATGGTGACCTATTCCGACGAGACCAAGAAATTCACCGTCACCGCGCATGATCGCAGCAAGGACGTCACCTACTCGGAAGAGTTCGACAATGTCGTTGTCGCGTCCGGCCATTTCTCGGTGCCGAACGTGCCCTTCTTCGAGGGCTTCCCCACCTTCAATGGCCGCATCCTGCACAGCCACGATTTCCGCGACGCGATGGAATTCAAGGGCAAGGACATCCTCATCATCGGCCGTTCCTACTCGGCCGAGGACATCGGTTCGCAATGCTACAAATACGGCGCCAAATCGATCACTTCCAGCTACCGCTCCAAGCCGATGGGCTTCAAATGGCCGGAGAACTGGAAGGAAGTACCGCTGCTGCAGAAGGTCGTCGGCAAGACGGCGCATTTCAAGGATGGCACCACCAAGGACGTCGACGCCATCATCCTGTGCACCGGCTACCTGCATTCCTTCCCCTTCCTCACCGACGACCTCAAGCTCAAGACCGCCAACCGCATGTGGCCGCTCGATCTCTATGAGGGTGTCGTCTGGGAGAAAAACCCGAAGCTTTTCTACATCGGCATGCAGGACCAGTTCTACACCTTCAACATGTTCGACGCGCAAGCCTGGTACGCGCGCGACGTCATCATGGGCCGCATCAAGCTGCCGTCGGCCGAGGCGATGGCCGAGCACGGCGCCAAGTGGCGCGCTCGCGAGGAGACGCTGGAGGACGCCGAGCAGATGATCTGGTTCCAGGGCGACTACACCAAGGAATTGATGGACCAGACCGACTATCCGGGCTTCGACGTCGAGGCGGTCAACCACACCTTCATGGAGTGGGAGCACCACAAGATGGAAAACATCATGACCTTCCGCGACAACGCCTACCGCTCGCTGATGACCGGCACCATGGCGCCGGTGCATCATACGCCCTGGCTGCAGGCGCTGGACGATTCGATGGAGAGCTACCTCGAGGTGAAAGGCGTCGCGGCCGAGTAGCGCGCGCGCCTCCGTTCAGGTTCGTTAAATCAGCAACGTGGGGTGTCTTGCGGGACACCCCATCGGTCTACCAGCAGACGTAGCCGCCATCGACGATCAGGTCGAGGCCGGTCACGAAGCTGGACGCGCGGCTGGCCAGGAACACGGTCGGCCCGACCATTTCCTCCGGCGCCGCCATGCGCCCCATCGGTGTGTCGCGCTTGAAGATCTTTATCTCCTCCGCCACTTCCGGACGCTTGTTCATCGGCGTCAGCGTGTAGCCCGGACTGACGACATTGACGCGCAGGCCGCGATCGGCCCACTCCATGGCCAGGCTCTTCGACATGTGGATGACGGCGGCCTTGGAGGAGTTGTAGTGCGCCTGCGTCAGCCCCCGGTTGACGATGGTGCCCGACATCGAGGCGATGTTGATGATCGAGCCTGTGCGCCGGGGCAGCATGACGCGCGCCTCGGCCTGGCACGACAGGAAAACTCCGGCGACATTGACCTCGTGCACCTTGCGCCATTTTTCCAGCGACATGGTCTCGGCCGCTTCCGATCCAGCAATGCCGGCATTGTTGACGGCAACGGTCAGCGCGCCGAGTTCGGCCTCGACGCGGGCGATCGCCGTCGCCAGGTCGGTTTCGGACGTCACGCTGCCCGTCAGCACCAGTGCTTTGCGGCCGTGCGCCTTGATTCTCGCAGCCGTTTCCTCAAGCCCGCCGTTCGAGGCATGACCGAAGCAGGCGACATCGGCGCCGGCCTCCGCAAGCCCGATGGCTATCGCCTGACCAATCCCGCTGCCGGCGCCCGTCACCAGCGCCACGCCGCCGTCCAGTTTGAAAAGATCCATCGCACCCTCCCTATGCGCCGAGGGTATGCGCAGTCGCGCCCTGCGATCAACCTCTTCAGAAATCGCAGGCCTTCGGGCGACTGTCGGCGGACCAGTCCTTCAACAGTACCAGCCTGAACTTGCCCTTGATCGGCTTGCCCTCTTCCAGATCCGTGGAGGCGGTGGCCTTGCCGGTGAGATAGTTGATGTCGCAATCGCCAAGCGTCGTCTCGACGCCGCTCGACGTCTGCTGGTTCCAGTCCCAGTTGCGGCTGTAGCCGCCGACCAGGAATTTTCCCCGGCGATAGACGATCGTCAGCGTCTCTTCCGTCGACTTGATGGCGCCGCAGCCGGAGCAGGAGGTGATCGCCAGCGATCCCTTGCCCTTGGCTTCAAGGTCGACGACCTGGTCTTCCGTCAGCCTTTTCTTGACAAAATCCGGTTGGCGTGGGGGATCGGGCTTTTCCACGTCGAGATAGATGTAGAGATCGGCGGGGCCGCCGGCCTCCTGCAGGATGATCGCCCGGTCGGTCTTGCCGTCCTGATCGATGTCGAGCTTCAGCTCGAAGGCGGGAGCATTCTGGGCAATCGCCGGCATCGGCGTCGCCGGCAAGGCGACGAACCAGGGCCAAACCGCATGATGGAATGCTTTCCTCATAAGCAGGTATCCGCCGCGTGGCGCAACGTAGCACCGCCACGGACGGACGCAAACGCGAAACTCAAGCCGAGCCGGGTCTTGGCCAGTCGAGCATGAAGGCTCAGAAATAGCCGTCCGACGCCGCGGTCGCTTCCTTGGGGATCTCGACCCCGTCGACCAGGATCTTGTCGACGAGCTCGTGATGGAAGCACACCAGGCCCTTGATGCGCTCGGCCTCGTGCACCGGCTCGGGATAGTACCAGACGAGGTTCTCGTGCCGCTTCTTAGGCGTCGTCACATGGTAGTAGTTGGAGATGCCCTTGTAAGGGCAGCGCGAGATGTAGCGGCTGGGCGAAAACATATCGAGGCGCGAGTCCGAGATCGGCAGATAGTGGCGCACCGGATGTCCGGTCTCGAACAGGAACACGCCGCGCCGTGAATCGGCGACCTGCTCGCCGTCGAGGATCACTTGCACGCGCCGCGACGAAGGCAGGCAGTCGACGCGGCGGAACGGGTCGCGGGCGTGGACGAAGATCTCCTCGTCCTCTTCAAACCAGTGTGTCATCTTCGGCCAGTAGAAGGAGATGTAGTCGCCGATCGGCGGACAGCCCTTGACCGGATCGAGGTAGCGCCAGGCGCCGTCCTCGACCAGCGTGATGCCGGTGTTCAGCGAGTAATGCGTGGCGACGCCCTTGAACGGGTCTTCCGTCGTCGTCCGGCTCGGCAGCAGGAACTCCTCGCGCACGTCGCTCATCGGGAAGTAATAGACCGGCAGGTGGTCGCTCTCCTGGAACACCAGCGCCTTGGTGGTGTCGGCGACGATCATCGGCCCGACCTGCACCCTGATCCGCTTGGGCGAGGGCATGGTGAAGGCGACATAGCCCGGCTCGAATTCATACTGCACGATGGTGTCGAGCACCGGGAAATGCGGCCCGCGGCCGCGCAGATGGGGCTTGCGAATGGTACTTGTCCTTTTCTCGTCGTTTGCGGCCAGGGCCTTGCGCGCGCTCATGATCAACTCACCGATACCCGATCGAGCAGCAGGCCGGCGGCGATCGGCGGCACGCCGCTGACATTCTTGCGCACCGGCACCAGGAGGTCCGGGAAATAGCTGAAGATCACCGGCGTCTCGTCGAGCAGCAGCTTCTGGATGTCGGAAGCGGCCTTGCGCTGGGAGTCGAGGTCGAGCGCCCTGAGATAGCCGGTGACCATCCCGTCATAGGTCGTGTTCTTGAAATGCGCCGCATTCCACGGACCGTCGCTGACCAGCGGGCTTTTCAGGAACACGTTCGGCACGCTGCGGTGCGCGTAATCGGTGATGCCAAGCGGGCTGTCCAGCCAGTCCGACTGGCCGAACACCGCCTTGCCGTAATATTTGTCCTGGTCCTCGATGTTGAGCGAGATGCGCGCGCCGATCTCCTTGGCGAAGTTCTGGAAGAGCTGCGCATAGCCGGGGATGTCGGAATAGCGCAGCGTCGTCAGCGTCATGTCGAAACCGTTGGCCAGGCCCGCCGCCTCCATTAGCTGCTTGGCTTTGGCGATGTCCCTGGTGCGCTGCGCCACCGTCTTGTCGGTGACCGGGAAGGCCGGCGCGAACGGGCTGTCATTGCCGGTCGCGGCCATGCCGCGGCAGAGACCGTCGACCAGTTGGGAACGGTCGATGCACAAGGCCAGCGCCTGGCGCACGCGCTTGTCGGTGAAGGGCGCCATGTCGCAGCGCATGTGGAGCTGGCGATGCGCGGTCGAGGCGACGCGCAGCACGGTGATATCAGGATTGCCCAGCACCACCTGGCTGACGTCGAGCGGGATGGCGTCGAGCACGTCGACCTCGCCCGCCTGCAGCGCGAGAATCCGCGGCTGCACGTCGCCGTAGAATTTGAACTCGAGCCGGTCGGGCAGGGCCTTCTCGCCCCAATAGTCGGGATTGCGCACGAAGCTCGCGCCGACCTTCGGCGTGTAGCTTTCGAGCCGGAACGGACCGGTGCCCTCAAAGGTCTTCTCGTAGTCGCCCTTGTAGCTCGCCGGCAGGATGACGGCGTTGTAATTGTCGATCGACACCGAATAGGGGAAGGAGCCGTTCGGCGCGTCGAGGTGGAATTCGACGGTGTGGTCGTCGACCTTGCGCGTGCCGCCCTTCGACAACAGGCCCTTGAACACCGAGAGCGCATTAGATGTGCCGCTCGGATCGGCAAGGCGATCGAAGGTTGCCACCACGTCGTCGGCTTTAAAAGCCTCGCCATTGTGGAATTTCACGCCCTTGCGCAGCTTGAAGGTCCAGACGCTGCCGTCGGCATTGGGCGACCAGCTTTCGGCAAGCACGGGCTTCAATGTCAGGTCCGGCTGCGTCACGCACAGGAACTCGGCCGTCTGGAAGACGAGCTGGTAGCTGCCGCTGTCATAGAAGGTGACGGGATCGATGGCGCCGCCGGGCACGGCGATACCGGCGCGCACGGTGCCGCCGGGCTTGCCTTCGGCGCGCGCTTGCGAAGCGCCGAGCCCGACCGCCGAAGCGATGCCGCCGAGAAAGGGCAGCGACAGGCCGAGCACGCTGCCATGGCGCAGGAATTCGCGCCGGCCGATCCTGCCGGCGAGCAATTCGTCGATAGCGGAATTTTCGATTGCGCTGAGGGTTTTGCGGGCGGCGTCGATCGTCCTGAAATGCTTCGGCATGGCGGCATTCCTTGTTTTGTCGCGGGGGCCTTGGCATTTAGGCCATTGTTGACCTCGACCGAAAAGCGATATTTTTTGATTGGAGCCATCGGAAATTTCGATGACGAGCCACTGAAAGGCGAAAGCCATGGACACCGAGAATCTGCGCAGTTTCCTGGAGGTCGCGGCGCATGGCAGCTTCACCGTTGCCGCGCACCGACTGAACCTTGCCCAGTCGACCGTCAGCGCGCGCATTCGCGGCCTGGAGGAACAGCTGGGCCGCAAGCTGTTCGTGCGCGACAGCGACGGCGTCACGCTGACGCCGGCCGGCCGGCAGTTCCTGCCCCACGCCTCGACGATCACGCGTACCTGGGAGCAATCGCGCCAGGACATCGCCGTTCCCGATGGCTACGAGACGCTGCTGAGGCTCACCGCGCCCGCCTATCTTTGGGACAGCATCACTTCGCCCTGGATCGACTGGATGCGGGCGAAGCGGCCGAATGTGGCGCTGCGTCTGGAAGGCAGCTTCCCGGACCTGGCGATCGACCAGATGGCAGAAGGCCTGCTCGATATCTGCATCCTCTATCTGCCCAAGCCGCATCCCGGCGTCGTCTATGAGAGTTTGGCTGTCGATCAGATCGTGCTCGTCCAGCACACGGCGCAAGCCGGGCCGTGGATGGACAATTACATCCTGATGGACTGGGGGCTGGAGTTCCGCGTCGAGCACGACCGTGCCTTTGCCGGCATGGTGAAGCCGGCGATCTCGGCCGGGCTGGTGTTCATCGGCCTGCAGCACGTCCTGTCGCAGAAGGCGGCTGCTTACCTACCGCTGAGTGCGGTAAGCAGCCATATCGAGCGTGGCGAGTTGCGGCGCGTCGAGGATACGCCGGTGTTCCAGCGCCCGATCTACCTTGCCTATCCCGAGAACCCTGCCTCTTCCGACGCGCTAGACGTTGCGCTGACCGGCCTGCGTACGCTCGCCAGGAACCTGTCCGGCGATCAGGCCTTCGCGGAAAGCGACCGCGCCTTCAGCATGGCAAGCGTGTCTCCCGAAAGTGGGAACCGGTTTCGGGACAAAGACATGCCTAAAGTCAAAACCTAAAGCGCATGGAGCGATCTGAAAGATCGCGACGCGCTTTAGGCGCGGCGGCATTTTGATCACGCCGGCTCCACGATCTTCGGCTTCTGCAGCCTTGCCAGTTCGGCGTAGGGGATGTGGCAGCGGATCGTGTGCCCCGGCTGGGCCTCGGTGAGCTCGGGCTCTTGCGTCTCGCAGATGGCGCCGATCTTGCGTGGGCAGCGTGTGTGGAAGACGCAGCCCGTCGGCGGATTGGCCGCGCTCGGGATTTCGCCGTCGAGACGGATGCGCGAGCTCTCGGTGCGGTCGAGTTTCGGCACGGCTGACAGCAGCGCTTCGGTGTAGGGATGATGCGGGCCGGAAAACACCGCTTCCGACGGTCCGAACTCCATGATGCGGCCGAGATAGAGCACGGCGATCTTGTCGGAGAGATAGCGCACCACGCCAAGGTCGTGCGAGATGAAGATGTAGCTGACATCCTGCCTCGACTGCAGGTCGGCCAGAAGGTTGAGGATCGCCGCCTGCACCGAGACGTCGAGCGCCGAGGTCGGCTCGTCGCAGACCACGATGCGCGGATCGCCGGCGAAGGCGCGCGCGATCGCCACGCGCTGCTTCAGGCCGCCCGAAAGCTGCCGCGGCTTGACCGCGAGATGCCGGTCGGTAAGCCGCACCGAACGGACGAGCTCTTCGAGCCTTGTGTCCAGCGTCTTGCCGCTCAGCCCGCCCAGCCGCTTCAGGGCGCGGCTGAGGATATGGCGGATCGAATGCGAACGGTTGAGCGCCGAATCCGGATTCTGGAAGACGATCTGCACCGCCTTGACCTGGTCTTCCGAGCGGCTGGCGAGCCGCGGCGCCAACTGCTTGCCTTCGAGCTCTATCGAGCCGCCATCGTCCGGCGCGACAAGGCCGAGCAGGAGCCTGGCAAAGGTGGTCTTGCCGCTGCCGGATTCGCCGACCAGGCCGAGCGTCTCGCCGGGCCTCAGGCTGACCGAGACGTCCTTCACCGCCCGCAGCGGACGGCCGTGGCTGGCATAGGTCTTGTTAAGTCCCTCGACCTGCAGCACCGGTGGCGCCTGCTTGGGTGCTGTGGCAGCGATCTCGGCGGGCGTGGCGCGCGGCAGCGACTGCGCCTTGTCGTGATAATGGCAGCGCGACAGCCGACCGTCGCCGAGTTCGTAGAGCGGCGGCGGCTCGGCGCGGCAGCGCTCGGTCGCCAGCGCGCAGCGGTCGGCGAAGGCGCAGCCGACGATGTTGGCGCCGATGCCCGGCAGGAAGCCCGGGATGGTGTCGAGCCGGCCCTGGTCCTTGCGCTGGCCGCCGCGCGGCAGGCAGCGCAGCAGCGCCACCGTGTAAGGATGGCGCGGATCGTTGAAGACGTCCTTCGTCGAGCCTTCCTCGACCAGCATGCCGGCATAGAGCACGCCGACGCGGTCGCACATGTTGGAGACGACGGCGAGATTGTGGCTGATGAACAGGATCGAGGCCGACAGCTCGCGCCGCAACTGGCCGATCAGGTCGAGCACTTCGGCTTCGACCGTGGCGTCGAGGCCTGTGGTCGGCTCGTCGAGGATCAGCATCGAGGGGTCGTTGGCCAGGGCCATGGCGATCGCCACGCGCTGCTGCATGCCGCCGGAAAGCTGGTGCGGATAACGCTGCATGACGCTCGCCGGATCGGAGATCCGCACGCGGTTCAGCATGGCGACTGCCTTGTCTTCAGCCGCCTGTCCGGTGACGCCGGCAAGCTCGAAGATTTCGGTCAGCTGCCGGCCGATGCGCAGCGACGGGTTGAGCGCCTTGCCGGGGTCCTGGTAGACCATCGACACGCTGTCGGCGCGAGCGCGCCTGAGCGCTTCGGCGTCGAGCTTCATCACATCCTTGCCGTCGAGCGCAATCGAGCCGCCGGTGATGGAGCCGTTGCGCGGCAGGTAGCGCACCACCGAAAGCGCCACGGTGGATTTGCCGCAGCCGGATTCGCCGACCAGCCCATAGGCCTCGCCGGCCTTGATGGTCAGGTTGACGTTGCGCAGCACCGCGCGGTTGCGGCGGCCGACGCGATAGGCGACCGAGAGGTCTTTCAGTTCAAGTGCGTTCTTGTCAGTCATTGAACGCTCCATGCACGCCGTCGGCCACCAGATTGACGCCGATCACCAGCGAGGCGATGGCCAGGGCGTCGAACAGCACTGTCCACCAGAAGCCGCCGCCGATCATGCCGTAATTGGAGGAGATCGACAGGCCCCAGTCGGGCGAGGGCGGCTGGATGCCGAAGCCCATGAAGGAGAGCGTGGCGACCGCGAAGATGGCGTAGCCCAGCCGCACCGTCGTCTCGACCAGGATCGGCGGGATGACGTTGGGCAGGATCTCGACGAACATCGTGTGCAGCGCGCCTTCGTGGCGCAGCTTTGCCGCGGCCACATAGTCGAGCTCGCGTTCGGCCAGCACCGCCGAGCGCACCGTGCGCGCGATGATCGGCGCGAAGCTAAGCCCGATGACGACGATGACGGTGATCTTGGATGTGCCGAGCGCGACGATGGCGAGCAGCGCGATGATCACCACCGGGATCGCCATGAAGGCTTCCAGCACGCGGCTGACGATGTCGTCGACGATGCCGCGGAAATAGCCGATGACGAGGCCGAGCGCGGTGCCGGCGATGGTCGCCAGGATGGTCGCCAGCGGCGCCACCGTCAGGATGTCGCGCGAGCCGACGATGACGCGCGAGAACACGTCGCGGCCGAGCTGGTCGGTGCCGAACCAGTGATCGGCTGCCGGCGGCGTCAGCGCGTCGATGATGTCGCTTGCCAGCGGATCGTAGGGGACGAAGTGCTGGCCGAACAGCGCGCAGACGACCCAGAACAAGAGGATGAAAAGCCCGGTGAGGAAGGTGCCGGACCTGGAGAGCGAATGCAGCACCTCACCCCAGGGGCTCCGCTGTGCGGTGTCAGGCGCCGGTGCGGGCGCCGGCAGGCTGGCGGGAGTGTCCGTCGCGCTCATTGCTCTGCTCCCAGCCGGATACGCGGATTGAGCACGGAATAGAGGAAGTCGGCGATCAGGGTCGCCACCGCATAGACGATGCCGATGGTGAGGATGCCGGCCTCGAGCATCGGAAAATCCTTGCCGCGCGCGGCAGTGAAGATCAGCGAGCCGATGCCCTGATAACGGAACAGCGTCTCGATGACGACCAGGCCGCCGATCAGATAGCCGGTCTGGGTGGCGATCACGGTGATGGTCGGCAACAGCGCATTGCGCAGCACATGGCGCCAGATCACCGTGCGCCAGGGCAAGCCTTTCAGCACGGCCGTGCGCGTATAGTCGGAATCCAGCGCCTCGATCATGCCGGAGCGTGCCATGCGCGCGATATAGCCGAACAGCACCAGAAACAGCGGCAGCGCGGGCAGGATGAGATAGTAGAGCTGGGTGAGGACACCGGCGCCCTTGGGCCAGGCGGCGGCGATCGGCAGCCAGCGCAGCCAGACCCCGAAGATCAGGATCAGGATGATGCCGGTGACGAACTCGGGCAGCACCGTGACCGACAGGCCGCCGAGGCTGATGATGCGATCGAGCGGCCGGTTGAAATTGAGCGCGGCGATGACCCCGCCCAGGATCCCGATCGGCACCACCAGCACGAAGGCGACCAGCGCCAGCTTCATCGAGTTGCCCAAGGCGTCGATGACGAAGGGCGCCACCGGCGCGCGGAAGACATAGGACGTGCCCATGTCGCCGTGGAGAAAATTCCAGATCCAGCTTCCGTACTGGACGAGCAGCGGCCGGTCGACGCCGAGCGAATGGTTCAGCGCATCCACCGCGCGCTGGTCGGCGAACGGCCCCAGGATGGCTCGCCCGACATTGCCGGGCAGCACCTGGCCGCCAAGGAAAACCATGACGCTGAGCAAAAACAGCGTGACGAGCGACAGTGCCAGGCGCCGGACGAGGAAGACGAGGATGGCGAATACTCCTATAGGAGCCGGCTCTCCATGGAGAGCCGGCTATTAGGGATAAGCTTGTCCGCTCTCGTCAGCCTTTCGACGCCTTGTCGAGGAACAACTGCGACATTGCGGTGGGCTGCACGCCCGCCACGCCTTTCGCCGTCGCCGTCAGATAGTCGTAGAAGTAGCCGAAGACCACCGGTGTTTCCTCGAGCAGCAGCTTCTGGATCTTGCTGGCAGTGGCCTTCTGCGCCTCGAGGTCGAGGGCAGCGATATAGCTTGCCGCCATCTGGTCGTAGTCCTTGTTCTTGAAGTGGGCGGCGTTCCAGGTGCCGTCGCTCTTCAAAGGTGCCGCCAGATAGACGTTGGGCACGCCCCGGTGGCCGTAGTCGGTGATACCCATCGCCGAATCCAGCCAGTTCGACTTGCCGAACACCGCGTCGCCGTAATAGGCGCTCTGGTCGAGGATGTTGAGCTCGAGTTCGATGCCGATTTCCTTGACCCAGTTCTGGATGAGCTGGGCGTATTCCGGGATTTCCAGATAGCGCTCGGTGGTGAGCGTCATCTTGAAGCCCTGGCCGACGCCGGCCGCTTCCATCAGCTGCTTGGCCTGGGCAATATCCTGCTTGCGTTGCGGCACGCTGGTGTCGGTCGAGGGGTAGACGGCGGCGAACGGGCTGTCATTGCCGAGCGCCGAGCGTCCCTTCATCAGGCCGGCGGCGAGCTTCTCGCGGTCGAGGCAAAGCGCAATGGCGCGGCGCACGCGGGCGTCCTTCGTCGGGCCTTCGTCGCAATGCATATGCAACTGCTGATGCGCCGACGACTTCAGGCTGATGATGTCGACATTCGGGTCGTTGAGCACGGCGACGCCCGCCAGCACCGGCATCTGGTTGATGATGTCGATCTGGCCGCCCTGCAGCGCCAGGATCTGCGGCTGGATGTCGGTGAAGAAGGTGAATTCGGTACGGTCCGGCAGAGCCTTCTCGCCCCAGTAATCGTCGTTGCGCACGAAGGAGGCGCCGACCTTCGGGGTGTACTTCTCCAGCTTGAACGGCCCGGTGCCGTCGAAGCTCTGTTCATAGCCGCCCTTGTAGCTCGCCGGAATGATGACGGCGTTGTAGTTGTCCGACGACACCATGTACGGGAAGTTGCCGTTCGGCGCGTCGAGATGGAATTCGACGGTGTAGTCGTCGACCTTCTTGGTGTTGCCCTTCTGCAGGATGCCGGTGAACACCGACAGCGCGTTCGACGAATTGGCCGGGTCGGCGAGCCGGTCGATGCTGGCCACCACGTCTTCGGCCTTCATCTCGCCGCCCGAGTGGAACTTCACGCCCTTGCGCAGCGTGAAGGTCCACACCGTGCCATCGGCATTCGGCTTCCAGCTTTCCGCCAGCGCCGGCTTCAGCACCAGGTCCGGGCCGTCGACACAGAGGAATTCCGCCACCTGCTGCATGACGAGCAGGCCACCGGCGTCGGCGATGGTGACCGGATCGATCGCCGCTGCCGGCACGCTGCTGCCGACGCGGATGGTGGCGCCGGGTGCGCCGGCGCGAGCGAGCGAGGGTGCTGCGCCGAAGCCGGCGGCCATGCCGATGCGGCCGAGCAGCGGCAGCGACAGGCCGAGCAGGCTGCCGTGGCGCACGAACTCGCGGCGGCTGATGCGGCCGTCGACCAGGCCGTCGATGAGGTGGTTTTCGAGTGGCGTCCGGCCGCGCCGGAGGAGATCGAGAATGCGATAGTTCTTGCTCATGGGTCTAAGCCCTTTCCCCAATTGTTGTGGTTGGCGGGTGCATTCCAGTGAACGAGTTGCGTGGAGTTCTCCGGTCCAGGCACTCAGTATCGGTCGATGTACAGTAGCATGCGGCTCCGACCGGTCCATCCGCCCGTTGGGACGCAAAAGTCAGATTTTCTTGATGGATTGTCTGTCGGCCGGGCGACCCGTGGCCGTCCTTTTCTCGATAAGTCCTGTTTGCGTTTCGACATCCTCCTAATTCAGCGGCAGCCTGCGGTAGGTCCCGGGTTTTTCCGGATCGTGATATTTGTTGCAGGGGCCGTTTTCGACGAAGTCGCGATGGCAGGCGGCAAGCCTTTCCCGCGACAGCGTGACCCCGAGGCCGTGGCCTTCGGGCACCGGCACGACATTGTTCTTCGGCGCGAACGGGCCTTCCTCGATGACGTCCATCGGCTGCATGCGAAACAGCGACTGGTTGGGCTCCCGGATCCAGCCGAGCGCGGCGCACAGATGCAGGTAGCAGGCGCTGCCGATGCCGGTGTCGCCGCTGTAGCACCAGTAGTCGATGCCGGCATGCTCGCAGGCGCCGACGAAGCGCAGCATGCGGTTGATGCCGCCATGCGCCGTCGGGTTGCCGACAAAGGCGTCCGGCACCTTCAACTCCATGGCGCGCGCTATATCGATGTTGTGGGTCGAGAACGGGATCGAGGTGTGGCGGCGCAGTTCCCGCATCTCCTCGATGGTCGCCACCGGATCCTCCCAATTGCGCACGCCAAGCTCTTCCAGCGGCCGCGCCAACTGCCTGGCGGTCGCCAGCGAATAGGCCTGGTTGGAATCGATGCGGATCATCGCCGCGTCGCCGAGCTTCCTGCGGATCAGCTCGACCATCTTCATTGAAACCTTGGGATCGTGCGTCGAGAACTTGCCCTCGAAGAAGGTCGTGCCGTGGCGCTCGTGGAGTTCGACGCAATAGTCGGCGACCTCTTCCGGCGTCTTCTCGCCTTTGACTGTCGCTCCGTCGCCGCGCAGCGAGAAATAATCGGTGAAGGGGATGTCCTTGCGCACCGCGCCGCCTAGCAACTGATAGAGCGGCTGTTTCCAGGCTTTGCCGCGCAGGTCCCACAGCGCCATCTCGATGGCGCCGAAGGCCATGATGCGGGTACGGTCGTTGATCGATTGCACGCCGCTCCAGAACGGCAGGCAGACTTCCTCCGCGCCGGCGATGTCGAAGGCGTCGCGCCCGGCGAGCCTCGGCGCCAGCACGTCGTTGATGACGGCGGCCGCGCCCGGCGTCGGCGCCTCGCCGATGCCGACAAGCCCGTCCTCGGTCTCGACCTCGACGATGGTCGGCGAGAAGCCGTCGAGCTCGCCGAAGACCCAGACATAAGGGGCCTCCAGCCTGTAGTTGATCGGTGTCGCCTTGACGCGCCTGATCTTCATGTCAGCCGATCTCGAAGAAGGGTTCGCCGAGCAGGCCGGGATCGACATCGATGCCGAGGCCGGGGCCGTCGGGAACGCCCATATGGCTGCCGGTCACCGGTGGCGCGTTCCTGGCCGTGCGCACCGTCACCCATTCGTGGAAGGCGATCGCATGCAGACGGCGCTCCGCCGGCGTCGACAGCGACAGATGCGCCATCGCGGCGGTATCGATCTCGGCGCCGCCTGTATCCTCGACCGTGATCATGAAGCCGAGATCGACGGCGACATCGCGGATCAGCCGTGTCTGCGTCACGCCGCCGAGCCGCGATATCTTCAGTGTCAGCCCGTCGGCCGCACCTCGGCGATGGATCTCCAGCATCTCGCCGAGCGAGGTGACGGATTCGTCCAGCACCATCGGCTTGTCGAGCATGCGGCGCACCGACATATTCTCGTCGAGCGTCGTGCAGGGCTGCTCGAACGTGTAGTCGATGCCGCGCGTGGCATCGGCGAACTGCCGCGCCTGATAGGGCGTCCAGCCGGCATTGGCGTCGCAGAAGATCACCGTGCCCTTCGGCACGGCGGCGGCCACCGTCGTCACGCGCTCAATGTCGTCATGCACATTGCCGCCGACCTTGACCTGCAGGCGGCGGCAGCCTTCGGCGATGATCCTCTTGGCAAGTGCGGCCATCTGATCGAGCGTGCCGTGGGTGACGACCCGGTAGGTCTCCGCCATGTCGCTCTCGCGGCCGCCGAGCATGGTCACCAGCGGCACGTCGGCGGCGCGGGCGGCGAGATCCCAGCACGCCATGTCGAGCGCCGACTTGATGTAAGAGTGGCCCTTGAACACCGTGTCCATCAGCCGGCCGATGCCGGCAAGGCCGCGCGGATCCTGGCCGATCAGATGCGGCGCGATCTCCGGCACGCCCGCGCGTGTTCCCGCCGGAAACGCGGCCGAGTAGAAATTGCCGAGCGGCGCCATCTCGCCCCAGCCGGTCACGCCGCTATCGGAAGTGATCGCGACGATCACCGCGTCGAAGCAGTCGGCGACGCGTCCCTTGGACATGCGGTAGGGCCCATCCACGAAGGGCTGCACGACATGATAGGCCTTGATGCTCTTGATCTTCACTGTGCTGTCGTCCGCTTGTCTGTCAGTTCTTCGACGCGCGCTTTTCGAGGCCGCGCGCATAGGCAAGAAGCTCTTCGAAGTCGAGGTCGATATGCTCGCGCGCATGGCGCTGGGCGGCGCGCATGTCGGCGCCTTTGAGCAGCGCGACATAGGTCTCGTGCACGTCTTCGGCCGGCACCGGTTCGTTGCGCGCGCGCTGATGCAGGGCGAAATACATCTGCAGCCGGCTGGTCAGGCGCTGCCAGGTCTCCAACAGCACCGAATTGTCGGCCCATTCGTAGATCAGCCCGTGCAGCTGCAGTGCCGTCTCGATCTGGCGCGTGGTGTCCTTCGCGCGTGTCGCCTGCTTCACCGCTTCATGGCGGCGGCCGAGCTCGTCGAAGAAGCGCTGGTCGCGTTGCGACCAGGTCCTCTCGATGGCGAACTCGTCCAGCACCTGGTTCAGCGAATAGGCGTCGATGATGTCCTTGGCGGTGACCTCGATGACGAAGGTGCCGGCATAGGGAATGCTGGTCAGGATGCCTTCCTGCACCAGCTCGCGCATCGCCTCGCGCAAGGGCGCGCGGCTCACCCGCATCTGCTCCGAAATCCTCAGCTCGTTGAGTTTCTGCCCGGGCTCCAGCTGTCCGGTCAAGATGGCGCGCCGCAGCAGGGCGACGATCTCCGCCCTGCGCGTCGTATCCGCGATCGGACTGAAATCCAGCTTTGCCATAAGTCGACTCCGAGAGGAATTTCTGCAAGACAAGCAGATTGTCGACAATCTAACAAGGACTGATTTCCACGGCCTCGAGATTTTAAGTCTCAAGCGGCGCGGCCGTAGAACCCGATCCGCTCCTCGTCGGTGAACATGACGCCTGGACGTTCATAGTAGGAGAACACCGCGATCATGCGTTCGCGGTTGCCCTCGACGGTGGTGACGCGATGCGCGGTGTTCTTGCCGCGAAAAACATTCAGCGTGCCGGCCTTGATGCGCAGGATCTTTGCCTCGGGATCGCGCCCCTCGAGCAGCTTCGCCACACCGTCATAGTTCGGATCGTCGTCCGAGCGCAGGTCGGTGCGGTATTCGAAATCGCCGCCGATTTCCGGCGCCTGCAAGAGCAGCGTCGTGGTGAATTCCGAGCGGTCGAAATGCCAGTTGAGTGCCTCGCCGGCGCGATAGCCCATGACATTGGCGCGGGCCAGCGGATCCTGCATGACATGCAGCTGCGGCTTCTCCATCGTCGCCGCCAGGAACCGCACCAGCGGTGCATATTCGTAGATCGACAAAACGGTGCTTCTCGGGATCTGGTCGGCGCAGACCGTATGGCTGATCGTTTCGACCGTGCGTAGCGCCGGATGATCCGGCGAAAGCTCCGGGATCGACGGCTTGAAGTAGATGTTGTGCATGCGCCTGTGGACATGCGAGCGCGTGTCCATCACCGGCCGGATCTCGGCGACGGCCCGTTCGGCCATGCCGGGGCGCAGAAAGCCTTCCAGGTTGAACATGCCGCTGGCCGCGAGCGCGGCCTTGGACGCGTCTACCAGCCGCTGCCATTCGGGGCTGCCTTCGCGGTGGAGCGGGTAGCGGTCCAGGTCGAGAATGTTTTCGATCATAGTGTCCTCCAAAAATCCTGTTGCCACTACACGCCAAGGAAATCTTTGCCGCAATGCGGAAAATTGTTAGGATCCCCCTAGAAAAACTTTCGAGGAAAATTTGGAAAAGCTTCCGCCTTTGAACGCGATGAGAACCTTCGAGGTCGCGGCTCGCGCCGGCAGCTTCACGCTCGCCGCCTCCGAGCTAGGTGTCTCGTCGGCCGCGGTCAGCCAGCAGATCCGCAATCTGGAAGATTGGTTCGGCAAGCAGCTCTTCATGCGCAACGGCAACCGCATCGCGCTGACCGATGCCGGCCACGCCATTTATCCGCAGACGGCGCATGCGCTGGGCGAGATCGCGGCGGTCGGCCGGCGCATGCTGGAAGGCGGCTTGCGCACGCGCCTTGTGGTGAGCGTGCCGTTCTCCCTGGCGGAGCTTTGGCTGGCGCCAAGGCTCGCGGTGCTGCTCGACGGTTTTCCGCGGATGGCGATCGACGTCCGGGTCGAGGATGATCCCGTCGACGTGGTGCGCCAGAACATCGATCTGCGCATCTCCTATGGCGACTATCACTACCCGGCGCTCAAGATGGCGCGCCTCGTTCATGACGACGTCCTGCCGGTCGCATCGCCTGAGTTCTGGCGGCGCCACGGCAACGGTGCCGCCGGCCTGGCCGACGTGCATGAGAGCCACTTCATTCACACCAATTGGGGGCCGAACTATGCCTCGCACCCGAGCTGGGCGGATTGGTTCGCCGCTGCCGGCGGCAGCCGCGCGCCGGACCCCTCGCATGGCCGCCGCGTCGGCCTGTCCAGCCTGGCGATCGGTGCGGCGCGGCTGGGGTTGGGGATAGCGCTCGGCCAGAGGGTGATGGCGAGTGCCGACCTTGAGGCGGGCCGATTGATCGCCCTGTCGTCCGTCTCGGTTCGTCTCGGCCAGCCCTACTGCGCCTTCATGCTGCCGGCCAAGGCGGAACGCGCCGACATCGCCGGATTGGTCGAACTGCTTGCAAGCAATCCCGCGAAGCCGCGCACGGAGTCGGCGTCGGGAGCCGTCTGAACCCTCATGGCAAAACGGCGCCCTCGACGTGGGTGTCGAGGGCGCCGTCGGACCGGAAACTGATGGGGGTTATCAGCTGGCCGGTTTCGGTTGCGGCAAGGGAGAAACCGGCATTCCGGGTCCGATCTTCTGCAGATTGCCCGTGATCACCTGGTCGGTCTCGGAGATACCGGAGGTCACGGAAATCAGGTCGCCGTCGGTAGGCCCAAGCGACACCAGCTTCTGGTCGACGGTGTTGCCTTTGCCGACGACATAGAGGTACTTGCCGAGCTGGCTGGAACCCAGCGCCACTTGCGGCACCATCAGCGTGTTGGGCTGTTCCTTCACATGCAGCCGCACCCGCACATACTGTCCGGGCAGCAGCGTGAACTTGGCGTTGCCGATCGTGGCGCGCGCCGTGATCGTGCCTGTCGAGTGGTCGATCGTGTTGTCGATGAAGGTGAGCTCGCCCTTCTGGCTGGGCTGGGTCTCGCCGGGCAGCAGCACATCGACGGCGATCGGACCGTTGGCCTTCGCCTGCTCGATCTGGATGAGATCGGTCTCGCTCGGATTGAAGGTCACATAGATCGGATCGAGCTGCACCAGCGTGTTGAGCACCGTGCCGGCGACGCTGACCAGCGTGCCGACCGAAGCCTGGTTACGGCCGATACGCCCCGAGAACGGCGCCTTGATCTCGGCATAGCCGAGGTTGAGCTCGGCCGTCCGCACCGTTGCCTGGTCGACAGCAAGGGCGGCTTGCGCCGCGCGCAGGTTGCTGGTGCGCTGGTCGAAGCTGTCCTTGTCGAGGTAACCGGCCTTGGCAAGATCGGTGCCGCGGCCGAGATTGGACTTTGCATATTCGAGCGTCGCGCTATCGCGCTGCACCTGGGCCTTCGCCTGGTCCAGCGCGGCCTGATAGTCATCCGGCGCGATACGGTAGAGCATGTCGCCCTGCTTGACGTCGCTGCCGTCGGCCGCGGTCTGCTCCTGCAGATAGCCCGGCACGCGGGCCTGCAGCGTGATGCTGCGGATCGATTCCACCCGCGCGGCGTAGTCGAGATAGATCGGCAGCGTCTTTTTCACGACATTCACCACCGGCACCGGCATGACGAAGGCTGCCGGCGCGGGTGCCGCGCCCGCCGTGCCGCCGCTCAAATTGCCCATGTCGAGAAAGTGCACGCTGGCCACCGAGATTGCGCCCAGCGCGACGGCCGTTCCTAAAGCGATTTTCCATCTACGCATAATTGATCTCCAATCCTATTCGGCCGCCTGCGCGAGCGGCTGAAGCGCCGGCTCGGCGGTCGGTTCAATTTCCTCCTGCCGAGGGGCGTCGTGATACCCCGTGGCAGGTTCTTTCCCGCCGCGGCGTTCGCGCAGCTGTTCGATCACCGCGTAGAAGACCGGCACGAAGACCAGCGACAGGATGGTCGCCGCCACCATGCCGCCGAAGACGGTGGTGCCGATCGACTGCCGGCTGGCGGCACCCGCACCCGTCGCGAACATTAGCGGCAGCACGCCGAGGATGAAGGCGAAGGCCGTCATCAGGATCGGCCGCAGCCTCAGCCGCGCGGCTTCCATCGACGCTTCGACGATGGTGAGACCCTCCTCGCGCCGTCGCCTTGCGAACTCGACGATCAGGATCGCGTTCTTCGCCGCCAGGCCGATCAGCATGACGAAGCCGATCTGCGAGTAGACGTCGATCTGCATACCGCGCAGCAGGAGCACCACGAAGGCGCCGAACAAGGCGAGCGGCACGGCGAGCAGCACCATGAATGGCATCGCCCAGCTTTCATACTGCGCCGCCAGGATCAGGAAGACGAAGACGATCGCCAGCCCGAACACGACAGACGCGATCGATCCGGCCTTGAGCTCCTGGAATGTGATGCCGGTCCATTCGTAGCCGAAGTCGCGCGGCAGCACGTTCGCCGCCGCCCGCTCCATGGCTGCCACCGCCTGTCCGGACGAGAAGCCGGGGGCAGCGCCGCCATTGATCAGCGCCGAGGCGTTGTTGTTGTAATGCGGCACGGTCTCAGGTCCGACGATCGGCACAAGCTTGCCCAGCGTGCTCAGCGGTACCATGCCGCCCGACGCATTGCGCACATAAAGCCTGGAGATGTCGGTGGCGTCGGCGCGCGCGTCCTTGTCCGCCTGGATCGTCACGCGGAAGGTGCGGCCGAACAGGTTGAAGTCGTTGACGTAGAGCGAGCCGAGATAGATCTGCAGCGTGTTGAAGACGTCCGGCAGGTTGAGGCCGAGAAGCTTCGCCTTGCTGCGGTCGAGGTCGTAGTTGAACTGCGGCGTCGAGGTCGAGAAGGACGAGAACAACTGCTGCGGGTTGAGCTCCGGCTGCTTGCGCGCCTCGGCGAGCAGCGCCTGCGTGACGTCGTTCAGCGCCGCGCTGCCGCGGCCCGACAGGTCCTCCACCTGGAACTCGAAGCCGCCGGTGGTGCCGATGCCCGGGATCGAGGGCGGATCGAAGGAGAGCGCGAACGCGTCCGGCATCTGCAGGAGCTTGCCGCGCACCTGCTCGACGAGCTTCGAGGCGCTCTGATCGGGTCCGCGCTCGTCCCACGGCTTCAGGATGGCGAACTCGACCGCCGAGTTCGACTGTGCAGCGCTGGTGAGGAAGTTCAGGCCACTGATCGAGCCGACGATGTCGACGCCGGGCGTGCTCTGCAGGATGTCGCGCGCCTTCTGCGCCACGGCATCGGTGCGCTCGAGCGAAGCGCCGTCCGGCAACTGGATGACGACGAAGAAATAGCCCTGGTCCTCGACCGGCAGGAAGGTCGAAGGCAGCTTCTGCCAGACGAAGTAGGTGGCGACGAGACCGGCCGCGAACAGGCCGAGCATGATCCAGCGCAGTTTGATCAGGATGCGCACGCCATGCGCATAGGCATGCGACAGCCAGTCGAAGCCGGCGTTGAACCAGCGGAACAGCACGAACTGTGTCTCGCCGCGATGGCGCAGGAAGGCGGCGCTCAGCGCCGGGCTCAACGTCAGCGAGTTGAAGGCCGAGATGCCGACCGAGATCGCCACGGTCAACGCGAACTGATTGTAGAGCCGGCCGGAAACGCCGGGGATGAAGGCGACCGGGATGAACACCGCCATCAGCACCGCGGTGGTGGCGATGATCGGCCCGGTCACCTCGGCCATCGCCGCGCGCGTCGCGGCAAGCGGCTTGAGCCCTGCCTCCAGTTGCCGCTCGACGTTTTCGACGACGACGATCGCATCGTCGACGACAAGGCCGATCGCCAGCACCATGCCGAGCAGCGAGAGCATGTTGAGCGAGAAGCCCAGCATGTACATGATCGCCAATGTCGCGATCAGCGAGACGGGAATGGCGATGGTCGGGATGATGGTGGTGCGCCAGCTTTGCAGGAAGACGAACACCACTGCCACGACCAGCGCCAGCGCTTCGCCGAGCGTGATCAGCACGTCATGCATCGAGGCCGACACGAAGCGCGTCGTGTCGTAATGCATGGCGTAGTGGACGCCCTTCGGGAAACGCTGCGACAGTTCCTGCATCTTGTCCTTGACCCGCTGCTGCAGGTCGAGCGCGTTGGAGCCGGGCATCTGGTAGACGGCCAAGACCACGGTCGGATCCTTGCCGAAGAAGGCGGATGACGAATATTGCAGTGCGCCGAGTTCGATGCGCGCGACGTCGCGCAGCCTGACCAGCGAGCCGTTCTGCGAATTGGCGCGCACGACGATGTCGCCGAATTCCTTCGGGTCGCTGAGACGGCCGACGGCATTGACCTGCATCTCGAAGGCGGTGCCTGCTGGCGCCGGCGACTGGCCGATCTTGCCGGCCGCCACCTGCACGTTCTGTTCGGCGATGGCGTTCTGCACATCGACGGCGGTGATGCCGAGATTGGCCAGTTTGTCCGGGTCGAGCCAGACACGCATCGAATAGCGGCGCTCGCCGAAGATCTGCACGTCGCCGACGCCGGGCAGGCGCTTGAGCGGATCGACCACCTGCAGATAGGCGAGGTTGCTCAGCGCCACCGGATCGACCGAGCCGTCAGGCGAGGTGAGGTCGACGATCAGCACGAAATTGGGGTTCTGCTTCTTGATCGTCACGCCGCCCTGGTTGACGATCGCCGGCAGGGAGGACGCCGCTTGGCTGACGCGATTCTGCACGTCGACGGCCGCCGTGCTCAGCGGATAGCCGACGTCGAAGGTGATGGTGATGGTCGAGGAGCCGTCATTCGAGCTCGTCGACGACATGTAGGTCATGCCTTGCACGCCGTTGATCTGCTGCTCGAGCGGCGTGGTGACCGTATCGGCCACGACCTGCGCGCTGGCGCCCGGATAATGGGCGCTGACCACGACCTGCGGGGGCGTGATGTCGGGGAACTGCGAGACCGGCAAAAGGAAATACGCGATCGCACCGGCGAGCACCATGATGATGGCGATCGCCGACGCGAAGATCGGGCGGTGGATGAAGAAGTTCACCATGATGCGGACGCCTCGCCGAACGGTTTTGCGAAATGGCGCAGGCGCCGGGCCCGGCCGGAGCCGGAATCCGCCAGGAAGGATGGCGGGATATCTTCGCCCAGCGCCTGTTCGGCCGCGCGCGAGCGCAGCATCCGTTCGAAGGCTTTGGGGTCGATCCCGTCCGCCTTCATCACCAGCCGGATCATCGGATCCCGGATGGCTTCGTCGATCGTCAGGTCTTTGCGCTTTTGCACAGGAGTGGCTCCTTGCTCGGTCCGCATCGATTGATCACGGGCCGCTTTTTCTCGAATTCACCGGCCGAAGCCGCATGACAGGCAGGTTTTCTGGCCTATCTCACTCTGGCAGGGCTATCGGAGGGCCTTGTCGTTTGACGGCGAGTGATATAGGTGTTACCAGTAAGTAACATGCTGGAAGTTACAGACCGGTAACACCCTAGTCAAGAGGTGGCGACGGTTTTTTTGGAAACGACAAAAGGAGATCATCATGACTGACGGCGTCGCGGAGCGTTCCCGCCCCCGGGATCGAATCCTGGAGACGGCGCAGGACATGTTCCACAAGCACGGCATCAAGGGTGTGGGCGTCGACGCCATCACCGAGGCTGCCGGCACGAACAAGATGACGCTTTACCGTCACTTCGAATCCAAGGACGAGCTGATCATCGAGTGCCTGCGCGCCACGGCGGCGAAGGCTTCAAGGATTTGGGACGAGTTCGAGGCCCAGCATCCCGGCGACAAGCTCGCCCAGCTGCATGCCTGGGTCCAAAAGGCTTCGCAACTGCTCAGCGCCGACAGCCGCGGCTGCGACATGGCCAATGCCGCCGTCGAGCTCACGGAGACCGATCATCCGGCCAGGCGCGTTATCAAGGAACTGAAAGAGGCCCAGCGCGAGAAGCTGGTTGCGCTTTGCCGCGATGCCGGCATCGGCCAGGCCGAGCTCCTCGCCGACACGCTGTCGCTGTTGCTCGAAGGCGCGCGCGTCTCGATGCAGAGCGTCGGCGCCGAAGGTCCGAGCGCGCAATTCGTGCGCATGGCCGAAAGCCTGATCGCCTCGTTCCGCGCGCGCTGACTTCCTCTCCCCTCGGGGAGAGGTCGGATTGCCCGAATTGCAAAGCAATTCGACTTGGCAATCCGGGTGAGGGGGCGCTCCGCCTCATTGCGCGCAAAGAAAAAGCCCGCTGCCGGGAGGAGGTGGCAGCGGGCTTCGATTTCGAATACGGCACGGGAGGAGGTGTACCGTATTCAGCGTCGGCATCACATCTGGGAGGAGGAGACGGCCGACACCCAGATATCTACGAGTTGCCCAACGATTCGGCAATTGCGAAACGTGCATAGCTGCTGTGCAGATTTGCCGGATCAATCATCAGACAAATCCTGGGAATCGCTCTCCGCGCACTACTGCACCGGCACGTTTTCCTTGAAGATCAACCGCGGCTCGATGAATTTCTTGGTCAGGTAGGGCGCCGACGAGGCGATCGAGCCGAGCAGGCGGATCACCGACTGCTCGGCGATCAGCCGTGCATTCTGGTCGATCACGACGTCGGCGAGATCGTCGACGAGATAGCGGCGCGTTTCTTTGGTCAGGTCGTGGCAGATGAAGACCGGCTTCCTGCGCGGCTTGACCTCGAGCAAGGCCTTGGCCACGCCGGACCGTCCGGCGCCGACGCAGTAGATGCCGAGCAGCTCCGGTTCGTTGTGCAGCGCCTTGATGGTCGCGCGGTAGCTGGCGTCAGGGTCGTCATTGCTCTCGGCGGCGCTGGAAACTGTGAGGTTGGGGAACTCCTCGCTCAACACCGAACGAAAACCCATCTCGCGCTCCTCGTGACCGCGATAGGAGCGCGAGCCGACCACCATCGCCAGATGTCCGGTCCGGCCGCCAAGGAACCGGCCCATCAGCAGCGCCGCCGTGCGGCCCGCCACCCGGTTGTCGATGCCGACATAGGCCGAGCGGGGCGCGGCCGGCACATCCGAGATCAGCGTGACCAGCCTGATCCCGGCATCGACCAGCTCGCGCAGGATGTTGCGCGTGCGCGGGTGGTCGACGGCAATGATGCCGACGCCATTGGCCTTCAGCGAAAGATTCTCCACCGCGCTTTGCAGCGCGCCCGGCGAAATGCCGGCAAGGTTGTGGATGCGGCAGGAGGCGACCAGGGGCAGGCGCGCCGCATAATCCTCGATGTGATGGGCGAGATCGGCCATGAAGGCGTTGGACCCGATCGGCAGGAAGAATTCGAGATGCGCTGGCTTCGAGGGCAGCACCACCTGGTCGAGCGTCGGCAGGTAGCCGAGCTGCTTGGCCGCCTCCATCACGCGCTGCCGGTTGGCCGCGCTCGCGCCCGGGCGGTTGTTCAGCACCCGGTCGACGGTCGCGGTCGACAGGCCGCAGCTCTTGGCGATGTCGGCTACGGTGGCTTTCATGGGTCCAGTCATAGGCGCTGATGCAATCCTGTGCCAGCGGCGGGCAAATGGCCGCGTCGCCGATGCGATCCGCCCTTCAGCAGTCAGCCATGCGCTTCCCGGCCATCGGCGATTGCGTCCCGGATCTCCTTGTCCGACATGCCGGTGATGACGCGCTCGACCTCGGCGACGGTGGTCTTTTTCGGATCGATGTCGTCGGCCACCACCTTGCCCCGGCGCATCACCACGATGCGGTCGACCACCTGGAAGACGTGATGGATGTTGTGCGCGATGAAGATGCAGGAATGGCCGGAATCACGGGCGCTGCGCACGAAGCTCAGCACCCCTTGCGTCTCGGCGACGCCGAGATTGTTGGTAGGCTCGTCGAGGATGATCAGGTCGCTGTCGAAATGCATGGCCCGCGCGATCGCCACCGCCTGCCGCTCGCCGCCCGACAGTGAGCCGATCGGCGTCGTCGGCGGGATGTTCTTGGTGATGCCGACCTGCCGCAGAAGGTCGCGCGCCACCGCGTTCATCGCCTCCTGGTCCATGCGGTTCAGGAAGCGCGGCTGCTTGATCGGCTCGCGCCCGAGAAACAGGTTGCGCGCGATCGACAGCTGCGTGACCAGCGCCGAGTCCTGGTAGATGGTCTCGATGCCATGCGCGATGGCGTCGCTGGTCGAGCGCAAAGTCACCTTCTTGCCGCGGATGTAGATGTCGCCGCTGGTCAATGGCACGGCACCCGACAACACCTTGATCAATGTCGACTTGCCGGCGCCATTGTCGCCGAGCAGGCCGACGATCTCCTTTTCGTTGACGTGGAAATTGGCGTCCACCAGCGCCTGCACGCGCCCGTAGGACTTGCGGATGTTTTCCATGCGGATGAGCGGTTCGGCCATGGTTCTAAGTCCCTGCCTGGTGACGGCGCTCGAGCCATGAATGCAGCGCCATCATGCCGAGGATGATCGCGCCGATGAAGATGTTGTAGGCAAGTCCAGGCACGCCGATCAGCACGATGCCGTTGCGCATGACGCGCAGGATCAGGATGCCGAGCACCGTGCCGATGATGGTGCCGCGTCCGCCGGTCAGCGCCGTGCCGCCGATCACCACCATGGCGATGACTTCGAGCTCGTAGCCGGTGCCGCTGTTGGGGTTGGCCGCGGAGGTGCGCAGCGAGGAGATCACGCCGGCCAGCGAAGCCATCACCGCCGACAGGATGAACAGGCCGACCTTGACGCGGCTGACGTTGACGCCGCGCGCGCGGGCGGCGTTCGGATTGCCGCCGGCAGCCTGGATCCAGTTGCCGGTGCGGCTCTGCGTCAGCACATAGCCGAGGATGATTGCCGCACCGATAAACCAGAACAGCGATGCATAGATGCGGAACGGGCCGATATAGAAATCGCCGACCAGTATGTTCGCCAGCCAGCTGCCTTCAGCGCTCCAGGTGCGCTGCGGGAAGCCGTCGGTGACGAACAGCGCCGTGCCGCGCACGACAAGCAGCATGCCGAGCGTCACCAGGAAGGACGGGATCTTGAGCTGGGTGACGAACCAGCCATTGACCAGCCCGATCGCGGCCGCGACCAGCAATGCGATCAGCAGGCCGACTTCCAGCGAGGTGACGCCGCTGTTGTAGAGCGTCCACATCAGCACCGGCGAGAAGCCGAACAGCGAGCCGACCGACAGGTCGAATTCACCTGATGTCATCAACAGCGTCATCGCCAGCGCGATCAGGCCGAGCTCGACGGTGAAGGCCAGGATGTTGGAGATGTTCTGCGCCGACAGGAAGTCGGGATTGATGCCCCAGAATACGACCAACTCGATGACGAGCAGGACGAGGGGGCCGAATTCCGATCTGCCGATCAGGCGCTGGATGAAGGAACGATTTTCCACGAGATACCCGCGATACGATTGGACTGGCCGGGCCTTCGCCTCGACTGGCGGCAAGCTCCGACGACTATAGCATCCAGCGCCGCGCCTAAGGTGGAAAGCGCGGCGCCGGTGAATGCGCGGGACTTATTTGCCGGACAGGATCTTGTCGTAGACGCCGGCGGTGTCCTTCTCATAGAGCGCGCCGGTGATGACGTTGAAGCCCGGAGGAATGCCGCTGGCGGCCATATTAGCCAGCGACAGGGCCACATAGCTGGTCGCCTGCGGGTCTTGCCACTGCGCGGCATTGACATAGCCGTTCAGCACTTCCTGGGTGGTGTCGAGCGAGTTGCCCCAGCCGACGACCGGGATTTCGCCCGGCTTGACGCCGACCTGGTCGAAGACGCGCTTGATCGAGCCGGTGACGAGGTCGCCGAGGCCGATGATGGCCTTCACCTTGCCTTTGTGCGCGGTGAGATAGTCGGACATGCGGCTGATCACTTCGGCCTGGTCGAGCGTCGCTTCGGTGATCTCATAGGTGATGCCGGCGGGGCCGAACACGCTCTTGATGCCTTCCTCTTCCTGCACGCCGTAGGTGGCGCCGGGCACCTCGACCGGCATCCACACGAAGTCGCCCTTCTTCACCAGGCCCTTGTCGACCAGATACTGCGCCCAGTGCTTGCCGAAGGTGACGTTGTCTCCGCCGACATAGGCGTTGAAGTTGGCCTTCGGATCGGGCGTGTTGAAGTTGATGATCGGGATGTTGGCCGCCCGCGCTTCCTTGGCCAGCTCGATCAGGCTGCCCGGATCGGGACTGGTGGTGACGATGCCGTCGGCCTTGGCCGAAATGGCGGCGCGGATCGCCTCCTGCTGCGAGGCGACGTCGCCATTGTGGAAAGAGGTGTTCACCTTGTTGCCGGTGTCCGTCGCCCATTGCTTGGCGCCGGCCAGGAAGTAGGTCCAGACCGGATCGGCCGGGCCGCCATGCGAAATCCAGTAGAATGTCTTGGCTTGGGCCATCGCCGGAATGGCGATGACCGCGATCAAGCCAAGCACGAGCAGTCTTAGCCGCGAAAGCATTCGATTTCCTCCCATGTTGAAACGTTCCTCCTTGATCAGGCGCGATGCGGCCTTGGGCCGCATCTCTCGCCAGCGCCGACCGGAACGTCTAGAGCATTCTCTTTTTCGGGCGGTGGCAAGCCTCCATCGCCAGTGGATGTTGGGTGAGGCGCGCACGCCATCAGCAATCCCATCAGATTGCATCAGCTGCGGTGATATTTTCCCGGGCACGCGGCACCGTCGCCCTCATGTTGCGTAGACTTCGGACAACGCCACTCATGGTGCGGCCTTAGATCAGATTAGCCCTGGCCAGGTCGCGCATGAGGTGGCTGGCGCCGTAGGTCCAGTGCGGGCAGTCCGGCGACAGGCGCACGCGGTTGGTGAGCGCGCCGAGCTTTTCCGACGAGATGGTGACGATGTCGCCGACCTTGTGGGTAAAACCCTTGCCCTTCTCGCCGCGATCCTTCGACGGCACGAACATGGTGCCGAGATAGAGCGCCAGCCCGTCGGGATACTGGTGATGCGGCCCCATTGCCGCCTTGACCAGCTCCTCCGGCGTGCGGCTGATTTCCGCCATCGAGCTCGCGCCCTGCAGCGAGAAGCCATCCTCGCCCTCGACGCTGAGCCGCACCGTGGCGCGCTTCACGTCGGCGATGGAAAACGTCTCGTCGAACAGCCGGATGAAGGGGCCGAGCGAGGCGGAGGCATTGTTGTCCTTGGCCTTGCCGAGCAGCAGCGCCGAGCGCCCCTCGACGTCGCGCAGATTGACGTCGTTGCCGAGCGTGGCGCCGACGATGCGGCCTGAGCTATCGGCGATCATGGCGATCTCCGGCTCCGGATTGTTCCAGGTGGAGACCGGGTGCAGCCCGACATCGGCGCCGAAGCCGACCGAGGCCATCGGCTGGCATTTGGTGAAGATCTCGGCATCCGGGCCGATGCCCACTTCCAGATATTGCGACCAGGCGCCGCGCGAAATCAGCTTGGCCTTGATTTCCATCGCTTCCGGTGAGCCGGGCTTCAACTTCGACAGGTCATGGCCGATCAGCCCGGCGATGTCGGCGCGGATGGCGTCCGCCTTTTCGGCCGAACCGCGCGCCTGTTCCTCGATGACGCGCTCGAGCAGGCTGACGACGAAGGTGACGCCGGAAGCCTTCACCGCCTGCAGGTCGACGGGCGAAAGCAGCATCGGCTTTTTGGCGTCGCGTTCGGCTTCGAAGCTGTTCGCCGCGATGTCGGCAAGCGCGCCGATCGCCTTGCCCTTTGCCGAGCGCAGATAGCCGGCCGGATCCTTCAGCTCGCAGACATCGCGCACCGTAGGCGCCGCGCTCGCGGTGATGTCGATGACCTGGCCGTCACGCACCGTGACCACCAGCGGATGGGCAACGTCGCTTGTCCTGGCGCGGCCGACGAAAAGTCCGTCGGCGGGCAGGCGGGTCGGATCGGTCATGGTGATGCTTCCTCTCGATTTTTCGCGCGCGGCACTTTTCCCCGATTTCGCGGAAACGTCTATCCCGCCGGCCGCAACATTTGTGGTCCATGCAAATACTGTCACACGGCCACGGCTGGACTGGCCCATCGAAGCACTCTTTCAAATCTGTGAAATCGACAATAAGATTTTCACGAAGCTCCAGCGCTAGGTGACCTCTTGCCCGCAGCCTTTTCCGATCCGATCTGGCGAAAGCCACAGGTAGCCCCGGCATTTCAGTCTGAGTTGTCGAGTGGTGGCACGCTCGACGCGGTCATCGTTGGCGGCGGCATCATGGGCCTTTCGACAGCCCTGCACGCGGCGCGCGCGGGGCTTTCCGTTCAGGTGCTTGACGCCGTCGCGATCGGGCGGGGCGCTTCGGGCCTCAATGGCGGCCAGGTCATTCCAGGCCTCAAATACGATCCGGAATGGCTGCTCAGGCACTTCGGCAAGGAGCGCGGCGAAGCCCTGGTCGAGTTCGCCGCCGCGACGGCCGACGCCGTGTTCGATGTGATCCGCGACGAGAAGCTGGCCGTGCCTTTCACCCGCAATGGCTGGATCCAAGCCGCGCACACCGAAACTGCCCTGCAGGCAGCCGCCAACCGGGATCGCCAATGGCGCTCGCGCGGCGCCGACGTCAAGCTGCTCGACGGAGCCGAGATCGCGGCGATGACCGGCGCGAGGGGCTATCTCGGCGGCTGGCTCGATCGCCGCGCCGGCGTCATCGATCCGCTGTCCTATACACTCGAGCTCGCCCGCGTCGCCTCGGTCGCGGGCGCCAGCATCGCCGAGCGGCAGCGGGTGGTGAAGCTCCGCAAGGATGTCGGCGCCTGGCGGGTTTCGACGCAAGGCGGCGCCGAGTTGCGCGCCAAGGGGGTCGTGCTTGCCACCAATGCCTATACGGACGGCCTGCTGCCGGGGCTCGCCCAGACGATCGTGCCGCTGCATTCCTTCCAGATCGCCACCGCGCCGCTGCCGGCGGAGCTTGCAGCCAGCATCCTGCCGGGCGGCCAGGCGGTTTCGGATTCCCGCCGCATCCTGGTCTATTACCGCAAAAGCGCTGACGGTCGGATGGTGCTGGGCGGGCGGGGCCGCATGGCGCTGCCTTCGAGCCCCGCGGACTGGGCGCATTGCGAACGCGCGCTCATCCGCCTCTATCCGGCGCTCGCCGGCATCGCCATCGAAAAGCGCTGGTTCGGCCGCGTGGCGCTGACACCGGATCACCTGCCGCATCTGCACGAGCCGGAAAAAGGCCTGCTCGCAGTCGTCGGCTGCCAGGGCAGGGGCGTCGGGCTGATGAGCGCGCTGGGCAGGCGGATGGCGAACTACCTTGCAAGCGGTGACGCCAGGCAATTGCCATTCCCGCTGTCGCCGATCCGGCCAATCCCATTCCACGCCTTCCGCCAAGTCGGCGTTGCCGCGGCAATCACCTGGTACCGCATGCTCGACGCCTTCGAGCGCTGACGCCGAACGCGTGCGGCGCACAAGCGATTCAGCTTGACAGTTTCATGAATATGAAAAAACATTAGGAGATTTCAGAATTTCGATGGGCAGTTCGATGTCGTCGACCATCGTTGCAACACGGCCATTGCCGGAAAACCGCATCTCGCCGGTGTTCCGCTTCGCCATGCTGCTGCCTGGCGGGCTGGTCACATTCTTCCTCATCCTGTTCGCGCTCGGCCTCGTGGTCTTCCTCGCCTTTAGGGGCAATGACGGCTCGTTGCTCGGCGTCGGCCTGACGGTCGCAAACTTTTTCACCGTCGCCACCGATCCGCTTTACTGGACGGTGACGCTGCGCTCGCTGGTCATCGCCGGCCTTGTGACGCTCGCCACCGTCGCGACTGCATATCCGGTCGCTTATTACCTTGCCTTCCATGCCGGCCGCCGGCGCAACCTGCTGCTCTTCCTGGTCACGCTGCCGTTCTGGACCAGCTACCTTTTGCGCGTCTTCGCCTGGAAGATCGTGCTCGCCTATAACGGCGTGCTGAACTCTGCCTTCATCGAGACCGGCCTGTGGTCGCAGCCGACGCTGGCCTTCCTTAACACGCCGGCGGCAGTCGTGGTGACGCTCGCCCACGCCTACGCGCCTTTCGCCATCCTGCCGATCTATGTGGCGCTGGACACGATCCCGAAATCGCTGCTCGAAGCCGCGTCCGACCTCGGCGCGCGGCCGTTCACCAGCTTCCGCCGCGTCGTGCTGCCGAATTCCATGCCGGGTGTGCTGGCGGCAGCACTTGTCGTCTTCGTGCCGACGGTCGGCGACTATGTCACGCCGGCCATGGTCGGCGGCCCGGCCAGCACCATGATCGGCACGCTGATCCAGTCGCAGTTCGGCAAGGCCAATGACTGGCCGTTCGGCGCAGCCCTCTCGGTCTGCGTCATGCTGGTCATTCTTTGCGTGGTGCTGGTCGCGCGCGGTGCCGACCGCCGGTTTGGCAGCCGCACATGAGCGCGCGGACCGACATCAATGCGGACGGCCGCTGGCTCGGCCTCTATGTGCTCGGCTATCTCGTCTTCCTCTATCTGCCGGTGCTTTTGATCCCGCTGTTTTCCTTCAACAACTCGATCCAGGCGGCGTTTCCGCTGCAGGGCTTCACGCTGGAATGGTACCGCACGCTCTATGGCAACCCGGCGCTCTCCGGCGCCCTGGCCAACAGCCTGGTCATCGGCGTCGTCGCCGCCTCCGGCGCGACGCTCTGCGGCATCACCGTCTCCTATATGGATCTCTGCGGCCGCTCGCCGCTCGCCGCCACCATCAGCGCCATCGCCCGGCTGCCGATCTTGATCCCCGGCGTCATCGTCGGCATTTCGCTGCTCATCCTGGTCAACCTCATCGGCCTCGGCCCATCGCGCGTTTCCATCGTGCTCGGTCACATCCTCGTTGCGCTGCCGACGACGGTGGTGGTGATGCGCAGCCGCTTCGCCGCCATCCCGAAGACCATTCGCGAGGCCGCCCTTGACCTCGGCGCGTCCGACTGGACGACGTTCCGGCGCGTCATGCTGCCGCTGAGTGCGCCGGCCGTGCTGTCGGCCTTCATGCTCTCTTTCCTGATTTCCTTCGACGAGTTCATCGTCGTCTTCTTCCTCGCCGGCACCGAGCCGACGCTGCCGCTCTACATCTGGAGCCAACTGCGCTTCCCGCGCTCGCTGCCGACCGTGATGGCGCTGGGAACGGTGATCCTCGGCGTCTCCTTCGTCATCGCCGGCACCGCCGAAATCCTTCGCCATCGCGGCCTCGGCGCCGCGCGCCGCAATCCAGCCTGAACCACAACAAAGAAGAGGAGAACGAGAATGACATTCCACCTGAAATCGATCACTGGCCGCAAAGCCTTGGCGGGCCTCACGGCGCTCGCCATGGCGCTGTCGTCGACGGTCGCTCTTGCCGCCGACAAGCTGCAATATTTCACCTGGTCGGGCTATGAATTGCCCGACTTCAACAAGAGCTTCCTTGCCGCGCATCCGGACGGCGTCGAGGCGACGATCTTCGGCGACGACGACGACGCCTTCACCAAGGTCAAGGCCGGCTTCCGCCCCGACATCGCGCATCCCTGCTACGACAAGGTGGCGCGCTGGAACAAGGAAGGCCTGCTGCAGCCGATCGACACCAAGCGCATCAAGAACTGGGATTCGATCTTCCCGGTGTTCAAGAACCTGCCAGACCTGCAGGCCGGCGACGGCAAGGTGTGGATGGTGCCGTGGGACTGGGGCAACACCTCGATCCTCTACCGCACCGATCTGGTGAAGAACCCGGAGGCGAGCTGGAACCTTCTGTGGGACAAGCAATATGCCGGCCGCATGGCGACCATCGACGCCGTGCATGACACGCCGATCGTCGCAGCGCTGCTCGCGGGCGTGAACCCGTTCGACATGACGCCGGACCAGATGGAGAAGGTCGCCGCGAAATTGCGCGAGCAGCGGCCGCTGCTGTCGAGCTACACCACCGACATGACCTCGGTCGAGCAGGCGCTGGCAAGCGGCCAGCTGGTCGCCGCCATGACCTGGAACGCGTCGGCCACCTCGCTGAAGAAGCAGGGTGTTCCGGTCGAGTTCATGAAGCCGAAGGAAGGCATGCTCACCTGGGCCTGCGGCTTCGTCATGCTTAAGGACGCCAAGAACGTCGATCTCGCCTATGACTTCATCAACAGCCGGCTCGACGCCGACTCGGGCAAGTTCCTGATCCAGTCCTACGGCTATGGCAGCTCGCTCTCGACCGCCTTCGCCGGCGTGTCGAAGGAGGAGCTGGACAAGCTGCAGCTGCCGGCGGATCCGGACGTGATGCTGAAGAGCACCATCTTCACCGGGCCGATGAAGCAGAATGACGATATGGCGAAGATGTTCGAGAAGGTGAAGGCGGGCGGCTGAGCGCCCCTTACCTTCTCCCCTTGTGGGAGAAGGTGGATCGGCGCGCAGCGCCGAGACGGATGAGGGGTGTTGGACGGGTCGCCGTCCTTGCCAAGCTGGAGCACCCCTCATTCGTCGCCTTCGGCGACACCTTCTCCCACAAGGGGAGAAGGGGGAGCCTGGCGGCGCTGCGCCGCACCGGTGGAAAGACAACGAGGACCGATGCATGGATGTTCTTGACGAAGCGGCGACGAAACCAAAGGACGATGCCGACATCCGCGTCGGCCGGCGCATGCGGGCGCTCAGGCTTGAGCGCAAGCTGTCGCTGGCCGAGCTCGCGGCCAAGGCCGGCATCTCCATCGGCGCGCTCAGCCAGATCGAGCGCGGCATGTCCTCGCTGCGCGTCAAGGTGATCTGGCCGCTGGCAGCCGCGCTCGACATCGAACCGTCGGCGTTGATCGCCGACGGCAACGAGGCGGTCAACGATCTCTATTGCGTGCGCGCCGACAAGCGCCGGTCGATCCCGGTGAAATCCGAGGGCATCGCCAAGGCGTTGCTGTCGCCGCCCGCCGCGACGCTCACCGGCATGCTGGTGACGGTCGAGGCCGGCGGCGGCACGGCGGAAGCCTATGCCCATGCCGGCCATGAATTCGGCTTCGTGATGACGGGCGAGGTCGAGCTGGTGGTGGACGCGACAACCTATGTGCTCAAGGCCGGCGACAGCTTCGCCTTCAAGAGCACGCTGCTGCACGCCTTCCGCAATCCCGGCGCCGAGCGCTGCCAGATCCTGTGGGTCAACACGACAAAACCGTCCGAGGTGCGCGATGGCGCCTGATGCTCCAAAGCAATTCCAGGAAAAGTGTGAAGCGGTTTTCCGTTCGGAATTGCGAGAACCATTAGTTCGACTGCAGAAAGTCTCGAAAGTCTTCCCTGGCGGCATTGTTGGTCTTGATAGCGTCGATCTCGACATCGCCGCAGGCGAGTTCCTGACCCTGCTCGGCCCATCCGGCTGCGGCAAGACGACGAGCCTGCGTGTCATCGCCGGCTTCGAAAGCCCGACCAGCGGCAATGTCCTGCTCGACGGCCGCGACATCACAGGCCTGCGGCCCTTCGACCGCCCGGTCAACACCGTTTTCCAGGACTATGCGCTGTTCCCGCATATGGATGTCGCGGCCAATGTCGGCTTCGGCCTGTCGCTGCGCAAACTCACCGGCGCCGAACAGGCAAAACGGGTTCGCGAGGCGCTCGACATGGTCGGGCTCGCCGACAAGCTGCGCGCCCGCGTCTCCGAGCTTTCCGGCGGCCAACGCCAGCGCGTCGCTTTGGCCCGCGCCATCGTCTGCGAGCCGCGCGTGCTTTTACTCGACGAGCCGCTGTCGGCGCTCGATGCGCATCTGCGCGAGCAGATGCAGGTGGAATTGAAGCGGCTGCAGTCGCGGCTCGGCACCACCTTCGTCATGGTCACCCACGACCAGACCGAGGCGCTGTCGATCTCCGACCGCATCGTCGTCATGAACAAGGGCCGCATCGAGCAGACTGCTGCGCCGGCGACGCTCTACGACCGGCCCGCGACGAGGTTCGTCGCCTCCTTCATCGGCACGATGAACTTGCTGCAGTCGCGCTTCCTTGGCCGCGACGGCGAGCGGCTGCGCTTCGCCGCAGGCGAACTGCCGCTGGAGGCCACTTCCGACAACGGCGAGACGCCGGCCGCCGGCGACACGCGCACCATAGGCGTGCGCCCGGAGGATCTTCTGGCGGCCGGCGAGGCCGCCGAGGGAACCGCGCCGGCGCGGGTCAGCGGCGTCGTCTTCCATGGCCGCACGCTGCGCCTCCACGCCGAGCTGGGTGAGGGGACCGCGATCGTCATCGACGCCCCGCGCCGCGCCGACGGTTCTCAATTCAGCGTCGGCGACGTCGCGCATGTCAGCCTGCGGCGCGGCGCCAACTGCCCCATGCTTTCCGGTTGATGGACAAGACCTAAAGCGCGTCGCGTCGAAACGGATTCACGCGACGCGCTTTAGCGCCTTGCTTGATGCATGTCGTTGCCGCAAAACCGAGGTCACTTTTGCGCGACATGCATTAGAGCAATTCCAGGAAAAGTGTGAGCGGTTAGGCTCGGCGGCTTCGCCGTAGCTTTCCGTCTGGAATTGCGTAAAAACAAAGAGATAGAGTGGTTCACCGTTTCCGTGAAACGGTGAACCACTCTATGCTCAAGACGCCTTTGCGAAGAATCCCTGATAGTCGGACTTGGCCTGCAGCAGACGCAGGATGTTCTCGCGCGAGCCGCGCACATGCGCGCGGGCGCGCTCGCCGGCCAAAGCGACATCGCCGGCGCAGATCGCGTCGACGATGCCGGCATGTTCCTCGCGGGTGAGCTTCCATTCGTCCAGCCACAGAAGCTCCGTCCAGACATATTGCTGGCATTTGTCGAGGATGCCGCAAAGCATGCCGTAGAGCATCTCGTTGCCGCCGATCTCGGCGATCACCCGGTGCAGGTCGATGCCGACCTGCAGCTCCTCGAATTTCTCCCTCGTGCTGCGGTCCGGGATCGCCGCCAGCCGCTCGCATTCGGCCAGCATGTCGCGCAGCCTCGCCTTGTCGGCGGCGGTCGCATTGGCCGCCGCGAGCTCCGTCGCGCGCCCGTCAAGCAATTCGCGGATGTCGAAGGCCTCGCGGAACATGGTCAGGTTGAACTCGGCCACCACATAGCCCTGGCGCGGGCGCCCGATCACCAGCCCGTCGCGCTCGAGCCGATTGAAGGCCTCGCGCACCGGCGTGCGGCTGACCTTCAGGCGCTCGGCGATCTCGTTTTCGGTCACGCGGCCGCCCGGCGGGATCTGGCCGGTGATGATCAGCGCCTTCAGCTTCTCGAACACCGAGTCGCGCAGCGTGTTTTTCCGTTCCTTTTTCAAGCGTCCGCCTCCAACGGCCTATCGCAGAATCGCAGTCTAGAGCCTTTTAGCCCTTGCTTGAAACAGAGCCGTCTCAACAAGAGCCAACGTGCCGACTGACGGCTCCGTGCCCTCCCACCGAAAAACGCATTGTCCGTGTTGACAACGGTTTCCGGTGAATTACACTCAAAATTGTATACAAATTCGCATACCAAATCAACGATAACGGGAACACCGGTTGGAGAAGCGAAAATGACGAAGAGACTTTGTATTCATGGCATGGCCATCGCCGGCCTGCTCGCCACGGTCGCCGTTCCGGCGTCGGCCGCCGACACCATAACCGTCGCCTCATGGGGCGGCACCTATCAGGAGGCGCAGACCAAGGCCTTCTTCGATCCGACGGCCAAGGATCTCGGCATCACCATCAAGCAGGATACCACCAACGGCCTCGACGACGTGCGGCTGCAGGTCACCGGCAATGCCGTCAAATGGGACATCACCGAGCTCGGCGCCGACGAGTGCGCGCGCGGCTCCAAGGAAGGCCTGTTCGAGAAACTCGACTACAACGTCATCGACAAGAGCGGCATCAACCCGAAGCTTGTCCACGACGACTGGGTCGGCATCTCCTACACCTCCGTGGTGCTGATCTACCGCACGGATGTTTTCGGCGACAAAGGCCCGAAGACCTGGGCCGATTTCTGGAACGTCGAAAAATTCCCGGGCCGCCGCGCGCTCTCGGGCAGCCAGGCGACGGAGACGCTGAGCGTCGCCGCCCTCGCCAAGGGCGTTCCGATCGACAAGGTTTATCCGGTCGACATCGACGGCGCCTTGCAATCCGTCGACAAGGTCAAGGGCCATATCGACGCCTGGTGGACCTCCGGCGCGCAGGCCATGCAACTCGTCAAGGATGGCGAGGTCGACATGGCGAGCATCTGGAACGGCCGCGCCGGCACCTTGAAGAAGTCCGGCGCGCCGGTCAGCTTCTCCTTCGACCAGGGCGTGCTGACCGCCGACTGCATGGTCATCCCGAAGGGGTCGAAGAACAAGGACATCGCCATGAAGGCGCTGGCCAAGTTCGTCAGCCCCGATCTCCAGGCCAATCTGCCGCTCTATGTCGACAATGGCCCGGCCAACGAGAAGGCCTTCGAGACCGGCAAGATCCCGCCGGAGCGGATCAAGGACATCAATTCCGCCCCCGAGAACGTCAAGAAGCAGGTGCTGCAGGACCCGGCCTTCTGGCGCGACACGCTCGTCGAGGCGACGGAGAAATTCAACAACCTGATCCAGCAATGACGAACCTGTGCGGAGCGGAGCAAAATGCGCCGCTCCGCAGCGTTTCGCGAAAAATGATCCGGAGTTGAAGGAGATGCTCTTGTCTCTCGCGCAGACCGCGCTTCCCATCGGCATCAGCGGTATCGAGAAGCGCTTTGGCGGCGTGTCTGTGCTGCATGATCTCGGCCTCGATGTCGCGGCGGGCGAATTCCTGACGCTGCTCGGGCCGTCTGGCTCGGGAAAGACGACGCTGCTGATGATCCTGGCCGGCTTCGTGCGGGCCAATGCCGGCTCCATCAAGGTCGGCGGCGAGGAGATGATCGCCATGCCGCCGCACAAGCGCAACATTGGCATGGTGTTCCAGAGCTACGCGCTGTTCCCGCATATGAACGTCTTCCACAACATCGCCTTTCCGCTGAAGCAGCGGCGCGTATCGGCGGCCGAAACCACTGAACGCGTGGAAAGGGCGCTGGACCTCGTGCAGCTGAAAGGCCTCGGCGAGCGCCGTGTCGACCAGCTCTCCGGCGGCCAGCGGCAACGTGTGGCCTTGGCCCGCGCCATCGTCTTCGAGCCGCGCATCGTTTTGATGGACGAGCCGCTGTCGGCGCTCGACAAGAGCCTGCGCGAGCATATGCAGATCGAGCTGCGCAACTTGCATCGAAGGCTCGGCATGACGACGGTCTACGTCACGCATGACCAGCGCGAGGCGATCACCATGTCGGACCGCGTCGCCGTCATGAATGCCGGACGCATCGAGCAGATCGACCAGCCCGAGATCCTCTACGCCAGGCCGAAGACCAAGTTCGTTGCCGGCTTCATCGGCGAGTCGAGCTTCATTCCCGTCGAATGCCGCAATGGCAGCGTTTGGTATGAGGACAGGAAGCTCCACATGGCAGCAGCGGCACCTTCCCTCGGCCGGCACCTGATGGTGGTGCGGCCGGAGAAGCTGCGCGTGATCGCCGGCGAACCCGCGGGCAACGTCAATGTGCTGCCGGCAATTGTCGGCGATGTCATCTATCAGGGCGACAGCTTCGTCTGCTACGCGACGCTTAAGGACGGGCGGCAGGTGACCTTGCGCGACTATTGCCGCTCCGACGTGCTGGCGAAACTGCCGGCGCCGGGCGAGCCGATAACGCTCGGTATCGATGCGCAGGACGTCGTGCTGGTGGCGGACCAATGAGCATCGCGTCCGCCAGCCTCGATCATGCCGGCCGGCCCGTTGGGGCGCTCAATGCCGATGCCTTGCGCGCCGACGCGCGGCGGGAATCGCGTGGCATGCTCGCGCTTCTGTCGCCCGGACTGCTTCTCGTCTTCACCGTCATCATCGTGCCGATCGGCTGGCTGTTCTGGCTTTCGCTGTTCGATGAGGCCGGCCAGTTCAGCGCCGCCAATTATGCGCGCTTCTTCGAGCAGGCCTCCTACATCAAGACCTTCGTCACCACCTTCAAGGTGGCTTTCTTCGTCACCGGCGCCTGCGTGCTCTTCGGCTATCCGCTGGCCTATATGCTCTCGCAACTGCCGCGCCGCGCCGCCGGAGTCTGCCTGATCTTCGTCATCCTGCCGTTCTGGACCTCGGTGCTGGTGCGCACCTATGCCTGGCTGGTCATCCTGCAGCGCAAGGGCCTGGTAAACACATGGCTGATGGATCTCGGCGTCATCGGCCAGCCGCTGCCGCTCGCCAACAATTTCGCCGGCGTGGTCATCGGCATGACCCACATCATGCTGCCCTTCCTGGTGCTGCCTCTCTACGCCTCGATGAAGACGATCGACACCGACTGCCTGCGCGCCGGCATGAATCTCGGCGCCAGCCCGGCCGCCACCTTCCGGCAGATTTTCCTGCCGCTGTCGCTGCCGGGTCTGGCCTCGGGCGTGGTGATCGTCTTCGTGCTCTGCCTCGGCTTCTTCGTCACCCCGGCGCTGATGGGCGGCGGCAAGGTGATCATGTGGGCGATGCGCATGGAGCAGACCACCAGCCTCTATTCCAACTGGGGTGCTGGCGCCGCGCTTGGCGTCGTGCTGCTTGGCGTCACGCTGGCCCTGCTTGGCCTCTTCCAGTGGCTGCTCGGCGCCCGCGCCACCGGGGTCTGGAGTGAGCGATGAGCGTGGAAAACAGCCTGCCCATCTCGCATCGGCAACGCTTGTGGCTCTACGCGCTCGGCGGCCTTGTCATGCTGTTCCTGATCGCCCCGTCGGTGATCATCGTCATCATGTCCTTCTCCGGCTCGACACTCCTGCAGTTCCCGCCGCAGGAATGGTCGCTGCGCTGGTATGAAAGCTATTTGGGCTCCGTCGAATGGCGCGACGCCACCATTGTCTCGGTCAAGGTGGCGGTGATGACGGCGATCGTCGCGACGGTGCTCGGCACCGCCGCGGCCTACGCCATCAACGCCCGCACGCTGAGGCTGACCGGCGCCATCAACGCGCTGCTCACGGCATCGCTGATCATCCCCGTCATCCTGATCGGCATCGGCACCTTCTTTCTCTATGCCCGCATCGGCCTCAACAACACGCTGACCGGCCTCGTCATCGCGCACACGGTGCAGGCGCTGCCGCTGGTGGTGCTGACCGTGCTCTCGGGCTTGCGGTCCTATGACATGAACCAGGAGATGGTCGCGCGCAGCCTCGGCGCCGGCCGCTTCTCCGCCTTCTTCCAGGTGACGATGCCGCAAATAAGATTCTCGATCGTCTCGGGCGCGCTGTTTGCCTTCATCACGTCGTTCGACGAGGTGGTGGTCTCGCTGTTCATCTCCGGCGGCGAGACCACGACGCTGACGCGCCGCATGTTCAATGCGCTGCGCGACCAGATCGATCCGACGATCGCCGCCATTTCCACTTGCTTGATCGTGCTATCGATCGTCTTGTTGTCCGCCGCCCAGCTTTTCGGCCGCGGACGTTGATTTGAGGGATACCAAAACCAGCATGCGTGACTTCCAGTTTCCCGGCCGCTCGCCGGTCCGCGCTACCGAGGCGATGGCCGCGACCTCTCATCCTTTGTCGACGCTTGCCGCGATCGACATGCTGCGCTCCGGCGGCAACGCGATGGACGCAGCGGTCTGCGCGGCCGCGGTGCAGGCCGTGGTCGAGCCGCAATCGACCGGCATCGGCGGCGACTGCTTCGTCCTCTATTGCCCGAAGGGCGACGGCAATGTGCTCGCCTTCAACGGCTCGGGCCGCGCGCCCGGGGCCGCGACGGTCGACTGGTATCTGGACAAGGGGTTCAACGAACTGCCGAAACAGGGCCCGCACGCAGTCACCATCCCAGGCGCCATCGACGCCTGGTGCCGCTTGCTGGACGATCACGGCCGCAAGGGCTTGGCCGACGCGCTCGCGCCGGCCATCCATTACGCGGAAAACGGCTATGTCGTGCACGACCGCGTCGCCTTCGACTGGGAGGATCCCGAGACAGACCTGTCGGCGGACGAGGTGGCCACGCGCATCTTCCTGCCCGGTGGCAAGCCGCCGAAGCCCGGCGACGTCCATCGCCAGCCGGAACTGGCGGAGACGCTGCGCATCATCGCCAAAAAAGGCCGCGCCGGCTTCTACGAAGGCGCGGTGGCCGAGGACATTGTCGGACGGCTTCGCGCGCTCGGCGGCCTGCACACGCTCGACGATTTCGCCGCCGCCAAGGGCGATTGCCAAACCCCGGTCAGCACCTCCTATCGCGGCCACGACATCCACCAGATGCCGCCGAACAACCAGGGCCTGACCGCGCTTCTGATGCTGAACCTGCTCTCGGGCTTTGATCTGGGCAAGCTCGATCCGGACGGCGCCGCGCGTCAGCATCTCGAGATCGAGGCGGGCCGGCTCGCCTACCAGGACCGCGATGCATTTTTCGCCGACCAGGATCATGTCGACGTGCCGGTCAAGGCGCTGCTTTCCGGCGCCTATGCCGACCGCCTGCGTTCGGCGATCGATCCCGAGCGCGCCATGACCGACCTGCCGAGGCTTGATCTTCCCGGCAGCGACACGGTCTATATCAGCGTCGTCGACCGCGACCGCAACGCGGTGAGCTTCATCAACTCGACCTATTATTCCTTCGGCAGCGGCGTCGTCGGCCCGAAGACCGGGGTCGTGCTGCAGAATCGTGGCTCCAGCTTCCGCCTCGATCCGAAGCATCCGAACGCGATCGCGCCCGGCAAGCGGCCGATGCATACGATCATGCCAGGCATGATGACGAGGAACGGCCGCGCTTTGATGCCCTTCGGCGTGATGGGCGGCGGCTACCAGCCCTTCGGCCATGTGCATCTTTTGACCAACATGATCGACTTCGGCATGGACCCGCAGCAGGCGATCGATGTGGCTCGGGTTTTCTACAACCACGACGTCGTCGAGGCCGAGCGAAGCGTGCGTCCAGATGCCATCGAGGGCCTGCGTTGCCGTGGCCATCGCGTCGTCGAGCCCGATCATCCGCTGGGTGGCGGGCAGGCGGTGCTGATCGATTGGGAAAAGGGCACGCTGACCGGCGCGTCCGATCCGCGCAAGGACGGGCTGGCGCTCGGATATTGAGCCATTTGCTGGACAATAGCCGACCGTTCAAAACATAGTCTGGAACCATGACGAACAGCCAAAACGCCACCGATCTCGCCCATCGCCTCGCACCCGGCGCCGACGACGCGCCGGCCATCGCCGCGCCCGAGCGAGCGACCCTCTCGCATGGCGGGCTGCGTCGCCTGATCAGCGATACCGTGGCGCGGCTCAACGCGCTGGGCATCGGCCGCGGCGACCGTGTCGCCATCGTGCTGCCGAACGGCCCGGAAATGGCGACGGCCTTCATCGCCGTGGCGGCCGCAGCGTCCACCGCGCCGCTCAATCCGGCCTACCGGGCCGACGAGCTCGATTTCTATCTGAGCGATATCGGCGTCAAGGCGATCCTCGTCGGCAAGGACGAGCAGGGCCCTTCGGTCGAAGTCGCCGGGCGCCTCGGCATTCCGGTGCTGCGGCTGGTGGTGCCGGAAGGCGCGCCGTCTGGCGTCTTCGCGATCGAGGGCGATCCCGTCGGGCCGCCGGTCGCATCCGGTCTGGCGGCCGATGGCGATGTCGCGCTCCTTTTGCACACCTCCGGCACCACCTCTCGCCCGAAACTGGTGCCGCTCAGCCACGCCAACCTCGCGGCGTCGGCAGCGCATATCGGCGCGACGCTCGGCCTGACGCCGGCCGACCGTTGCCTCAACATCATGCCGCTGTTCCACATCCATGGACTGATCGCAGCCGTGCTGTCCTCGCTCGCCGCCGGCGCCAGCGTCTTCTGCACGCCGGGCTTCAACGCGCTGCGCTTCTTCCAGTGGCTCTCAGAGGCCAAGCCAAGCTGGTACACGGCGGTGCCGACCATGCATCAGGCGATCCTGCCGCGCGCCGCGCGTAACCCCGAGCAGCTCGCCGAGGCGAAGCTGCGCTTCATCCGCTCGTCGTCGGCTTCGTTGCCGGCGCAGGTGATGGCTGAATTGGAAGCGACCTTCGGCTGCCCGGTGATCGAATCCTACGGCATGACCGAGGCCGCGCACCAGATGGCGTCCAACCGCTTGCCGCCCGGACTGCGCAAGCCAGGCAGCGTCGGCGCGTCGGCCGGGCCGGAAGTCGCCGTCATGGCGCCGGACGGGCGACTGCTCAAACCCGGCGAGATCGGTGAGATCGTCATTCGCGGTCCGAACGTCACCGCCGGCTATGAGAAGAACCCGCAAGCCAATGCCAGCGCCTTCGCTCATGGCTGGTTCCACACCGGCGACCAGGGCGTGCTCGATGAGGACAGCTACCTGCGCGTCACCGGCCGGCTGAAGGAGATCATCAATCGCGGCGGCGAAAAGATTTCGCCGCTCGAGGTCGACGACGTGCTGATGGATCATCCGGCGGTGGCGCAGGTCGTCACCTTCGCCATGCCGCATGACAAGCTGGGTGAAGAGGTTGCGTCCGCCGTCGTGCTGCGCGAAGGCCAGAGCGCCAGCGAGGCCGACATCCGCGGCTTCGCCGCGACTCGGCTCGCCGATTTCAAGGTGCCGCGCAAGGTGCTGATCCTTGACGAGATTCCCAAGGGCGCGACCGGCAAGCTGCAGCGCATAGGTCTCGCGGCCAAGCTCGGGCTCGGCTGATGCGCGTAACAGTCTTCGGCGCCGGCGCCATCGGCGGCTACCTCGCCGCCAAGCTCGCGATCGCCAGCTCTGTCGATCTGTCGATCGTGGCGCGAGGCGCGCATCTGGAGGCGATCAAGGCCGATGGCCTTCGCCTGATCGAGGACGGCAAGGAAAAGGTGGCGCAGGTCAGGGCTGCCTCCCGCGCCGACGAACTCGGCGTGCAGGACTATGTCGTGCTGGCGCTGAAGGCGCATTCGCTGGCGCCGGCCCTTGATCAGATCGCGCCGCTGCTGGGCGAGGGGACAGCCGTTGTCACCATGCAGAACGGCGTGCCCTGGTGGTATTTCCACAAGGCGGGCGGCGCGCTCGAAGGCACGCGGCTCGCCGCGGTCGATCCAGGCGGTGCGATCTGGCAGCGCATCGGACCGGAGCGCGTCATCGGCTCCGTCGTCTATCCGGCCGTCGAGGTCGACGCGCCCGGCCTGATCCGCCATGTCGAGGGCACGCGCTTTTCGCTGGGCGAGCCTTCGGGCGAAAAGAGCGAGCGGGCCACCGCGCTTGCCCGCGAAATGGTCAAGGCAGGGCTGCAGGCGCCGGTGCGCGAGGACATCCGCTCGGAAATCTGGGTGAAGCTTTGGGGCAATCTTTCCTTCAACCCGATCTCGGCGCTGACCGGCAGCACGCTTGCGGCAATCGTCGCCGACGAAGCCACACGCGCCACCGCCCGCGCCATGATGCTGGAAGCGCAGGCGATCGGTGAGAGCCTCGGCGTACGCTTCCTCATTCCCGTCGACCGGCGCATCAAGGGCGCCGGCGATGTCGGCGAGCACAAGACCTCGATGCTGCAGGATCTCGAGCGCGGCCGCCCGATGGAGATCGACGCGCTTGTCACAGCCGTGCAAGAGCTCGGCCGCCTGACCGGCCAGCCGACGCCGACCATCGACACCGTGCTGGCGTTGGTGCGGCGGCTGGCGGTCGAGCGCGGGTGTTATTAGAGGAACGCGGGTCCTGAAATCCGCCGCTTCATTCCGATAGCTCGCTCTAATTGCCACAAATGAACAAAAATAGAACAAAAGGGCTAGTTTTGAAATTGACTCCGCAAGGAACATTTTCCTATTTCGTAGGCCATGCCGGAGCCCAGCAGCAGAACCCGACGCGTCGTTCAGACACTGAGCCGAGCTCACGAAATCGGGCAGTTAATCCGCGTCCGCTGCATCAACTGCAACGTCACCCATCACTACCTCCCCGGAGATCTCCTCAAGCTCATGGGGGACATTCCGTTCTGGGACGTCGAGCGGCATATGCGGTGCGAGCGCTGCAAGCGGCGGGAGTTCGACGTGGACATTCTGCTGCCCAGCGCCGTCCAGGGCGTGAAGATACGCGTGAGGCGGCTTGTCGGGGTCCGTATGGTGCGTCGAGTGATCTGGCGTGATGAAAAAGAGTGATAGATCATCTCCCCGCCGGGTCTCAGCCGGGTCAAAGTAATGACATTTGGCCACCCGCCGCATCCCCGGCATGCGGGAACTTGATCTGTGTGGCCGGCTTCTCGACTATCACCAAGGCATCGTCGGGCGCTGTCCGCTGCATGTGCCGCGCTTCTGACCACGGGGCGGTGAGCCAGGTTTCCACCTCCTCCCGGGTGGTGAGGATTACCGGCATGGCCTTCTCGTGGATGGGTGCTATGAGGGCGTTGGGCTTGGTCGTGAGGAAGCCGTAAAGCTCGAAGTCCCCCGGCCCGTCTTTGACCCTGCGGACACCCTGCCAGCGCGTCCACATGCCGGCGAAGAAGAAAAGCGGCCGGTCCTCGCTTCGTGCGAACCAGTAGTTCCGCTGTATACGTGTCTCCGGGTCCTTGTCGTTGGGCGTGGGGCTTGGCTCTGCGAAGCTCGTGACGGGCACCACACAGCGGTTCTCCACGCCAACATATTGCTGCCAGTGCCCATACTGCGGATTGCGGATGTTGGTGGTGCCATAGTCCACCTTGCCTTTCACCCGCTCTGCCGGGGTCGGCATTCCCCACAGCAGCTTGGCAAGCTCCCGCTGTCCGTCCGGGGCATTGCGAACCACAGCGCCCGGCATGTTGGGGTAGATATCCAGCGAGGGCTCAAGGTTGCCCGTGATGTCCCGCATGGCGCGGGTCCACTCGCGGATGGCGGCTTGGCTGGTTGTGATGTTGTAGAGGTTGCACATCTGCACAGGATGCCTCAGCGATTGCTCGTTATCCAGAAACAAAAAATGGCCGACGGACCTGTACTGGTGGTCGAGCATACCCGCATCTCGAACCTCTCTAAGGTCTGTCGGGTTTCTGCGTGGCTAGCCAACTGGCCGAGCACCATGGCCCATGGCTGCAAGGCGCTGGCGGGAACTGGATCGTTGGGCTCTGATGGCGCGGCATCGCCATCCTGACACGAATTGTCACCTGCGAAGCGGCTCATCGGTGGCAGGCGCGCAATCGGTTCCTACTTGATGTCTGGTCCAAACCGGGAGGATCCCATGACCACTGCCGATATTGCCAAGGATTTCACCGAACTCCTCAAGCGGGGCGACAGCCATAGCGCCGCCGCGAAGTACAATGCCGACGACATCGTCAGCTACGAGGCGATGGAAGGTCCGATGGCCGTGTGCAACGGCAAGGAAGCCGTCAAGCAGAAAAGCGCGTGGTGGGAAGCGAACCACGAGGTCCATGGCGGCTCGGTCGAGGGTCCCTATGTCAATGGCGACCAGTTCGCCTTGCGCTTCAGCTTCGACATTACGCCGAAATCCACCGGCGAACGTGTCAAAATGGACGAGGTCGGCCTCTACACGGTCAAGAACGGCAAGATCAGCGAAGAGCGGTTCTACTACTAGTTCCTTAACACAGAAGTTTTGATCGGTTGGCTATTCGTGCGTTGGCAGGCGGCATGCCTTGGCGATTGGCCGAGACGCCTATCGCGGTCGTCATCCACTGGCGGAGCAAGGAGCGTAGCGACGCGCGCAGACCCGAGGATCCATGCCGTGACTTGGAAGCACCGCGGCGGTCCAGAATTCTGCACCGTTGCACACTTCGGTCCAGGTAACGGCATGAATTCCAGGGTCTGCGCGCGTCGCTACGCTCCTTACTCCGCCCTGGAATGACGAGGTTCAGGAGCCTTCGCAAGTCGGTCGGCCAACTTGCCCCAGCCGTCGGGGGGATGCGTGTGCCTTTGCCTCTTGCGCTGGCAAAGCCGCGGCGGCGGGCTTAGGGTTCGCTCAGATTCGCAACCCCATCCGCCCGAGGCCTGCCTTGACCAACACCATGTACGGCATCACCACCTGCGACACGATAAAGAAGGCGCGCGTCTGGCTGGAAAGCCATGACGTTCCGTATCGCTTCCATGATTACCGCGCCGAAGGGATCGAGGCTGACAAACTGAGCGGCTGGGTCGGTAAGGTCGGCTGGGAAAAGCTGCTCAACAAGGGCAGCACCACGTTTCGCGAGCTGCCGGAGAAGGACAAGGAAGCGCTCGACGAGAAGAAGGCGAAGAAGCTGATGTTGGCCAAGCCGACGATGATCAAGCGGCCGGTGCTGGAGGTGGGCGATCGGATTTTGGTGGGGTTCAAGCCGGAGATTTACGAGGAGGCGGTGGGAGGAAAATAGGCTCGACTGCTTACGCAGCGTTCCTTCGCCCCCCTCTCTGTCCTGCCGGACATCTCAGATTGGCAGCTTTGGCGCCTCGCTAATTCCTGCGACGTTGGCGATTGGCGAAAGCCGGCGCGACGGCTGATCTCCCCCTTGAGGGGGAGATGGCCGGCAGGCCAGAGAGGGGGGCCAGGGAACTCGACATCTCAACAATTATGCGTGGTCTCGCAAATACGCCGCCAGCGCCACCGCATTGTTGTGCGCTTCGTCATGCGCGCCGTAGAGCAGCGTCACCTTGCCCTCGCGCAACAGGCCACGCAGCTGCGCGACCGCCTCCTTGTTCGCATCAAGCTCGGCCCGATACCGCTTCTGGAATTCCGCCCAGCGCTCCGGCTCGTGCCCGAACCATTTGCGCAGCTCGTCGCTCGGCGCGATCTCCTTCAGCCAAAGCGCCAGTTCGGCATCCTTCTTGCTGACACCCCGCGGCCAGAGGCGATCGACCAGAACCCGCTGCCCGTCGGCTTTCGCCGGCGGCTCATAGACGCGCTTCACCGCTATGTCGAAGGCCATTACGCCTCTCTCAGGCCCATTCGCCCTTGCGCATCACCGGCACGCGGCCGCCGCCCTTGGCGACGCCGTCGATGTCGATCTTGTCCGAGCCGATCATCCAGTCGATGTGGATGAAGCTCTTGTTGCCGCCGCGCTCGGCGATCTCGTCCTGGCTGAGCGAGGCGCCGTTGACGAAGCACTTCGAATAGCACTGCCCGAGCGCGATGTGGCAGGCGGCGTTCTCGTCGAACAGCGTGTTGAAGAACAACAGCCCACTCCGCGAGATCGGCGAGGAATGCGGCACCAGCGCCACTTCGCCGAGGCGACGCGCGCCCTCGTCGGTGTCGAGCACCTTCTTCAGCACGTCCTCGCCCTTCGAGGCCTTGGCCTCGACGATCCGCCCGCCCTCGAAGCGCACGGAAATCTCGTCGATCAGCGTGCCCTGGTAGGAGAGCGGCTTGGTCGAGGAGACATGGCCTTCGACGCGCCTTGCATGCGGCGTGGTGAAGACTTCCTCGGTCGGGATGTTCGGGTTGCAGGTGACGCCGTTCTTCGCCGTCGAGGCGCCGCCCATCCATTCATGGCCTTCCGCCAGCCCGACGGTGAGGTCGGTGCCCGGCCCGGTGAAATGCAGCGCGTGGAAATTATGCTCGTTCAGCCATTTCGTCCGCTCGGCCAGCGCCGCGTTGTGCGCCTTCCAGTTGCCGATCGGATCCTCGACATCCACCCGCGAGGCCGAGAAGATGGCATCGGCGAGCTTCACAACCGCGACGTCGTCCGGCTCGCCCGGAAACACCTGCTTTGCCCAGGCAAGGTCGGGATAGGCGACGATGTTCCAGTTGATGTCGAAGCCGGTGATCTTCTCCAGCGCCGGCTGGTAGGCCATCGAGTTCGCCTTGTTGGCGCGCGCCACCTTGGCCGGATCTTGCGCGGAAAGCAGCGACGGATCTTCGCCGCGCACCGCAAGCCGCGCCGCATTGTTCGAGAAGGCCTTCGCCATGCCTTCATAGAGCCAGCCGGCGGCGCGGTCGAAACCGGCATCCGCCCCATAGCGGAAACGCGCCAGCGTGATCTCGTCGTCGTTGAAGATCGGCGTCACCAGCCCGGCGCCTGCCTTGTAGGCGTGCTCGACGATGCGGCGGGTCAGCGGCAGCGCCGCGATCGACGAGGTCAGCACCAGATCCTGCCCAGGCTGCAGCTGCAGCCCGACCTTGATGGCGACTTCAGCCAGCCTGTCGAGCTTCACCGGGTCGATGCTTGCCGAGACGCCGCGCGAATGTGTGGTCATGATCCTGCCTGCCGTTTGTTGGGGTCTGGTTCTTACATAGACCGCTGCGGTTGGCCTTTCCACCGCGATCGACTGGGCCTGGCTTCAAGCTGCGCTGTCCAACGCCCGGAACTGCGCCATGGTCGCCTCGATCTCCTCGCGGATCCAGGCCTTGAAGTCGCGCACCTTGCGGCTTTCGCTTTTGGTGGCAGAGGTCACCAACCAGTAGCCGAGCCCGCTCTCGGCCCGCACGCCGAAGGGCGCGACCAGCCGGCCGTCGGCCAGCGCGTCGGCGGTGAGCAATTGCCAGGCGAGCATCACGCCATGACCGGCGATCGCCGATTCCAGGCAAAGCATCGGATCGGTGAAGCGCGCGCCCTTCTGGAAGGTGACCGGCTCGACGCCGGCCGCCTCGAACCAGCCGTCCCAGCTGAACATCGCCCGCTCGTCGGTGATGGCACAGGTCTGCGCCAGGTCGCCGATCGACTTCAGCCTGGCCGCGATCGAGGGCGCGCAGACCGGAAACACTTCCTGGGCAAGCAGAAGCTCGGCGCGGTCGCCCGGCCATTTGCCGTCGCCGAGCCGGATGGCGATATCGATGTCGGACCGGTCGAGGTCGGCGATCCGGGCCGAGGCGTCGATGCGCAAAAGCACGTTCGGATGGCGCGCGAAGTGTCGCGACAGCCTGGGCAGCAGCCATTTCGAGGCGAAAGCAGGCGCCACCGAGACGACCAGCGTGCACTCGTTTGCCTCGTCGGCCAGCGCCACCGCCTGCGCGAGTTCACGGAAGCCGGCGCTGAGCCGGACCGTGAAGGCGGCGCCGAATTCGGTCGGCACCAGCCCGCCAGATGTGCGTTCGAACAGCGCCCGTCCCAGCTGCTTTTCCGTGCGCTTGACCTGCTGGCTGACGGCGCTGACCGAGACGTTCAGTTCCGCCGCCGCTCCCGCCAGCGATCCCAGCCGGGCGACGGATTCCACGGCGCGCAGGCCGTTGAGATGGACGCGATTGAGCATAGCCATTCAGTTTTTCTAAAGTGGAGGGATCGAAATCTCAATTGAATCCGACAAGAAAGCGCAGAATTTAACTGGAACAGCCTTGAGCCAGGAGATGGTCCCATGAAGATTTTATCCCTGCTGAAAGGGCTTTCCGGCGCCGAGGCGAGGTCACGCGATGACGATGAGATGGCCCGCTGGATCACCGATCCGCTGTCGCATCCGGTGCTCGACACCATGTCGGAGCGCGAGCTTGGCGACATGCCCTTCCGGCTGACAGCCCGCCGCACCGCATATGAAACGATGGGTGCGGCGGACCGCTGACTCCATCGGCGCCGTTACGTCCCGCTGGCCCAACGCAAGCGCATTGTTTCGCGGACGCACATTCTTATTGTGCGCCGCAATGAACGCCTCGCCATCTCCCTTGCGTCTTGCTCTCGCCGGCATGCTCGCGCTCGCCGTCGCCCAGGGCATCGGCCGCTTCGTCTATACGCCGATCCTGCCGGGCATGATGGAGGGACTGCACCTGACGCCGGCCGATGCCGGCTGGATCGCTTCCGCCAACTATCTCGGCTACCTCATCGGCGCGCTCGCCGCGGCCGGCGACTGGGCGCATGGCCGCGAGCGCATGCTGACGTTCGCCGGCCTCGCCGCCACCGCCGTGCTCGCGGGCCTCATGGGGCTCAACGAAACGATGGCCGCCTTCCTCGTCATCCGCTTCCTCGCCGGCCTCGCCAGCGCCTTCGTCATGGTGTTCATGGCCTCGATCGTCTTCAGCCATCTGGCGATGGCCGGCCGCGGCGATTTGCAGGCGCTGCATTTCGGCGGCGTGGGCCTCGGCATAGCGGCGTCCTCAGCGCTGCTGGCGATCCTCGTCTCCGAACACGCGGGTTGGGCCGACGGCTGGCTCTGGTCCGGAGCGCTTTCGGCGGTGGGTCTCATCGTCGTCGCGCTGCTTGCCGGCTCGACCACGCCGGCCAATGTCGCCGACGGGCGCGAGCCGGCGCTGCCCAAGGACGGGTCCCTGGTAAAGATGATCGTCGCCTATGGACTGTTCGGCTTCGGCTATGTGGTGACAGCCACGTTCCTGGTCGCCATCGTGCGCCAGGGCGGTGGCGGGCGCGTCTTCGAGGCCACCGTCTGGATGGTTGCCGGCCTTGCCGGCTTTCCCTCGACTTGGGCGTGGCAGAAGCTTGCCGGCCGGATCGGGCTCTATGCCGCTTATGCCTTGAGCTGCATGATCGAGGTGGTCGGCGTCACCGCCAGCGTCGTCGTCAAGGGCGCCGCCGGGCCGCTGATCGCCGGCGTGCTACTTGGCGGCACCTTCATCGCCATCACGGCGCTGGGCATACAGATGGGCAGGCAACTCGCGCCGCGAGCGCCGCGTCGCATCTTCGCGGTGATGACGGCAGCCTTCGGCCTCGGCCAGATCGTCGGTCCGATTGCCGCCGGCCTGCTCGCCCAGGCCTCGGGCAATTACACCCTTGCCTCGATCATGGCGGCGGCGGCACTGCTGCTCTCCGGCGTCGTCGCTTGGTCGGCCGCGCCAAAATCGCCATGATTTGCGGCCTTGTTCGATGCCGGGCATCGGGCAAGGCATTTTCTTTCCCACTAATGTGTGACCTTATGCCCGCCAAACAGCAACGCCGCTGATTTGCGGTCAGACCGAGGAAATCCGCCACAGTGTTCGTATCCTTCTTCCCGCAGCCGAAGCTCTTTTTCACCTCGGCCGCCGTCTGGAGCCTTGCGGCGATCTTGTTCTGGTTCTTCGGCGGCGAGCAGCTGGGCGCCATCTTCGGCCTGCCGCCGGCAGCCGCCGGGACGCCGCCGATCATTGGTATCGCGGTGCTGTGGTCGAAGCCTTTCCTGTGGTTCTACATCTACTTCGTGGCGTGCGTGGCGGTCTTCTACGCCTTCTGGAGCTGGTACGCTCCGCACCCGTGGCAGAACTGGTCGATCCTGATGACCGCCGTCATCCTGTTCTTCATCTATTTCAACGTGCAGATCTCGGTCGCGGTCAACAACTGGTACGGTCCTTTCTTCGACTATGTTCAGGGCCTGATGTCGGGAACGACTCCCTCGACCAACACGGAATTCTACAAGGGATTGGCCGATTTCTCCTGGCTGGCGCTGGTCGGCATGAATGTGCAGGTGGTCAATGCCTTCATCGTCAGCCATTGGATCTTCCGTTGGCGCACCGCGATGAACGATTACTTCATGGCCAACTGGAGCCGGCTGCGCCACATCGAGGGCGCCTCGCAGCGTATCCAGGAAGACACGATGCGTTTCTCGCAGATCATGGAAGATCTCGGCTCGACCTTCGTTCAGTCGATCATGACCCTGATCGCCTTCCTGCCGGTCTTGATTCAACTGCAGGCTCACATCACCGAATTGCCGATCATCGGCACGGTCCCGCAGCCACTGGTCATTGCTGCATTGGGCTGGTGTCTGTTCGGAACGATTTCCGTCATGGTGGCGGGTCTCAAGCTGCCGGGCCTGCAGTTCCGCAACCAGCGTGTCGAGGCAGCCTATCGTAAGGAGCTTGTCTACGGCGAAGATCATGCCGACCGGGCTCAGCCGGCGACGACGACACAATTGTTCGCCAATGTCCGCCGCAATTATTTCAAGCTCTATTTCCACTACATCTATTTCAACGTTGTTCGTTACACCTACCTGCAGGCCGACAACATCTTCTCGCTGCTGATCCTCGGGCCTTCGCTGGTCGCGCACAAGATCACGTTCGGCGCGCTGAACCAGATCTCGAACGCGTTCGGCAAGGTGACGAATTCGCTGCAGTTCCTGTTGAATTCCTGGTCGACGATTGTCGAACTGCAGTCTGTGCACAAACGTTTGCGTGCCTTCGAGGCGACACTGCAAGGCGAACAGCTGCCGGTTATCGATCAGCATTACCTAGAACGCGAGCAGGCTGGCATGCGCCCCGAAGATCAGCCGGCAAGTTAAAGCATGTCTCCCGAAAGTGGGAACCGGTTTCGGGATAAAGACATGCGTAAAATCAAAAACCTAAAGCGCATGGAGCGAATCTGAAAGATCGCGACGCGCTTTAGGGTGCGGCTTGCGTCCAGTCAGCCGCCCACGCTCGCCTGGGCTTGGCCGGCGCGCTGCCGCTCGACATAGTCGCGAAAACTGATGCACTCGACGTCAGCCTTCACGCAGACCTCGCCGGCGAAGCGCTCCAGCGCGTTCCAGTAGGCGCCGTTATTCATCAGCGTGAAGTGGAAGCCGAGCTCCAGCGGCAGGCGCTTGCCATTGTACTGAGCCTCGAAGGCGGCGCGGAACGCCTGGTAGGCGCGTTCGGTGAATTCGCCCGCCATGGCCAGCTTCTCGGTGCCGCTCGAGTGGCGGACATAGAGATTGTAGTCCATAGCGACCACGGGCTTCGCCTTCGCTCCCTCCGGGATAAGCGGCAGGGCAAAACGGGTCGTGCCATTCAGGGTCGGCGGCACGGCGGGACCGTTCGAAACGCCGCTGGCGTCATACTGGAAGCCGGCTTCGGGTAGGGCCTCGTAAAGCGCCTTGCCGGTCGAAAGATAGGGCGCGCGGAACCCGACCAGCGCATGATGCGCGAAATCATGCCAGTCGGCCGGTTCCGGGATGCCGTTGATCGCATAGGCCTTCTCGAAGATGCGCCGGGCGGAGGCGAATTCGGCCAGCCAGTCCGCCTTGCTCCAGGCCTTGCCGTCGAAATGGCCGCAGGCATGGCTGCCGATGTCGTGGCCCTCGGCGGCGGCCAGCCGGACCTGCTCCAGCCGGTCGGCCACGTCCTGCTTCGAGGCGCCGAAGCCGACATTGGATTTGCCGGCGGCCTTGCCGGGGCCGGCATAGTCCTGCCGCGTCTCAGGCGAGAGCAGGAACACGCAGGACAGGAAATAGGTGAAATGCGCGCCCGTGCGCTTTGCCAGCGCCCGGCTGCGCTGCCATTGCGAGATATCGCGGGCGGCGTCGAACGAGATCAGCACCACCTGCTTGGGTCTGGCGGGCGAAACGGCCGGCGATTTCGGCGGATCGGCGAGGGCTGCATTGGCGCAGGCAAGCGAGGCGAGACTGAATGCAAGGACGCGGTACGAACGAAGCATTGGCAACCTTCTGGCGGGACGTCTCCGGCTGATCGGAAGCCGGCTATCGCGCAAATGTGGCGCGGTTGCGTTCAGGCAAGGGCTGTGGGCGCCGGGCATTCCCAGCCGATTTTCCGGCCCGCCCCCTTCCATGCCGACAAAATTTCGCTAAAACGCGGGCTCAAGAAGCGCCCCCTTCCGGGGCAGCAATGGTTTTGATTGATGTCGGACGACAGTTTTATCCGCGAAGTCAACGAAGAGATTCGTCGCGAGCAGGCGCAGGCGCTGTGGGATCGTTTTGGCCCGGCCGTTCTCGGCATCGCCATCCTGATCGTGCTGGGCACCGCCGCGGTCGTTGGTTACCGTTACTGGGACGAGAGCCGCGCCAACCGCTCGGGCGACGCCTTCTCGGCTGCCCTCAAATTCGCCAATGACGGCAAGAACGACGAGGCGATCGCCGCGCTCGACCAGCTGGAGAAGGACGGCTACGGCGCCTATCCGCTGCTCGCCCGCATGCGCGCCGCGACCGTCAAGGCCGACAAGGGCGACGTCGACGGCGCGGTCAAGGACTTCGACGCGGTCGCCGCCGACACCGCCATCCCCGGCGGCATCCGCGACATCGCGCGGCTGAGGGCAGCACTGCTGCTCGTCGACCACGGCTCTTACGCCGATGTCTCCAGCCGCATCGAGGCGCTGACCGCCGACACCAATCCGCTGCGCCACTCGGCGCGCGAGGCGCTCGGCCTTGCCGCCTGGAAGGACGGCAAGTCGGCGGACGCGCTCAAACTGTTCGACCAGATCTCTTCGGACGATGCCGCCCCGCGCAATGTGCGCCAGCGGGCGCAGCTGATGTCCGAGCTGATCCGCGGGTCGGGCAACGCGTCGTGACCTCGGATGGGCTTCAAAGTCGCCATCATCGGCCGGCCTAACGTCGGCAAATCGACTCTTTTCAATCGGCTGGTCGGAAAGAAGCTGGCGCTTGTCGACGACACGCCGGGCGTGACGCGCGACCGGCGCGTGCATGCGGCAAAACTCTACGATCTCCATTTCGACGTCATCGACACCGCCGGCTTTGAGGATACGGCCGCCTCGACCCTGCCTGGCCGCATGCGCCAGCAGACCGAGATCGCCATCCGCGAGGCAGACCTCATCTTCTTCACCGTCGATGCCAAGTCGGGCCTGCTGCCGGACGACCGCACCTTCGCCGAGGTGGTGCGCAAGTCCGGCAAGCCGGTGGTGCTCGTCGCCAACAAGGCCGAGGCGCGGGGCGCTCAAGGCGGCATGCTGGAGGCCTGGGAACTCGGTCTGGGCGAGCCGATCCCGGTTTCGGCCGAGCACGGCCAGGGCATGCCCGACCTGCGTGACGCGGTGGTCGAGGCACTTGGCGAGGAACGCGCATTCGGCGAGGACGAGGAAGAGGAAGACGGCGACGAGGTCGCCGCCAGCGAGGTGCTGATCGGCGAGGACATCGCCGACCCGGACGCCGAAGCATCCTATGACGACACCAAGCCGCTGCGCATCGCCGTCGTCGGCCGTCCCAACGCCGGCAAGTCGACGCTGATCAATGCGCTGATCGGCGAGGAGCGGCTGCTCACCGGTCCGGAGGCCGGCATCACCCGCGATTCGATCTCGGTCGACTGGGATTGGCGCGGCCGCCGCATCAAGCTGTTCGACACCGCCGGCATGCGCCGCAAATCGAAGGTGCAGGAGAAGCTCGAAAAACTCTCGGTGCAGGACGGCCTGCGCGCCATCCGCTTCGCCGAGATCGTCATCATCGTGCTCGATGCCACCATTCCCTTCGAGAAGCAGGACCTGCAGATCGCCGATCTCATCACCCGCGAGGGCAGGGCGCCGGTAATCGCCTTCAACAAATGGGACCTGATCGACAATCCGCAGGAGCTGCTGGCCGAGCTGCGCGAAAAGACCGAGCGGCTCTTGCCGCAGGTGCGCGGCATCCAGGCGGTGACGGTCTCGGCCGAAACCGGGCGCGGCCTCGACAAGCTGATGGAAAGCGTCATCAAGACGCACAAGGTCTGGAACAGCCGCGTGTCCACCGGCAAGCTCAACCGCTGGCTGGAAGGCATCCTCGCGCATCATCCGCCGCCCGCCGTCGCCGGCCGCCGTCTGAAGATCAAATACGTTACCCAGGCCAAGACGCGCCCGCCGGGCTTCGTCGTCTCCTGCTCGCGCCCGGACGCGATGCCGCAATCCTATGTCCGCTACCTGACCAACAGCCTGCGCGAAGCCTTCGACATGCCCGGCGTGCCGATCCGCATGGCGCTGCGCACCTCGGACAATCCTTTCGCGGGCAGGGCGAAGAAGCGGTGACTTCTGAGGATAAGCGCCGACGCTGATGCCTCGTCATCCACGGGCGAAGCAAGGAGCGAAGCGACGCGCGCAGACCCGAGGATCCATTCCGTGACTTCGAGGCGTCGCCACGGTTCAGAATTCTGCTCCGCTGCATTCTTCGCGCAGGTAACGGCATGGATTCTATGGTCTGCGCGCGTCGCTTCGCTCCTTGCTTCGCCATAGAATGACGAAGTCGAAGGGCGCCGCCCAAGACCTCACGCGACCTCTCGCAATCCCTCACCGGTTCGCGCCCCCTCAGGCAGCGTCTCCATCGCCGCCTGCAGCAATATCTCGGCAAGTCGCGCCGCCACCGGGTCGAGCTCGGCGTCCTTCTGGTGCAGGTGCAGCGCCATCATCGGCAGGGCCGGGAGACCGAGCACCCCGGGCGCGATCGCCCTGACATTGGCCGGCAGGCCGATATCGGTGCGGATCGTCAGGCCAAGGCCAGCCGCCACCGCCGCCCAGATGCCGCCGAGGCTGGGGCTCGAGAAGGCCATGCGCCAGGGCAGGCCCGCGCGGTCGAGCGTCTCGGTCGCCACGGTCCTGAGCAGGCAGGGTGCCTCGAACACCACCAGCGGCAGCGGCTCGCCATCGCGCGGACCTGCCTCGATCGGTTTCGCCGGGCCGATCCAGCGCGCTTGCACGTCGGCGACATGCCGGCTGTAGGGCAGGGTCGTGCCGTCATGCCAGGCGAGGGCGATGTCGAGGTTGCCTGACAGGACACGCTCGGCCAGATCGTGGCTGCGCCCGATCCGCGCTTCGATCCGAACCTTGGGGTGGGCGCGGGCGAAGCGGCCGAGCACGTCGGGCAGCACGGCTTCGCCGAAATCCTCCTGCAGGCCGAGCCGCACCCAGCCTTCCAACTCGATGTCGCGAATGGCTGAGGCCGCCTCGTCGTTGAGCTCGATCAGCCGCCGTGCATAGCCAAGCATCGTCTCGCCGGCTTCGGTGAGCGCCAGGCCGCGCCCCGCCTTGCGGAAGATCGGCGTATCCGCCTGCTCCTCCAGCTTCTTCAGTTGCGCGCTGACGGCGGACGTCGAGCGTCCCAGCCGTTCGGCCGCCTTGGCGAAGCTGCCCAGCTCCATGCCGGTGACGAAGGTCCTGAGGACGTCGAGGTCGAACGTGACGCGGCGCATAAGATTGTCCTGATTTTCAGGATTGTTGATCAAAAACTTCCTGATTTTATGAATGAAGCTATGGCGCTACATCCCGTCCGTCAAGCCGTCAGCCGGCCGTCACGGGAATGGAACCATGTCCGCCTTCGTCACACGAAACGACTGCCAGCCGCCCAAGGGAGATATCGCCGGCGCCCCAGCGCGGCGCGACTTCGGCCCCAATCATCGCTGGAAGGTTCTGGGCATCGGCGTCGCCGCCAATGCCGGCTTCTCCGCCACCTTCTCCGGCATTCCGGCAACCGCGGTGGCGATGCGCCAGGGCTATCACCTCGACAATGCCTCCCTCGGCTTGGCGCTCGGTCTGCTCGGCCTTGGCGTGGCGCTGAGCGAGCTGCCCTGGGGCGTGCTCACCGACCGCTGGGGCGACCGCCGCGTGCTCCTGACCGGGCTCGGCGCGACGGCCGCATGGCTCTTCATCATGGCGCTGCTCGTCGTGCCGGCGAAAACGGCCGTTCCAGGCGTCGCGCTGCTGTCGGCAAGCCTGCTCGTCGCCGGCCTGCTCGGCGGCAGCGTCAACGGCTCCAGCGGCCGCGCCATTATGGGCTGGTTCGCGGAGGGCGAGCGCGGCTTCGCCATGAGCATCCGGCAGACGGCGGTGCCGCTCGGCGGCGGGCTGGGCGCGCTCGTCCTGCCTTCCCTGGCGCTGGCTGTGGGCTTCACCGCGGTCTTCGGCCTGCTTGCGGCCGTCTCTGCTCTGTCGGCCTGGTTTGCCTGGCGTTGGCTGCACGAGCCGCCGGTGGGAAGCGGCGGTCACGCCACCACTGCCACAAGCGGCCCGGCGCCCTTGCGCAACATCGAGGTATGGCGCAGCTCGACTGCCATCGGCCTGCTCTGTTTCCCGCAGGTGGCGGTGCTGACCTTCGGCTCGGTCTTCCTGCACGACTTCGCCGGCATGGGTACCTTTGTGACCAGCGCCACCCTCGCGGCGGTGCAGACCGGCGCCATGGTGATGCGCGTCTGGAGCGGGCGCTTCACCGACCGCCACGGCAACCGCCGCCCGTTCCTCAAACTCTGCAGCGCCTTGAGCGCGCTGGCCTTCCTGGTGCTTTGGCTGCTGGTGATCGGCGCCGCCGGCATTCCGGCGCTTATGCCGCTGCTGCCGCCGATGGTCGTCGTCGCCGGCATATCCGTCTCGGCCTGGCATGGCGTCGCCTATACCGAGCTTGCCACGCTTGCCGGCGCCGGCCATGTCGGGACCGCGCTCAGCTTGGCCAACAGTTTTGTGTTCATCGGCTTCTGTCTGGTGCCGATCGCCATTCCGTGGCTGCTGGTGGTCTTTGCATGGCCGGGCGTGTGGCTCGCGGCGGCGATCTGCGCTGCGCTCGCCTGGCCGATCTTCCTGCGCCCCGCTTGATTCACCCAAGCCTGATTCACCAGTCTGATTGTTCGCCGGCTTTGCTGTGAAAGCAGCAAGCCGGCTTTCCTCAAACATGAAAAGAACACGATCGATGTCGTTAACCCCGCATCAAGGTTAATGCTTCATTTTGGCTCTCCGGGGTCAGTAGCGTTCTGGAGAGTTCCGTGCATCGACGCGTTTCATTGCGGCTTGCCGCCGCCGCCGTTGCGAAAAAACGTTCCTTCCTTCCTCCTTTGGTGCTCGGGCTCGGTATCTGGATCGGCTTTCCGTCGGCCGTCGCCTATCAGGATATGGCAAGCCTGATCTCCGGCCTGGAATCGTCCAACGTCCGCTGGAACGCCTATATCGAGAAATCCGCCGCCGGCTCGGTGCATGCAGCCGAAATGCCGTTCGTCGATTCCGTCACCACCGGCTCGCTCTCCGGCTCCGGTGTGGACCTGCCGGGCGTCGGCACGGTGGCCTTTCGCGGCAAGGGCAATGTCGCAGGCGCCACGCCCGATGAAGACCGCGTCATACGCGCCGACAAGAAGGGCCGTTTGGTCAAGGTGGCGCCGGTCGCGCCGCCCAAGAATTTCAGCGCCGGCTCGATCTTCGAGCGCACCTCCTCGCTGCTGCGTCCCTCGATGGACAGCAACCTGAAGCTCACCTTCGCCAAGCCCGGCATCAAGGGCAAGGAAGTGCAGATCGCCCAGGCCTTCCATCTGCGCGAGGACAAGAAGCCGGATCCGGATCTGCCGGCGGCGCTTGTCGCCCTCGTCAACAACGACAAGCCGGATATCCTCGCCACCGCCTATGCCCAGTCGGCGCCCGACTACGCGAAGGCCTCGCCCTTCGAGGCGCTGCTGCAGGACGATCCGAACGACGGCCGCTTCATCCCGCCGATGGGCAAGGGCGACCATGCCTGGCTGCAGAACCCGCTGCCGGCGAGCGTCTTTTCCAAGCCCGAGCAGGCCTGCCTTGCCAAGGGCATCTATTTCGAGGCGCGCAGCGAGCCTGTCCGCGGCCAAGCGGCGGTGGCGCAGGTGATCCTCAACCGCGTCCGCAACCCGACCTATCCCAAGACGATCTGCGGCGTCGTCTACCAGAACGACAACTGGTTCAACCGCTGCCAGTTCTCCTTCGCCTGCGACGGCAGGAAGAAGATCATCACCGACCAGGCTTCCTACAAGACCGCCCAGGACGTCGCGATGGCGGTGACCGCCGGCAAGATCTTCATTCCCGAGGTCGGCTCGTCGACGCATTACTATGCCAATTACGTCCATCCGGGCTGGGCGCGCGCCATGCACAAGATGACAAGGATCGGCCTGCATATCTTCTACCGCACCTATGGCGGCGGCTGGAGCTGAGCCCTCAGGCGACTCGAACTGAGCCGGTTGGGCGGCTCGAGCCGAGCCGCCTAAACGACCGCTCCGGCGATCCTTCCTCCGTCCGCCGGCGCACCCCGGCGGACGCGGCTTGTTGCGCGGATTCGCGCCGAGTCCTCACGCGGCCGTGAAGGGCACGATGTCGCACCTCGATAAATCGTTGATTTAATTATCAAAAATACATCGCTTGGAAGTTCGGCCCGTGGCTTGACGGGCGCGGACCCTCTAACTATGTTGCCGGCGACTTTAGAAGCGGACGGACGGTGATCGTCTGCCCGGGCAGGGGGGTTGCGATGGCCGACAAAAACGGGCCAGACGGAACCGGAGAAACCGGCCGCGGCAGGCAGCCAGAAGCCACCATCCGCGACGACGAACTTGAGCGCCGCCGGCGCGATCTTGGAGCATCGCTTGCGACGAGACGCACGGACCGGCTCGAGGGGAAAGACGACGCGAAAGCTGCGACCGGTTACGGTCAGGCGCTGAAACTGTCCAGCGAGTTCATCGCCGGAGTGGTGGTCGGTGTCGGCTTGGGCTGGATCATCGACCGCGCGGCGGGAACAACGCCCTGGGGTCTGATCGTCGGCCTGCTGCTGGGTTTTGGCGCTGGTATACTGAATGTCCTGCGCTCTGCGGGGCTTGCATCCGAATTCGGCCAGGGCGGCAAGCCGCGCGAGCCGAAAGAATGAAGTGGGGCGCCGCAAGGCGCTGAAGCGAACTTAAGAAGCCGTGTGGCTTTGACGGGGATTTAAAGTGGCTGCTGCTGACAAGGTCGATCCGATCCACCAGTTCCAGATCCATCCGATCATCCCGCTGCATATCGGCGGCTACGACGTCTCGTTCACCAACTCTTCCCTGTTCATGGTCGTGACGATCGTGCTGGCCTCGGCTTTCCTCTATTGGAGCACGGCCAGCCGCGCCTTGATCCCGGGGCGCCTGCAGTCGGTCTCCGAAATGGCCTATGAGTTCGTCGGCAACATGCTGCGCGACGCCGCCGGCAAGCAGGGCATGCAGTTCTTCCCGCTGGTGTTCTCGCTGTTCATGTTCGTGCTGGTCGCCAACCTGATCGGCCTGTTCCCCTATTTCTTCACCGTCACCAGCCACCTCATCGTCACCTTCACGCTGGCGATCCTGGTCATCGGCACGGTCGTTGTCTACGGCTTTGCCAAGCACGGTTTAGGCTTCCTCAAGCTGTTCGTGCCGCATGGCGTGCCGGGCTATCTGCTGCCGCTGGTGGTGGCGATCGAAGTCATTTCCTTCGTCTCGCGTCCTGTCAGCCTCTCGGTTCGTCTTTTCGCCAACATGCTGGCCGGCCACATCACGCTGAAAGTGTTCTCGGGCTTCGTCGTCAGCCTCAGCGCGCTCGGCGCCGTCGGCATTGCCGGTTCGGTCCTGCCGCTCGCCATGGCGGTCGCGCTGACCGCTCTCGAACTGCTGGTCGCCTTCCTGCAGGCCTACGTCTTCGCGGTGCTGACCTGCATGTATCTGAACGACGCGCTGCACCCGAGCCACTGATCGATTTCACCGGCGCTCCGGCGCCAGCATACCCAACGTACCAACTGCAACGAACAAGCAACCACAGGAGTTTTGAAATGGACGCAACTGCAGCAGCTGCTATCGGCGCTGGTATCGCCTGCATCGGCATGGGCGGCGCGGGCATCGGCCTCGGCAACATCTTCGGCAGCTATCTCTCGGGCGCGCTCCGCAACCCGTCGGCTGCTGACGGCCAGTTCGGCCGCTTGATCTTCGGCTTTGCCGTGACCGAGGCTCTGGGCATCTTCTCGCTCCTCATCGCACTGCTGCTGGTGTTCACCAAGTAAGAAGCGCGCTGACAAAAGGGGCCGCATGGTGCGGCCCCGTATGGACAGGGGAATGAGATGTTCGTGACATCTGCCTTTGCGCAAGAAACCGCGCCGGCCGCGGCCGAGGGCGATACGCATGCGAGCACTGCGGTGCCTGCCGCGGAGCATGAGGCGTTCCCGCCGTTCGATGCCAAGACCTTCCCGTCGCAGATCCTGTGGCTGGTCATCACCTTCGGGCTCTTCTACCTGTTCCTGAAGCGCGTTGTGATGCCGCGTCTTGGTGGCATTATCGATGTCCGCAACGACCGCATCACCCAGGACCTCGATCATGCCGCAAGGCTGAAGGGCGAGGCCGATGCCGCCGTTGCCGCCTATGAGCAGGAACTGGCGGAGGCCAAGGCCAACGCCAACAAGATCGGCCAACAGGCAAGCGACGCCGCCAAGGCGGACGCCGAGGGCACGCGCAAGAAGCTCGAGGCCGAGCTCGAAAAGAAGCTCGGCGAGGCCGAGGCGAGCATCGCCTCGATCAAGGCCAAGGCGATGAAGGAAGTCGGCACGATCGCCGAGGACACCACGTCGGCCATCGTCGAGGCGCTTGTCGGCGGCAAGGCCGACAAGTCCGAGATCGCGGCCGCGGTCAAATCCGCGAGCCGGTAAGGAGCGGGATCATGGACGCCACATCACTTGCCACGCTCTGGGCCGCTATCGCCCTATTCATCTTCCTCGGCGCCATCATCTATCTGAAGGTGCCGGGCATGCTGACCAAGTCGCTAGACGCCCGCGCGGTCAAGATCAGCGCTGAGCTCGAGGAAGCGCGGCGCCTGCGCGAGGAGGCCCAGCAGCTGCTCGGCCAGTATCAGCAGAAGCGCAAGGAAGCCGAGAAGGAGGCCGCCGACATCGTCGCCGCCGCCAAGCGCGAGGCTGAGCTGCTTGCTTCCGAGGCCGCCAAGAAGACCGAGGACTATGTCGCCCGGCGCACCGCGCTTGCCGAGCAGAAGATCAGCCAGGCCGAACGCGAGGCCGTCAGTGAAGTGCGCGCCAGCGCCGTCGACATCGCCGTCGAGGCTGCCCGCGCGCTGCTCGCCGCCAAGGTCGACGTCAAGGCCGGCGCGGACCTGTTCAAGTCGGCGCTGGACGACGTCAAGGCCAAGCTGAACTGAGCCGACCGCAGTTACGAATGAGAAGCCGCCTGGGCAACCCGGCGGCTTTTTTGTTTGGGGAAGGAGCGGCGCTGAAGCTGCCAATCTCCATTGTGGGCGAGATGCCAGCAGGGCTGAGGGGGCGCGAAGGGCTGCTACATCTCGATCGTCATTCTAGGGCGGAGCAAGGAGCGGAGCGACGCGCGCAGACCCTAGAATCCATGCCGTGAGGTTAAGGCGTTGCAGCGGTTATAGAATTCTGCACCGTTGCGCTCTCCGGCGGAGGTCACGGCATGGATCCTCGGGTCAAGCCCGAGGATGACGAAGCGCCGGGGGAGATTAGCTATCACTCCAATCCGGCGAAGCTCTCTTCCTCAACCGGCTCCGCTCCGCCCAGCCTGAACGGCGCGAACGAGGCACGGTGCAGCCGTGCCACCGGCCCATGCGCCTCGATGGCGGTGCGGTGGCGGACCGTCGCGTAGCCCATATGCACCTCGAAGCCGTAATGCGCGTGGTGTCCGCCGCAGCCGCACATCATGCGGTCGCGCATCACCTTGGCGACGATCGAGGCGGCGGCGATCGATTGCGAGCGCTGGTCGCCCTTGACGAGCGCCCGGCCTTCGCAAGCGAGACCTGGCGGAACGTCACGACCATCGGCCAAAGCGAGTTTCGGCTGCAAGGACAGGCCGGCGGCGGCACGGCGCATCGCTTCCAAGCTCGCCTTCAGGATGTTGCTGTTGTCGATGCCTTCGGCGCTGATCGAGGCCATCGAGACGCTCAGCGCCGAGCCGAGGATCTTCAGGAACAGCGCCTCGCGCTGCAAATGGGTGAGGCGCTTGGAATCGTCGAGGCCTTCCGGGATATTGGCGGGGTTGAGCACCACCGCGGCGGCCACCACCGGACCCGCGAGCGGACCGCGGCCAGCCTCGTCCATGCCGGCGACCGGCCACAGCCCGTCGGCCATCGCCTTCGTCTCGATCGAGAAGTCGGGCTTCTCGACCATTTCAAAGAGAAGCGGAGAATCGGAACGCGCGCGAGCCATGGTGCGGCGAGGTTCGCATCGGCTCCGATTCTCCGCAAGTCCTTCCGGGTCGGATGGGGCGTCGGACCGGGAAGGCACCGTCTCGCGGCCGGGGGACAGTGGCCGGACGGGATACTTGAAAGGAGGGCAATTCCAGACGGAAAGTCGCTTGGCCTGGAACCGCTTAGCGCCGGCCCGTCATGGCCGGCACTGAGATTAAAGCAGCATCAGCTGCTCGCCGGCGCCGGAGCCCGCGACGAATTGGTCGGTGCGAAGCTGTCGCCGCTCGACATTGAGGCCGAGCCGCTTGGCCGCGATCTCGAAGCGCCTGCCGATCTGCCAGGCATAGGGACCGGCGCCTTTCATGCGTTTGCCCCATTCGGAATCGTAGTCCTTGCCGTCGCGCATCGAGCGGATCAGCGACATCACATGCCGGTAGCGATCCGGATAGTGACGCAGCAGCCAGTCCTTGAAGATCGGCGCCACTTCGAGCGGCAGGCGAAGGATGACATAGCCCGCCTCCCGGGCGCCGGCGGCTCTGGCCGAATCGAGGATGCGCTCCATCTCCGGATCGTTGAGACCGGGAATGACCGGCGCCACCATCACCGAGGCCGGGATGCCGGCGTCCGACAACTGCCTGATTGCCTCGAGCCGTTTCGTCGGCGTCGACGCGCGCGGCTCCATGGTTCTCGCCAGCATGCGGTCCATCGTCGTCACCGACAGCGCCACCTTGGCAAGGCCGCGCTCGGCCATGCGCGACAGGATGTCGATGTCGCGCGTCACCAGTGCAGACTTGGTGACGATGCCGACAGGATGGCCGCGCGCCTCCAGCACTTCGAGGATCTCGCGCATGATCCGGTATTGCTTTTCGATCGGCTGGTAGGGATCGGTGTTGGTGCCGATGGCGATCGTGCGCGGCTGGTAGCCCGGCTTCGACAATTCCCTGTCCAGCATGCGCGCCGCATCCGGCTTGGCGAACAGCTTCGATTCGAAATCGAGCCCCGGCGACAGGCCCATGAAGGCATGCGTCGGCCTGGCGAAGCAGTAGACGCAGCCATGCTCGCAGCCGCGATAGGGATTGATCGAACGGTCGAAGGAAATGTCCGGCGACTCGTTGCGGGTGATGATCGTGCGCGGCTTCTCGACCTGCACTTCCGTCTTGAAGGGCGGCAGTTCCTCCAGCGAGTTCCAGCCGTCATCGAACACATGACGGCTGACCGGCTCGAACCGGCCGGACGGGTTGATGCCGGCCGAGCGGCCGCGATTGCGGTCGGGCCGGACGCGCATGCCGCTCTGCTCGATCATCGCGTTCGCCATCTCGGCTCTGCCTGCTCCGAAAGCGGCAATGTCGGCGCGCACGATCTGTTCCATTTTCGCCCTCTCCCAGGGACTGTCGGCAGGCTGTCGAATCGCTCTGTTCATGAAACTATTCCTATTTCGCCGATGAGAACAAATCAAGAACTTTTTCGCTTCGAGCGCGCAACTGGCGCATCGCCGCACTTTCCGCTATTCGGCTAAAAATGCTCAGCGTTCTCATCGAGACCTTGAACGACGAAGAGGGGCTTGCCCGCACGCTCGCCTCGCTGGTCGGCGGCGCGGTCGAAGGCGTGGTCCGCGACGTGATCGTCTGCGATCAAGGCTCCGCCGACCAGACGCACCGGGTGGCCGAACATGCCGGCTGCCACTATGTGACCGGCGGGATCGGCGCCGGCATCGGCCAGGCCAAGGGCGATTGGCTGCTTTTTCTGGAGCCGGGCGCCCGGCTTGCCGAGGGATGGATCGACGAGGTGGTGGCGCACACGGCGAAGCAAACCATGCCGGCACGCTTTTCACGCGCCCGGGCCGATCGCGCGCCTTTCCTGGCGCGCGTCTTTTCGGGCAACCGTGCGCTGGCCGAGGGTCTGGTCATCAGCAAGCGTCAGGCCACGGCCCTGGCAAAGAGCGCGCGCAGCGCCGAGGCCCTGGCGCGGGGCCTTGCCACCAGAAGGCTGAACGCCGAAATCTGGGTGGCGCCGCCGAAGTGAGTTTCCTTCCTTCTCCCTGTTTTACGGGGAGAAGGTGCCGGCAGGCGGATGAGGGGCAGCGCCGACGTCTCCAGCGATTGCCCACCATTCGGGCGCTTTGCCTGTGCTTTACGAGGTGGGCTTGCCGCCGCGCCTGAGATGCTCGTCCAGCCGCGGCATGATCTCGACGAAGTTGCACGGCATGTGCCGGTAGTCGAGCTGCGCCTTGATGATCCCGTCCCAGGCGTCCTTGCAGGCGCCAGGCGATCCCGGCAGCACGAAGACGAAGGTGGCGTTGACGACGCCGCCGGTCGCCCGGCTCTGGATCGTCGAGGTGCCGATCTTGTCGTAGGAGATACGGTGGAACACTTCGGAAAAGCCGTCCATGCGCTTTTCGAAGATCGGCTCCAGCGCCTCCGGCGTCACGTCGCGGCCGGTGAAGCCGGTGCCGCCGGTGGTGATGACAACGTCGATGTTGTCGTCCTTCGACCAGCCGAGCACCTTGTCGCGGATCTTGTCGCGGTCGTCGGTGACGATGTCCCGCGCGGCAAGGGTATGGCCGGCTTCGGTGATGCGGTCGGCCAGCGTCTGGCCGGATTTGTCGTCGGCAAGGCTGCGCGTGTCGGAAACCGTTAACACCGCGATGCGCACCGGGATGAAGGGCCGGCTCTCGTCAAGCTTCGCCATCGCTCACTTCCATGCTGCGCGTCGCGGCGACGAACCAGTCGGGGTGGCGGGCGCGGATCTCGATCGCCGCGCGCTTGGCGACATTGCCCGTCTCGAACAGGCCGAAGCAGGTGGCGCCCGAGCCGGACATGCGCGCGAAGGCGGCGTCGGCACGCTTGAGCGCCTTCAGCGCCTCGCCGATCGCCGGCTGGATCGAGCGGGCGGCCGGTTCGAGATCGTTGCGCGTCGCCTCCAGCCAGTTGCGGATGGCGTGGAAGTCGAGGCGCTTCGGCAGCGGCGGCAACGCCTCATTGTCGCGGCTGAACAGCGCATTGAACACGTCGGGCGTCGAGACGGCGATGCCCGGATTGACCAGGACCAGGCCAAGCGCCGGAAAGGCGGGGAGCGGCGACACCTCATCGCCAATGCCGCGCGCGACCAGCGGTTTGCCCTTGAGGCACATCGGCAGGTCGGCGCCGAGCGTGAGGCCGATCCGGGCCAATGAAGCGCCGTCGATATCGAGCTTCCAGAGCCGCGCCAGGCCGTTGAGCGCGGCCGCCGCGTCGCTGGAGCCGCCGCCGACGCCAGAGGCGATCGGCAGGTTCTTCTCCAGCCGGATGGCAACGGGCGGCGCATGCTGCGCGTCGGCTTCCCGGCGCAAGGCATCGCGCGCCTTCACCACCAGATTGCCGGCGTCGAGCGGCAGGCCGGCGGCATAGCGGCCGGACACCGAGAAGTCGTCCTGCTCCGCCGGCTCGATCTCGAGCCGGTCGCCGAAGCGGGTGAAGACGGCCAGGCTGTCGATGAGATGGTAGCCGTCGACGCGCCGTCCGGTGACATGCAGCGCCAGATTGATCTTGGCAGGCGCAAGCCAGGTCCGGACCTCTGTGCCGGGCTCGAGAATGTCGGCTGCTGGCGAGATGGCTTCAGTCCTTGGCGAGACGATATTCGCCGGTCTTGGGATCCTTGACCAGCGTGCCCATCGTGCCGTTCGCCGCCTGTTTCTCGGTGCGCCGGATCTTGGCCGTCACGCGTTCGGCCTCGCGCACGAAAGCGCGGTAACCAAAGTAAGCGGCGGCGCCGACGACGGCGAAGAAAATGATCTGCGGCATCTCAAAACTCCTCCCGCGTTCTCGCGGCAAGGCCGGCCGGATGGGCTCGGTCAAGCGATCATGCTATCCGCAATCATGGCTTTTTCAAAGCCCGAAGCGAGCCCACAGCGCGCGCTCTTCCGCCGCATCGATGACGCCACTGGCGGCGGCCGCCGCGATATCGGGCGCAGAGAAGCGCGAGCCGAACAGGCCGAAACGGCCAAACAGACCGCGCGGCGCGGTGATCAGCTTGAGCTGCGTCTTGTCGCCGAAACGGGTCCTGAGCACGCCGCGCATATCGCCCAGCGCATCGACAAGGCCGAGCTCCAGGCCTCGCTTGGCGGTCCAGAACAGGCCGGTGAACAGGTCCGGGTCGTCCTTGAGCTTTGTACCGCGCCGCTCCTTGACGAGATCGATGAAGGTCTCGTGCACTTCAAGCTGCAGCGCCTTCAGCCGCTCGACATCTTCCTTCTTCTCCGGCTTGAACGGATCGAGCACGGCCTTGTTCTGCCCGGCCGTGTGGACACGCCGCTCGACGCCGATCTTCTTCATCAGTTCAGGGAAACCGAAAGAGGCCGAGACCACGCCGATCGAGCCGACGATCGACGACGGGTCGGCGAAGATCTCGTCGCCGGCGACCGCGATCATGTAGCCGCCGGAAGCCGCCACGTCCTCGACGAAGACCAGAACCTTCTTGTTCTTTTCCACCGCGAGATCGCGGATGCGCTTGAAGATCAGCCGCGACTGCACCGGCGAGCCACCCGGCGAATTGATCGAGATGGCGACCGCCGGCGCGTCGAAGCTGAACGCCTTTTCGATGAGGCCGGCCGTCGAGGCGAGCGACAGGCTCGGCCGGAACTGGCCGCCGCCGGCCATGATGGCGCCTTGCAGCCGGATGACCGGAATGGTGACGACTGTCGAGCGCCAGGATTTCGGCAGCAGGCGGTTGAAGAGGCGTTTCACGAAGGAATGTCTCCGGTCCATTTGCAAGGCAGCAAGATGAGATCAGGTCGGTTGGTCTGTTTCACGGCGTCATCTTGCCCTGGGCATGTAGGAATTCGCTGGCCAACGGCAATGCCGCATCGCCAGCCGGTGCATGTCGCGCAAAAGTGTGCAGCGGTTTTGCGAAACAGACATGCATAAACAAAAACTTGAAGCGCGTCGCTAGAATCCATTTCAACGCGACGCGCTTCAAGGATCAATCGCCGAACAGCGATGCCAGGCCGTTATTGATCATTTCGGTCCGCTCCGCCGGCGCGTTGCCGGACTGACCGTGCAAGGTGAGCGGCGGGCGGATCGACAGTTTTCCGCGCGCGCCGAGCACCGCCCTGACGACGATGCGGATCGCCGCCGCGTCCGGTCGCGGATGCACGCACAGCATCTCGGCATCGCCGAAACGCCCCTCGATCGCATCGAGGATGGCGACGAGCTGTTCGGGCCGCGCGATGGCGGCCAGCCCGCCGCGCGGCCTGGCGACGGCGGCGGCGCTCCTGATCCAGCGCTCGAACAGGCCATCCTCCGCGACATGCGCCTCCCGGCGCAGCGCGTCGGGGGTGGTGCGATCCTCGGCGGCGTTGAACGGCGGGTTCATGATCACGAAATCGAAGGAATTGTCGGCAAGTCCTGCCTCGGCCCGCGCCCGGCCGGCAAGCGTGACGTCGGCCGTCAGCACCGAGGCGCGGTCGCCGAGATGCGCATTGCCGGGATGCGAAAGCGTGGCGGCGGCGAACCCGGCCATTTCGGATGACCGTTCGACGAGCACGGCCTGGGCCGCCGGACAGCGCGACAGGACGGCAAGAGCGGCAGCACCCGCGCCCGCGCCGAAATCGGCGAGACGGCCGGAAAAGCCCGAAGGCACGGCGGCCGCCAGCATCATGGCGTCCATGCCGGCGCGATGACCGCCACGTCTCGGCTGCACCAGCCAGAAGCGGCCGCGATGGAAGGCATCGACCGTGTGTGCCGGCGTATCTGGGGCGATCGTCGCTGCCATTATTTCTGGCGAATTTCGTTTTCGATGCCGGCATCCTTCAGGATGCGGCGCGCCACGTCAGCCTTGTCGGCATCGACCATGACACGCTTCTGCAAAAGGCCGATCGACCCTTCGAGCACGCTCATATTCTGGTCGGCGACGAAACAGGCGATGCCGGCGTCGCGCATCAGCGATTCGACAAAGGAGATCACGACGGCGTCATTGGTGCGGACAAGCTCGATCATGGAACGAAAATCGCAGGTTGCGGCGTTTCTGTAAACGTGCGGGTAGACACACCGTCGGCAAAGCCGCGCCAATTCGCCTCTTGCCGTGCCCGGTTGTACCGCCCTAGAGTCGGCGCGGGATTAAGGGTGCCGTCGTGCGCGTTAACTCGTGCGCGTTAAACAGACGGGAGTTGTCGTGGTGGGTGTCGTTCTCAACATCGAAGGCAAGCGGGAACCCGCTTCCATCAAGGATTTGATCGATCTGACGGCTGCCGACATGGGCCGGGTCAACGAGTTGATCCTGTCCAAGGCCGGCTCCGACGTCGAGATGATCCCGGAGATCGCCAATCACCTGATCTCGTCGGGCGGCAAGCGGCTGAGACCGATGCTCACGCTCGCCGCCGCGCAGATGTTCGGCTATTCCGGCGAAGGCCATGTCAAGCTCGCCACGGCGGTCGAGTTCATGCACACGGCGACGCTCCTGCATGACGACGTGGTCGACGAGAGCGCGCTGCGCCGCGGCAAGAAGACGGCGCGCATGATCTGGGGCAACCAGGCGAGCGTGCTGGTCGGCGATTTCCTGCTCGGCCAGGCGTTTCGCATGATGGTCGAGGTCGGTTCGCTGGAAGCCCTCGACATCCTGTCGGCTGCGGCCTCCATCATCGCCGAGGGCGAGGTCATGCAACTTGCCGCCGCCAAGAACCTTGAAACCACCGAGGACGAGCATTTCGCCGTCATCAAGGCCAAGACCGCGGCGCTGTTTTCGGCCGCCGCCGAAGTAGGACCGGTCATCGCCCAGGCCTCGCGCACCGATCGCGCGGCACTTCGGTCCTACGGCATGAATCTCGGCCTTGCCTTCCAGCTCATCGACGATGCGCTCGATTATGGCGGCTCCAGCAAGGATCTCGGCAAGAATGTCGGCGACGATTTCCGCGAGGGCAAGGTGACGCTGCCGGTGATCCTCGCCTACCGGCGCGGCACCAAGGCCGAGCGCACCTTCTGGAAGCGCGCCATCGAGGACAATGTCGTCGACGATGCCGCGCTCGAAAAGGCCATCGGCCTGATGGCCCGCCACGGCGCGATCGCCGACACGATCGTCCGCGCCCGCCATTTCGGCGAGATCGCCCGCGACGCGCTCGCTCCGCTGGAGGCGACGCCGCAGAAGTCGGCTTTGATCGACGTCATCGATTTCTGCATCAGCCGCGTCAACTGAGCCTGTCTGTCTTCCGGGCCCTGCTTGGCATCCGTCGGGCAAGGCGCATGTGAATCCCGTGCTGGCCGTCTCGACAAAGGGCGGTTCGGCAAATTATCTATAAAATATGGCCAGCACAGAAGACACCATCGCCGTCCGCATCAGTAAGGAATTGGCGGACCGCATCATTTCGGGCGCCATCGAGCCTGGCTCGCGGCTGCGCCAGGACCATGTCGCCGAGGAATTCAACACCAGCCATGTCCCGGTGCGCGAGGCCTTTCGCCGCCTCGAGGCTCAGGGCCTGGCGATCAGCGAGCCTAGGCGTGGCGTGCGCGTCGCCGCCTTCGATCTCGGCGAGGTCAGGGAGGTGGCCGAGATGCGAGCGGCGCTCGAAGTGCTGGCGCTGCGCCATGCCGCGCCGCATCTGACGGCGTCGATCCTCGACCAGGCCGAGGAGGCGACCAAGGCCGGCGACAAGTCCCGCGACGTGCGCTCCTGGGAAGAGGCCAATCGCACCTTCCACCGGTTGATCCTGGCGCCCTGCAACATGCCGCGCCTGCTCTCCACCATCGACGACCTGCACGCGGCGAGCGCGCGCTTCCTGTTCGCGGCCTGGCGCTCCGAATGGGAAATCCGCACCGACCAGGATCATCGGGCGATCCTGAGCGCGCTCAGGCAAGGCAACGTCGAATCGGCCGCGGCCACGCTCGGGCGGCACGTGCAATGGATCGGCCAGAAGCCGGTCAAGACCGCCTCCGGCAGGACCCGCGACGCCTTCGCCATCGTCGGGTAGCGCAGGCGGGCGAGGCTTCCCAGCTTCGTCATTCCAGGGTTTCCGCGACGGAGCTCCGCTCCTGCTTCGCCCTGGAATGACGAACCCGCGGGCTTGCCATCTTCGCAAAAATATGGATTCGATAATAGATCGAACGCAAAAATTATCTATAATTTCAAGCCAGCCAGGGAAGACACCGTGACCAACGCAGCCGTTTCGACCTACAAGCCCTCCTTCAGCCCACTGCGCCTGCACAGCCGTTCTCTCGCCTGGCAGATCGGCGCCGTCATTCTCGGTTCGCTGTTCCTGGCGCTGTCGTCCTATATCGAGGTGCCGATGGTGCCGGTGCCGGTGACCATGCAGACTTTCGCCGTCACGCTGGTCGGCGCTCTCTATGGCTGGCGCTTCGGCGCGCTCACCATTGCCGCCTGGCTGGTCGAAGGCGCGGCAGGTTTTCCGGTGCTGGCGGGTGGCGCGGCCGGCATACAGCATTTCGTCGGCCCGACCGGCGGCTATCTCTTCGCCTTCCCGGTCGTCGGCGCCGTTGTCGGCTGGCTGGCCGAACGCGGCTGGAACGGCAACCGCGTCATGCTCGCCTTCGCCGCCATGCTCATCGGCAACCTGCTTTGCCTCGTTCTCGGCACCGCCTGGCTTGCCGTCATGATCGGCGCTGAGAAGGCCATCACCTTCGGTTTCCTGCCCTTCATCGTCGGCGGCCTGCTTAAGTCGGCGCTGGGCGCGGCGACGCTGAAGCTCTTTTCCACCTATCGGGCGGAACAGCGCGACCGCTCGTCCGGGACGCGATGACCGTCAGGCTGCGCGCCCATCATCTGCTCTGCCTGCTGACCTATGTCGGCAAGGGCTACTCGCCCGCCTTCACCGCCAACTACGACAAGGTGGTGAAGCGGCTGGGTGAGGGTGAGGGGGTTGTGGTCGTTTCCGGTCCGGACGACATCTGCGCCCCGCTGCTCGGCGAGCCTGAGCCGCATTGCCTGCGCCAAAGCGCCGCCGAGCGGGACCGGCTGGCCGCGCGTGACGTGGGGACTTTGCTCGGCCGGCCGATCCAGGCCGGCGACCGGTTCATGCTGGACGCCGCCAGCCTGGCGGGGATGCGCAAGGCCTTTTCCGCCGGCCTGACGCGCCAGGCATGCTCCGGCTGCGAATGGTCGGGCCTGTGCGACACGGTTGCCGCCGGCGGATTCAGCGGGACGCATCTGTAGGCAATCCGACGCTGGCATATGGGCATCTCAGACCTTCGCGCGGGATTTTTCGGTGGCGCGGCATCGTTTTTTAAGCCGGATGATTGCATTGTGATTCGCTTGGCGATTGAAGCCCGACCCCAAAAAGGCCATGCTTTGACCGGAAAAGATCGAGTCTAAGGGCGGCCTGCCAAGGGCGGGATCGCGTCTGGCTGAAAGGGATACGATGCGGCAAGGACGTGCGCGCTGGCTGACGAGGCTGGCATTTTTGACCGGAGTGGCGCTTTGGGTGCTGCCGGTCCAGGCCAAGGAAGAGGCCAAACCGCTGCAGATCACGTCTTTCTCGGGCGCCTATCTCGCGGCCCATATCGCCGAAAGCGACAACGACCTCGACGACGCGATCGCCTACTACAAGCAGGCGCTGGCCTTTGCGCCGGACGACAAGGAGTTGCAGCAGAGCCTGATGCTGGCGCTGGTCGCGCAAGGCCGCTTCGAGGAATCGCTGGTCTATGCCGACAAGCTGAAGGAAGTGCCCGATGTCGAGCGCTTCTCGCGCCTGGCGCTGGCCATCGATTCCTTCCACAAGAAGGATTACGCCAAGGCGCAGTATTGGCTGAAGCTCTCGCTCGAATCCGATCTCGACCGGTTGCTCTCCGGCGTCATGGAAGGCTGGGCCAAGGAGGGCGCCGGCAACGCGTCCGAGGCCATGGATTCCATCGACAAGCTCAAAGGCCCGGACTGGTTCGGCCTGTTCAAATCCTTCCACCGCGCGCTGATCGCCGATGCCGCCGGCCTGAACGACAAGGCCGATGAGATCTACGCCGCCACCATGGCCGACACCACGGCCGGCGGCTCTGCGCCCGAAACCTGGATGCGCAACGCCCAGGCCTATGCCTCGTTCCTGGTCCGCAAGGGCGACAAGTCGAAGGCCCTGGCGGTGTTGAACCAGGCCGAGGCGTTCGCGCCGGGCAAGCTCGAGATCACCACGCTGCGCGACCGCATCGCCAAGGGCGACAAGATCGAGCCGCTCGTCGCCGGCCCGGCCGACGGCGCGTCCGAAATCCTGCTCGACCTCGCCACCGCGCTCAACCGCGGCGGCGGCGAGCCTTTCGTGCGACTTTACCTGCAATACGCTCTGGCGCTGAAGCCGGACAGCGACGCCGCCCTTGTGCAGCTTGCCGCCGTTGCCGAGCAGCTGAAGGACGGCGAAGGCGCGGTCGCGCTCTACCGCCGCATTCCGGCGTCCTCGCCGCTGAAGGAGCTCTCCGACCTGCAGATCGGCCTCAACCTCGCCGATCTCGACAAGCATGACGAGGCGATCACCCATCTGAAGGCCTATCTCGACAAGCATCCGGACGACATGCGCGCCTATCTGGCGCTTGGCGGCGTCTACGGCTCGAAGGAAGATTTCCGCTCGGCCGCCAGTCTCTACGACAAGGCCGTCGAGCAGCTGAAGACGCCGACCGCCGCCAACTGGAACATCTTCTACCAGCGCGGCATCGCCTATGAGCGGCTGAAGGAATGGCCGAAGGCGGAACCGAATTTCCGCAAGGCGCTGGAGCTGCAGCCCGACCAGCCGCAGGTCATGAACTATCTCGGCTATTCCTGGGTCGACATGAACATGAACCTCAAGGAAGGCCTGGCGATGATCCAGAAGGCCGTCGACCTGCGGCCGAACGACGGCTACATCGTCGATTCGCTGGGCTGGGCCTATTTCCGCATGGGCCGCTTCGACGACTCCGTGCGCGAAATGGAGCGCGCCGTCTCGCTGAAGCCGGAGGATCCGGTCCTCAACGACCACCTCGGCGATGCCTACTGGCGCGTCGGCCGCAAGCTGGAGGCCACCTATCAGTGGACGCAGGCACGCGACCTGAAGCCCGATCCGGATGTGCTCGCCACTTTGCAGCAGAAGCTGCTCAAGGGCCTGCCGCCGATCGAATCCAACACCGCGCAGGAAACCCCGAAAATGAAGCCGGAGCCGACGCCTGTGCCGAAAGGCTGAGCGACTTCATCGACCTTCAAGAATCCGGGGCTCGTCGAGCCCCGTTTTCGTTTCGGCCTGGCGTCTGTCGAGCTTATGGTCGGCTTGCCTCACTCTGAAGGTCGGCAAGTTCTCCAGCGATAGGTTATGTCTGCGGTGGCAGGCAAATGCCTCGGTGATTGGCCGAAACGCCCTTCGCGTCGTCATTCTAGGGCGGAGCAGGAGCGAAGCTCCGTCGCGAAGACCCTGGAATCCATGCCGTTACGTTCGCCAAGGCGTGCAACGGAGCAAAATTCTGCACCGTGGCGGCGCATCCAAGTCACGGCATGGATTCTATGGTCTGCGCCGCCTCGCTTCGCTCCTTGCTTCGCCATAGAATGACGAGGTTGGGGCGGCTTCAATCCCTGGCGTTTGCGCTGATTTCACGGAAATGAACGAAAAATCTTGCACCAAAACAAGGGCGACCTTTCAAATCCCTGTGTCGAGGAACTAGAACATCTTTCTGTAGACGACGAACCCGGACTTCTCGCCGACCTTGTCGTAGAGCTGCATGGCGGTGTGGTTCGTCTCATGCGTCAGCCAGTAGACGCGGCCCGAACCCGCTTCCCTGGCGCGCTGGTAGACGGCTTCGATCAATGCCCGCCCCACACCCTGGCCGCGCGCGTCCTGTGACGTGAAAAGGTCCTGAAGGTAGCAGTTCGGTGCAATAGCTGTTGTCGAGCGGTGGTAGAGATAGTGGACGAGGCCAAGCAGCTTGCCCTCGCGCTCGGCCACCAGCGCATGCATGGGCTCATAGGCGTCGAAGAAGCGCGACCAGGTCATCTGAGTGATCTCGCCGGCAAGCGCCGTTGGGCCGGAGCGCCCGTAAAACGCGTTATACCCGTCCCAGAGCGGCAGCCACTGCTCGTAATCCTGCCTCGTGACGGGTCGGACGGTAAGTTGACCGGACATAGCGAAACCTTTGTCGTTAAAGCTCGGGCGGAGCAAAGGATCGCCGCCGTTCGCCGGCAATGGGCCAGCCGCACGCAAAGCGTTCAACCTTGTCGGATGCGGGGCGCTGCCTTGACGCTTGCCGGCCCGGCAACTAGGGAAGCGTCATCCTGCGCTTTCCGAGGCCGCCGTGACCATCGAGATCCCCGCCCATATGCATCCCAGCCGCTCTTTCCAGGGGCTGATCCTGACCTTGCACAATTACTGGGCGGACTATGGTTGCCTCATCCTGCAGCCCTACGACATGGAGGTCGGCGCCGGCACCTTCCATCCGGCCACCACCTTGCGCGCGCTTGGCCCGTTGCGCTGGAACGCCGCTTATGTCCAGCCGTCGCGCCGGCCGAAGGACGGTCGCTATGGCGAGAACCCCAACCGCCTGCAGCATTATTACCAGTACCAGGTGATCCTGAAGCCCAATCCGCCGAACCTGCAGGAGCTCTATCTCGGCTCGCTCGCGGCGATAGGCATCGATCCATTGCTGCATGACATCCGCTTCGTCGAAGACGACTGGGAAAGCCCGACGCTGGGCGCCTGGGGGCTCGGCTGGGAGTGCTGGTGCGACGGCATGGAAGTCTCGCAGTTCACCTATTTCCAGCAGGTCTGCGGCATCGAATGCGCGCCCGTGGCGGGCGAGCTGACCTACGGGCTGGAGCGCCTGGCCATGTATGTGCAAGGCGTCGACAATGTCTACGACCTGAACTTCAACGGCCGCGAGGGCGCCGAGAAGGTCACTTACGGCGATGTCTTCCTGCAGGCCGAGCAGGAATATTCGCGCCACAACTTCGAATTCGCCAACACCGCGATGCTGCTCAGGCATTTCGAGGACGCCGAGGCCGAGTGCAAGGCGCTGCTCGATGCCGGCACGCCCAAGCCGAGCGACAATCTGGCGATGCACCGCATGGTCTTCCCGGCCTACGACCAGTGCATCAAGGCAAGCCATGTCTTCAACCTGCTCGACGCGCGCGGCGTGATCTCGGTCACCGAGCGGCAAAGCTACATCCTGCGGGTGCGCAATCTGGCCAAGGCTTGCGGCGAGGCGTTCCTGAAGACGCGGGCTGGCGGGCTGGCTGCTTAGCGAACCGACTGCAGCTTTGGCGCTTGATCCTCCTTTGTTCCCGTGTAGGTTGCAGGAACGTGCTGGGGGGAACAGGCAGCGTGGGCATTCTCAAGAATTTTTCGACAAGTACGAGCTGGGTCGTCAGGCTGCTGTGGATCGGCATCGCCGTCGACGTGATCGCCGTACTTTCAGGTCTGTCGGAGATCTGGCTGCTGAGTGATATCGAAGCCGGCACCTATGATTACGATGTCACCGCCGCGGCCAATTGGAACGACAGCCGGCAGGGGGCGATAGGCATCGTCCAGCTCGTTCTCTATCTCGCGCAGGCGATTGTCATTCTCGGCTGGATCAGACTGGCCAACAAGAACGCCAGGGCGCTTGGCGCCCGTGACATGGAGTTCACCCCCGGCTGGGCGATCGGCTGGTATTTCATCCCTATCGCCAACCTTTGGAAGCCCTATCAGGCGATGTTGGAGATTTGGCGGGCAAGCAGTGGGTCTCCCGACTGGAAATCGGCCGGAACATCCGGAACGCTTCAGGGCTGGTGGGCCGCCTGGCTGGTGGCCAACGCGCTCGGCCGGGTCTCCTTCAGGCTCTCCATTAAAGCGCGGGAAATTCCGGAACTGAAGAACGCCTCGATTGCGACTGCCGTCTCCGATGTCGCCAGCGTTGTGCTGAGCCTGCTTTTCCTGGAAGTCGTGAAGGAGATTTATCGGCGGCAAACCGCCTGGCCCGCCGCCGCTCCCGCAATGCCTCAGGACAGCGCCGGCTTGCCTGAAACAGCATAGGTCACCGCAGCCAGGATATTCTGGCCGCTCGAGCCATCGATCGTGCGCATGGCCTGCCTCACCCCCGGCATCGTGATCACGCCGTGCATCTGGGCGGCGAAGCAGGCGCTGAGCGCCAGGATCTGCAGGGTTCTCGATGCCGTTTTCATCGTCGTTCAGCCAATAGGTCTCTGCCTGAGCGTGTGTCGCTTCAGCGCAGCATTCGGTTCATGGGAAGTTCTGCTCCAAGGACGATCGACCTCGTTGCGTCCCGACAGCGGCTTGAAATTCCGTGAATTCGCTTCAAGAGGCGATCCGCTAGCGGGGTGACAGCGGCCGGCCGAGTTGCTATTTCCCGCCCATTCGTTACGGCGCTGACGCGCCGGCCCTTCCCATCAAGGGGAGGGTGGGAGCCAAATCATGCCTGACCTATTGCTAGAACTTCGCTCGGAAGAGATTCCCGCCCGCATGCAGCGCAAGGCTGCCGGCGACCTCAGGAAGATGCTGACCGACGGTCTGGTCGAGGCGAGCCTGACCTATGAAGCGGCGCGCGAATACTGGACGCCGCGGCGCCTGGCGCTCGACATCCGCGGGCTGACGGCGCGCTCCAAGGACATCCGCGAGGAGATCAAGGGTCCCTCGACCACGGCGCCCGAGCAGGCGGTGCAGGGTTTCCTGCGCAAGGCCGGGCTTTCGTCGATCGCCGAGGCGCATGTCCATTCCGACCCGAAGAAGGGCGACTTCTACGTCGCCCATATCGCGAAGCCGGGCAGGGCGGCCGAGGAGATCATCGCCGAACTGGTGCCGGGCATCATTCGCGCCTTCCCCTGGCCGAAATCGATGCGCTGGGGGCCGGCCTCGGCAAAACCCGGCTCGCTGCGCTGGGTGCGGCCGCTGCAGTCGATCGTCTGCACTTTTGGCCCGGAGACCGAAGAGCCGGTCGTGGTCGATTTCGAGATCGACGGCATCCGCGCCGGCAACGTCACCTATGGCCACCGTTTCCACGCGCCGGGCGCGATCACCGTGCGCCGCTTCGACGACTATGTGTCGAAGCTCGAGGCGGCCAAGGTCGTGCTCGATGCCGACCGCCGCAAGGAGATCATCCTGGCCGATGCCCGCAACATCGCCTTCGCTAACGGCCTCGACCTGGTCGAGGACGAGGGCCTGCTCGAGGAAGTCTCCGGCCTGGTCGAATGGCCGGTCGTGCTGATGGGCGAGTTCGAGCAGGATTTCCTCACCATTCCGGGCGAGGTCATCCGCCTCACCATCCGCGCCAACCAGAAATGCTTCGTCACCCGGCCGCAGGGCGCGGCCGAGGACCTGTCGAACCGCTTCATCCCGGTCGCCAACATCGAGGCGAGCGACGGCGGCAAGGAGATCGCGCGCGGTAACGGCAAGGTGGTGCGCGCGCGCCTGTCCGACGCGCTCTATTTCTGGAAGACCGACCAGGGCGATCTGCCGGACCTCGGCACGCTGCAAGAGTCGGCGGCGAAGTTCGGCCTCGACCTGAAGAAGCCGCTCGACCAGCGCATGGCACGCCTCGATCATCTCAACGTCACCTTCCATGCCAAACTCGGCACGCAAGGTGCGCGTGTGGAGCGCATCAAGCAGCTGGCGCGAGGGCTTGCGCCTGTCGTCGGTGCCGATACCGCATTGGTCGCCCGCGCCGCCGTGCTCGCCAAGGCTGACCTGCAGACCGAGGTGGTTGGCGAGTTCCCCGAACTTCAGGGCGCAATGGGCCGCAAATATGCGCTGCTGCAGGGCGAGCATCCGTCGGTCGCGGCCGCCGCGGAGGAGCACTACAAGCCGCAAGGCCCCTCTGATCGCGTGCCGACCGATCCGGTCTCGGTTGCCGTCGCGCTCGCCGACAAGCTCGACACGCTGACCGGCTTCTGGGCGATCGATGAAAAGCCGACTGGCTCGAAGGATCCGTTCGCCTTGCGGCGAGCCGCGCTTGGCGTGGTCAGGATCCTCATCGAGAACCGGATTCGCCTGGCGCTGACGTCTGTTTTCGCCAAGGCCTTTGCAAACTTCAAAGGCGGCGCGGATCAGTCGTCCGACCTCCTTGCCTTCTTCCACGACCGCCTGAAGGTTTATCTCCGCGACCAGGGCGCCCGGCACGATCTGATCGACGCAGTCATCACGCCGCAGTCCGACGACCTGCTGCAGATCGTGCGCCGCGTCGAGGCGCTCGGTTCCTTGCTCGACACCGACGAGGGCAGGAACCTGCTCGCCGGCACCAAGCGCGCCGCCAACATCCTGGCCGCCGAGGAGAAGAAGAAAACGCTGGTCGCCGAGACCGTTGAGCCGGCGCTGTTCCGCGAGGGAGCGGAAAAGAAGCTCAATGCCGCGGTGAATCAGGCCGAGAAGGAAGCCGGCCAAGCGATTCAAAACGAAGATTTTTCGGCTGCCATGCTGGCGCTTAGCGTGTTGCGCGAACCGGTTGATTCATTCTTTGAGGGCGTTCTCGTGAATGATGAGGACCAGGCCGTGCGCGCCAACCGTCTGGCGCTGCTTGCCCGCATCCGGACCGCCACCGATCAGGTCGCGGATTTTTCAAAAATCGTCGGCTGATAGCGCGAAAATCGCGCCTTCCAACTTGCCCGCATCCGCTAGGATGCGGGCATTCCTCGACAATTCGGCGCACGAAATTTAATGCGCCGCAGCCGGCTTACAGTCATATGACGATGACCTCCGCATGGGACAACCGATGCATGTCGCCCGGAAGTGTGCAGCGGTTCCGGGACCACGACATGCATCAGACAAAAGACGTTCCCCAACCACGGAGGCATGCCATGAATTCCGTTGACGATATCGACCTGATTGAAGAGACCCCGGCCGCCGCCGAGGCCATCGAATCCGCTTCCGAAAACCTGCTCGACCACGCTGCCGCCGCGGCGGTCGAATCCGCCGAGCCATCCGAAGACGATGAGGAAGAAGGCGACGACGAGGAGGCCACTGCCTCGGCCGACGATGAGTCGGACGACGAGGATGAAGATGACGACGAAGACGGCGACGACGAACACGAAGACGCCGACGAAGAAGCCAAAGCCTCGGGCGACGACGAGGATGAAGATGGCGACGACGATGAAGACGACGCCGACGAGTCCGACGATGACGACAAGGAAGAAGCGGCCTGAGCCGTCTCCTCTCGTCTGAAATGAGGGGCGGCGCGTTGTGCGTCGCCCCTTTCGTCAGGCTTGCCCTGTCACTCTTCGAGAAGCTGACCTCGTCAATCTTCCAGGAAGATTGACCCGTCAATCTTCCACTATGCTGACCCGCACGCTGTCCGGATAGACGTCGACCTCGATCAACGGCTCGCCATTGACGATGGCCCGCCTTGTGGCGCTGCTCATGGCGCCGCCACGTTCCAGCATGCGCTGCAGGTCGGCGCGCGAACCATCGCTGCGGAACCAGGAATCGCCCTGGTCGTCGCTGTCGCGTCGGTGGAACTTGTGCCAGTTGGCGCGGTCCTGCCGCACCATCTGCGCCGCGCTGCTCAGCGGATAGCCGTCGCTGGCGCGATGATCGCGATCGGAAATGCGCGCCGTGTAAGAGCCGAGCATGTCGTCGGCCCGCGCCGTGCCCGCGCTCAGCGCTATTGCCGCCATCAACCCGGCAACGGCCATTGCTTTCGAGACAGTCATGAAATCCCCCTTCTTTTTGAAACGCCAACCCATCGTGCCATATCCCGATGACGGAGATCGGACAGGCAATTCCGTTCGGAATTGCGTCCCGACAAACTGCGCCTAGCACATCGAGGTGGTGTGCAGTGTGATCTACATTGCCTTGCCGACGCGCGGCAGCGGCTGCGCATTTGGAGGCTGCGCGTTGGCCGTCGCGGCGGGCTGGTTGCCGGTTTTGCCGTTCGAAGCGGACGCGGTGCCGTTCGCGGGCGTAGCCGTCGAAGTGCCGTTTGCCGGCGCCGTGGCCGCGGGTGTGGTTGTCGGTGTTGCGGGTTTGGCCGACGCGGTCGCCGCCGGCGTCGAGAAGGCGCCGCCGACAATGCCGCCCCGGATGATCATCGGGGCCTGCTGGTGCCTGGACTTCTCGGGAATTGCCGCGACCTTTTCGTCGGTGACGGCGGGCACGGGATCGCCCAGCGCTATCATCGACGGCGTCGAGGCCGCGGACAGCTTGGTTGCCTCGATCGCATTCAGCCTGACGACGGAAGGCGTCGAGGTCGAGGGTCCGACAACGACGATCGACGAAGCCTGTGCCGCGCCGCTCATCGCCAAAAGGCTGATACCGAACGCTCCGAGCAAACGCATCACAAAAACTCCCCAGCCCGCAACCAACTCAAGCCCGCACCTTAGAGCCGGCACATTGAAGCCGGCTTGCGCGGAAACTTAACATTTTAGGGATTGATAAATCGCCAATGCCCGCACTTGCCCGATGCAAGCGGCCGTATTACGGGACCGGCATGTCTAAAGCGCGTCGCGTTGAAACGGATTCAATCGACGCACTTTAGGTTTTGTTTCATGCATGTTGTTGTCCCAAAACCGCTGCACACTTTTGGGCAACATGCATCAGGACTGGTGGCGAATTTGGCTGAGATACTGGCGATCGGCGAGGCTCTGGAGCGGGCTTTGGCGTTGCTCGAAGGCGGCGACGTCGTCGCCATCCCGACCGAGACGGTTTACGGCCTGGCCGGCGATGCCACCAATGGCGTCGCCGTGGCGCGCATTTTCGAGGCCAAGGGCCGGCCGCGCTTCAACCCGCTGATCGCCCATGTCGCCGATCGCGCGATGGCGGACCGCATTGCCGGCTTCGATCCGCTTTCGGCAAGACTGGCCGAAGCCTTCTGGCCCGGACCGCTGACCCTGGTGCTGCCGCGCAGAGCGGACAGCGGCATCCATCCGCTGGTCACGGCGGGGCTGGACACGATCGCGCTGCGCATGCCGCGCGGATTCGGCGGCGAGCTGATCGCGCGGCTCGGCCGGCCGCTCGCCGCCCCCAGCGCCAATTCCTCCGGAAGGATCAGCGGCACCACGGCGGGCGCGGTCGCGGCCGATCTCGGCGACAGGATCAGGCTGGTCGTCGATGGCGGCGCGACGCCTGTCGGCCTGGAATCGACTATTCTCAAGGTCGAGAACGGCAGGCTGCGGCTGCTGCGGCCCGGCGGCATCTCCGCCGAGGAGATCGAGGTGGTGGCTGGCGCGAAGCTATCGCGCGGCGCGAGCGGTATCGAGGCGCCAGGCATGCTTGCCTCGCATTATGCGCCGGGCGCCGCGATGCGGCTCAATGTCGAGGATGTTGCCGAAGGCGAGGCTTTGCTTGCGTTCGGCCGCAACCGCGCCGCGGACTGGGAACGGGCCGTTGCGTTGCGCAATCTCTCCGAAACGGGCGACCTGCGCGAGGCGGCCAGCAACCTCTTCGCCTTCATGCAGGCGCTCGACCGTGCCGGCGCCGCCACCATTGCCGTCGAGCCGATCCCGTTCGAGGGCCTGGGCGAGGCGATCAACGACCGGCTTGCCCGCGCCGCCGCGCCGCGTGACAAGAACGGCTGAGCCTATCTCTTTGTTTTGACGCAATTCCGGACGGAAAACCGTTTCGCACTTTTCCTGGAATTGCTCTAGGGTTTGCATCATGAACGATCAGCCCTTCGATCTCGATCCCGCCGTCATCGACCGCTTCGTGGCCATCGTCGGCGACAAATATGCGCTGCGCGACCAGGCCGATATCGCGCCTTACATCACCGAGCGGCGCGGCCTTTGGCATGGCCGCACATCGCTGGTGTTGAGGCCGGGCAGCGTCGAGGAAGTGAGCCGCATCATGCGTCTTGCGACCGAGACCGGAACGCCGGTCGTGCCGCAGAGCGGCAACACCGGGCTGGTCGGCGCCCAGGTGCCGGACAAATCCGGCCACGACATCGTGCTGTCGCTGTCACGGCTGAACCGCATCCGCGAGATCGATGTCTTGTCGAATACGGTGACCGCCGAGGCCGGCGTGATCCTGCAGACGCTGCAGGAAGCGGCCGACGCCGCCGGCCGGCTGTTTCCGCTGTCTCTCGCGGCCCAAGGCTCCTGCCAGATTGGCGGCAATCTGTCCTCCAATGCCGGCGGCACCGGCGTGCTTGCTTACGGCAATGCGCGCGAGCTCTGCCTCGGCGTCGAAGTCGTGCTGCCGACCGGCGAGGTGTTCGACGACCTTCGCAAATTGAAGAAGGACAACACCGGCTACGATCTGAAAAACCTCTTCGTCGGCGCCGAAGGCACGCTCGGCATCATCACCGCCGCGGTGCTGAAGCTTTTCCCGAAGCCGAAGGGCAGGGAGGTCGCCTTTGCCGGCCTGCCGTCGTCCCCGCAGGACGCGCTTTCGCTATTCACCTTGGCGATGGACCGCGCCGGCGCTTCGCTCACCGCTTTCGAGTTGATCGCCAAGAGGCCCTACGACTTCACGCTCAAGCACGGGCAAGGCATTACCCGGCCGCTGGCCGACGACTGGCCGTGGTATGTGCTGATGCAGGTCTCGTCCGGCCGTTCCGAAGAAGACGGCAAGGCGCTGATCGAGGAGATTCTTTCGGCCGGCCTGGAGCAGGGCATCGTCGGCGATGCGGTGGTGTCGGCAAGCCTTGCCCAGGGCGACGCCTTCTGGAATTTCCGCGAGACGCTGCCCGAATGCCAGAAGCCGGAGGGCGCCTCGATCAAGCACGACATCTCGGTGCCGATCGCCTCGATCCCGGAGTTCATCGAAAAGGCGGCCGGCGTGGTGGAGGGGGTCTGCCCCGGCGCGCGCGTGGTCTGCTTCGGCCACATGGGCGACGGCAATCTGCACTACAACATCTCGCGTCCCGTGGACTGGCAGGACGAGGCGTTCCTCGACCTCTACCACCCCATGAACAAGGCGGTGCACGACGTCGTGCGCTCTTTCCATGGCTCGATCTCGGCCGAGCACGGCATCGGTCAATTGAAGCGCGACGAACTGATCGCCACGGCGCCGCCGATGGCGATCGATTTGATGCGCCGGGTGAAGGCTGCCTTCGATCCGGCCGGCATCATGAATCCCGGTAAGGTTATCTGATCCTTCCCATATCTGGTGGCCGGTCGCATTCCGATAACCATCCCTGAGATCAGCAAAATTTAACCGACTTTCTTAAGCGCGCCGGTAAGAAGCGAGCGCTAATGTTTCTTCCCATAACGAGGCCGGAAAAACCGGCCCTGAGAGAACCGGAAAAACGGCCCTCAGGAATAACAGGGAAGACATCGATGAACACTGGACTGAAGCCAGTCTGGGCCGGGCGCAACATGCGTCTCGACCCGTTTCGCCTGCCGCAGATGGTGAGCTATGCCACCCGCGACGACTATGGCGATGTGACCTTCACCATCGACCAGCGCGGCGCCGTCATCCGCCGCATGCTGGAGATGAGCGGCGTGCCGGCGATCATCGCGCTGCCCCCCAATGCGTTCCGCGGCGTCGCCGCGCGCGCCATGGAGGATCCGGACGGCAACGTCACGGTGACGCTGGAACTGCTGCACAATGATCCGATGCTGTCGGTGCCGCTTCTGGTCGCCGACGACCTCGACGACGTCGCCGCCGACTGGCGCGCCTGGGCCGATGCCTATCGCCTGCCGATGCTGCTGATCGAGGCCGACGGCATTGCCCGCACACTGGAAGAATCGCTCGGCGCCGCCATCAAGGCGCTGCCGCCGCAGGAGCGCCGCAAGGGCCGCGTCTCCAACATGCGCCGCCCGCGCTTCCTTGCCCGCCGCAAGGCCGGCAATCTGGGCCTCAGGCTCGTCATCGACGGCCAGGAGATTATCGCGCGGGAGTAGCGCGGCTTTCCTTCTCCCCTTGCGGGAGAAGGTGGATCGGCGCGTAGCGCCGAGACGGATGAGGGGTGTTCCAGCGGAGTGAGACGTTGGCTTTCCCTGGAGCACCCCTCATCCGTCGCCTTCGGCGACACCTTCTCCCACAGGGGGAGAAGGGAAGGCGCCCCGCTACACCAGCGGCTTCAGCCATATCCACACCGACCCGCCGATCAGGCCGAGGAAGATCAGCCAGCCGACCTGGTTGTTCGACTTGAACAGTTTCAGGCATTGATCCGGATTGTTGATGTCGAGCCGGATGATCTGGCGCGCCATATGCGCGCCGGCGGCGATCAGCCCGGCGAGCGACACCACGGGCACCTGCGCCGAAGCGAAGGCGATGGCGAAGCAGATGAGCGCGCCGCCATAGAGTCCGGTGAGCCAGGTCTTGGTGTTGTCGCCGAACAGCCGCGCCGTCGAGCGCACGCCGACGATCGCGTCGTCTTCCTTGTCCTGATGCGCATAGATCGTGTCGTAGCCGATCACCCACAGGATCGAGCCGATATAGAGCATGATGGCCGGGTCATCGATGTCGCCGAACTCGACCGCCCAGCCCATCAGCGCGCCCCAGGAGAAGGCAAGCCCCAGCACGAATTGCGGCCAGTTGGTGATGCGCTTCATGAAGGGATAGACGGCCACGATCGCCAGCGAGGCGATGCCGAGCGGAATGGCGAAGCTGTTGAACTGCAACAGCACGGCAAGCCCGATGAGCGCCTGGATGATGACGAAGGTCCAGGCCTGGCGGCGCGTCACCTTGCCGGCGGGCAGCGGCCGCGAGCGGGTGCGCTCGACCTGGTTGTCGATGTCCTCGTCGGCGAGGTCGTTGTAGGTGCAGCCGGCGCCGCGCATGGCCACCGCGCCGATGAAGAACAGCAGCAGGTACCAGGGCGCCGGAAGCAGCGTCAGCAGCGGATCGGTCGAACGCGGATAGGCGCCCGCGGCAAGTGCCGCCGACCACCAGCAGGGCCAGAGCAGCAATTGCCAGCCGATCGGCCGGTCCCAGCGCGCGAGCTGCGCGTAGGGCCAGAGCCAGCGCGGCAACACCCGATAGACCCAATGGCCGCTCGGCGCGTCGGCGACACGGCCCTGGATCGCTTTCGACTGGACGGGTTCCATCACGCTGGAGTGGCAGCAGCAAGGGGCGCCGTCAAGCGGACGCAGTGTCGCTTAAGCAGTGAAAACATCGTGACTGGCAAACCATGCCTTGGCGATATCGATGAAGGCCATGGCCGCCTTCGACAGGCGTTGGCGCGTGTCGTGGGTCAGGATGATGCGCTGCATCGGCAGCGGATCCGAGAGCGGTTTGCAGACCAGCGGCAGGCCGTCATAGCTGCGGTCGCCATAGGGCCTTGTATAGCTGACCGCGACGCCGAAGCCGTTGGCCACCATGGAGCGCTGCAATTCGAACGAGCTCGTCGTCGCCCGGGCGATCGGCGACAGGCCTCGGCTCAGGAAAAGATCCAGCATGTGCTGCCAGCTATGCGGCTGGTCGGTGGTGATCAGCGGATGCTCAGCAAGCTCCGCCAGGCTGACGGCGTGCTTGTCCGCCAGCGCATGGCCGGCCGGCAGAAGCGCGTGCGGCCCCAACTCGTGCAGCAGAATGCGCTTGAAATGGCCTGGAAGGCCGAGATCGTAGGTGAGGCCGAGGTCGACGGCGCTGTCGGCCAGGCGCCGCCCCAGCGTGTCGAAGGTCTCGTCGCCGATGACGACCGTGACGGCCGGGCAGCGCTCGGCGAAGGCGCGCATCAGCGCCGGCGCGAAATAGGGCGCCAGGTCCTCGAAGCAGCCGAGCACCAGCTCGCCGCCGATATCGGCGTCGCGTGATCCGAGCGCGGCGAGCTCATCCGCCTCGCCAAGCACCTGCCTTGCCTTGGCGACGGCCCTGCGGCCGAAGGATGTCAGCGCAACGCCGCTTCCCCGCTGGCGCACGAACAGCTTCTGGCCAAGCGCATCCTCGACATTGTCGATCGCCACCGAGATCGACGGCTGCGACACATTGAGCGCCGAGGCGGCGGCGGTCACGCTGCCATAGCGGGCCACGGCAACGACATAGCGCAACTGGGTGAGCGTCAGTCTCATAGGCAAAAACTATAAACTAGATGACAAGTTATTATTTTACGCGATGTCTGGCGCTTGCGATAGTCGGGCCACCGAACCGCGAGCAATTCCAGGAAAAGTGTGCAGCGGTTTTCCGTCCGGAATTGCGTCAAACAAAGAGAGACAGAGCGCCATGGCCAGCCCAAAGATCGATGCTTCGACGATTGCCGATTACCAGCGCGACGGCGCTGTCTGCATCCGCGGCGCCTTCAAGGACTGGGTCGATGTCATCGCCGACGGCATCGAACGCAACATTGAGAACCGCAGCGCCACCGCCTCCGACATCGCCGGCGGCAAGGGCAGCTTCTTCGACGATTACTGCAACTGGGAGCGCATCCCGGAATTCGTCAGGATCGTGCGCGAATCGCCGGCCGCCGAGCTCGCCGCCGCCGTCATGCAGTCGCGCAGCGCCCAGTTCTTCCACGACCACGTCCTGGTCAAGGAGCCCGGCACGCAGAAGCCGACGCCGTGGCACCAGGACATTCCCTATTACTTCGTCGACGGCAGCCAGACGGTGAGCTTCTGGATTCCGATCGACCCGGTGAAGGAGGCGACGCTTCGGCTGATCGCCGGCTCGCACAAATGGGAAAAGATGGTGCTGCCGGTGCGCTGGCTGAACGACGACAATTTCTATGCCGGCGAGGGCGATTACCTGCCGGTGCCCGATCCCGACAACGACCCCTCGATGAAGGTGCTCGAATGGGAGATGGAGCCGGGCGACGCCATCCTGTTCGATTTCCGCACCGCCCACGGGGCGCGCGGCAACATGACGTCGGCGCGGCGCCGGGCGCTGTCGCTGCGCTGGGTCGGCGACGACGCGCATTACGTCGAACGTCCCGGCCGCACCTCGCCGCCCTATCCGGGCCACGACATGAAGCCCGGCCAGAAACTGCGCGAGGACTGGTTTCCGGTCGTCTACCAGAGCTGAGTCGCTTTTTCAGACCAGGGTGGTCCCCAGGCACAGGATTTCGACCGGTCGGCTATGTGCACTGGCAGGCGGCATGCCTTGGAGATTGGCTGAAGCCTCCCAACCTCGTCATCCACGGGCGGAGCAAGGAGCGAAGCGACGCGCGCAGACCCGAGGATCCATGCCGTGACGCCGAGGCGTCGCAACGGTCCAGAATTCTGCGCCGTTTGCATCCTTCGGCTAAGGTAACGGCATGGATTCTAGGGTCTGCGCGCGTCGCTTCGCTCCTTGCTCCGCCCTAGAATGACGAGGTCGAGGAGGCTTCAGCTAATCTCCCTGGAATTGCTCTGGGCTAGCCGAACCGGGACTTATCTTATCCATCTTGATGAGGCCCATCTTCCCGTGCGCAATTGCCGCCAAAATGCCAAGACGCCTTGACCCGCCGCCCGCGGACCAATAGCGGGTTCAGGGAGACGATCAGCAAGAGGTGGCCATGAACGTTCTTCTTCTCGGCTCGGGCGGCCGCGAGCATGCGCTTGCCTGGAAGCTCTCCGCCTCGCCGCTGCTGACGAAGCTTTATGCCTCGCCCGGTAATCTGGGCATCGGCCGTGTCGCCGAGCTGGTGAAGCTCGACGTCGCCGACCATTCCGCCGTCGCCGCCTTCTGCCAGGAAAAGAAGATCGACCTCGTCGTGGTCGGCCCGGAAGGCCCGCTGGTCGCCGGCATCGCCGACGATCTGCGCGCCTGGGGCATCCGCGTCTTCGGCCCCTCCAAGGCGGCGGCCCGGCTCGAAGGCTCGAAGGGTTTCACCAAGGATCTTTGCGCCAAATTCAACATTCCGACCGCCGCCTATGGCCGCTTCGGCGACCTCGCCTCGGCCAAGGCCTATGTCGAACAGACCGGCGCGCCGATCGTCATCAAGGCCGATGGGCTTGCCGCCGGCAAGGGCGTCACCATCGCCATGACGCTGGACGAGGCGAACGCCGCGCTCGAAGCCTGTTTCGAAGGCGCTTTCGGCGCGGCCGGCGCCGAGGTCGTCGTCGAGGAATATCTGACCGGCGAGGAGGCGAGCTTCTTCTGCCTGTGCGACGGCGCGACCGCGCTGCCCTTCGGCACGGCGCAGGACCACAAGCGCGTCGGCGACGGGGATACCGGACCGAACACCGGCGGGATGGGCGCCTATTCGCCGGCGCCGGTGATGACGCCGGAAATGACCGAGCGCACCATGCGCGAGATCGTCGAGCCGACCATGCGCGGCATGGCCAATATCGGCGCGCCTTTCGCCGGCATCCTCTTCGCCGGCCTGATGATCACCGAGAGCGGGCCTAAGCTGATCGAATACAACACCCGCTTCGGCGACCCCGAATGCCAGGTGCTGATGATGCGGCTGAAGGATGACCTGCTCGTCCTGCTCAACGCCGCCGTCGACGGCCAGCTTGCGCATATGTCGATCCGCTGGAGCGACGAGACGGCGTTGACCGTGGTGATGGCGGCCAGGGGCTATCCCGGCACGCCGGAAAAGGGCTCGGTCATCCGCGGCCTCGAGGAGGCGGAAGGCGGGGGCGTCCAGGTCTTCCATGCCGGCACCGCCATCAATGGCGGCGCGCTGGTCGCCAATGGCGGCCGCGTGCTCAACGTCACGGCGCTGGGCAAGACCGTCGGCGAGGCGCAGCAAAAGGCCTATGCGGCGATCGACCTTATCGACTGGCCGCAGGGCTTTTACCGCCACGACATCGGCTGGCGCGCCGTCGAGCGCGAGAAGGGCGGCGATGCCTGACCCTTCAGGCCGCCTGGGTCTTTCTGCCTGTCCGCGCCCAGGCCGGCAACCAGTCGCCATGCGCTGCCAACAGGTCGTCGACCAATGACCAGATCTGGTCGAGGTCGAGCTCGGCCGCCGTGTGCGGGTCCATCATCGCGGCGTGATAGATGTGCTCGCGGTTCTCGCTCATCAGCGCTCGCACCGTCAGCTCCTGCACGTTGATGTTGGTGCGGATCAGCGCCGTCAGTTGCGGCGGCAGGTCGCCAATGTAAGTGGGCTGGATGCCGGAAGCGTCGACCAGGCATGGCACTTCGGCCGCGCAATCGGAAGGCAGCGATGTGATGCAGCCATTGTTGCGGACATTGCCGTAGATCACCGACGGCTCGCCGGTCCACACCGAATTCATGATCGAGGATGCATATTCCTTCGACTGCTCGACCTCGATCCGGTCGGCCGAGCGATAGGCTTCGGCCTGGCCTTTCCAGCGCTCGATCTGCTCGATGCAGCGTTTCGGATATTCGTCGAGCGGGATGCCGTATTTCTCGATCAGGTCGCCGCGCCCGTCCTTGATGAAATAGGGCGTGTATTCGGCGAAATGCTCCGAGCTCTCGGTGACGAAATAGCCGAGCCGGGTCAGCATCTCGTAGCGCACCTTGTTCGGGCAGCGCGGGTTCCAGCCGGGCTTCGGCGCACGGCCTTCGCGATAGGCGCGCACCAGATCGGGATAGAGGTCGCGATAGGTGCCGTCCGGCTGGCGATGCTCGAACTTGAGATAAAAGGCCATGTGGTTGATGCCCGCCGAGCGGTAGCGGATCTCCTCGTAGGGAAGGTCGAGGTCGTGCGCCAACTCCATCGCCGTGCCTTGCACCGAGTGGCAGAGCCCGACCTGCTTGATCGTGGGATATTTCTCGGCGATCGCCCAGGTGTTGATCGCCATCGGGTTCACATATTGCAGCATGATCGCTTCGGGGCAGACGGCGAGCATGTCCTCGCAGATATTCCACAGATGCGGCACGGTTCGTAAGCCCCGCATGATGCCGCCGACGCCTAGCGTGTCGGCGATCGTCTGGCGCAGGCCGTATTTCTTAGGCACCTCGAAGTCGGTGACGGTGCAGGGCTCATAGCCGCCGATCTGGAAGGCGACGACGACGAAGTCGGCGCCTTTCAATGCCTTGCGCTGGTCGGAATAGGTCTCGGCCTTGGCCTTGACGCCCAGCGTCGCGATCAGCTTGTTGACGACGACGGCGCTTTCTTCCAGCCGCTGCGGATTGATGTCCATCAGCGCGATCGTCGCGCCCGACAGCGCCGGACGCTGCAGCACGTCGCCGACGATGTTCTTCATGAACACCGTCGAGCCGGCGCCGATGAACGTGATCCTGGGATTCCTTGCCACTGTAAGCCTCCGGCACTTTTGCTACGCCACGTCGAAGGCGGCCCTGACGAGCCGTTCGGTGTAGGCGGTCTTGGGATTGGAAAGGACCTCGTCGACAGGTCCCTGCTCGACGATCTTGCCATGCTGCATGACGATGACGCGGTGGCACAGCGCCCGCACCACCTTGAGGTCGTGCGAGATGAACAGGTAGCTCAGGCCGCGCTCGTCCTGCAGCTTGCGCAGCAGGTCGATGATCTGCGCCTGCACCGAGAGGTCGAGCGCCGAAGTCGGCTCGTCGAGCAGGATGAATTCGGGCTCCAGCGCGATGGCGCGGGCGATCGCGATGCGCTGCCGCTGGCCGCCGGAGAATTCGTGCGGAAAGCGCGACAGGATGTTGCCGGGCATGCCGGCGCTGACCAGCGCCTCGCGCACGCGGTCGTTCCGCTCGCGCCGCGTCGCGCCCAACCTGTTGACGACCAGTCCTTCCTCGATGATCTGGCCGATCGTCATGCGCGGATTGAGCGAGGAGAACGGGTCCTGGAAGACGATCTGCATGCGCGAGCGCAGCGGCCGCATTTCGGCGCGCGACAGGCCTTGGATCGGCTGGCCATCGAAGCGGATCTCACCACGTTTGGCGTCCTGCAACCGGAGCAGCGCCTGGCCGAATGTGGTCTTGCCGGAGCCGGATTCGCCGACCAGCCCCAGCGTTTCGTGGCGGCAAAGCTTCAGGTCGAGGTCGTCGACCGCAACCAGCTCGCGCCAGTCCGGCTTGAGGAATGAGCCGTGGCGCAGCATGAAGCAGACGCGCACGCCGTTCGCCTCGAGGATGGTGCCGCTGCCCTGCGGCAGCGGCTGCGGCCGCCCGCGCGGCTCCGAGGCGAGCAGCCGCTGCGTATAGGGATGCCGCGGCTCGGCGAACAGCCGCTCGGTGACGTTGTGCTCGCACATCTCGCCATGCTGCATGACATAGACATAGTCGGAGAACTTGCGCACGACGGTGAGGTCGTGGGTGATCAGGATCACCGCCATCCGCAGCTCTTTTTGCAGGTTGCGGATCAGGTTCAGGATCTGCGCCTGCACCGTGACGTCGAGCGCCGTGGTCGGCTCGTCGGCGATCAGCACGTCCGGCTCGTTGGCCAAGGCCATGGCGATCATCACGCGCTGCCGCTGTCCGCCCGAGAGCTGGTGCGGATACTGCTTGAGCCGCGCTTCCGGCTCGGGGATCTGGACATGCTTGAGGAGCTCGAGGGCACGCGCCCACGCTTGCCTGCGGCTCATCTTGCGATGCACCCGGATCGCCTCGACGATCTGGCTTCCGACCGTGTAGATCGGATTGAGCGAGCTCATCGGCTCCTGGAAGATCATCGAGATGCGGTTGCCGCGCAGCTTGCGCCGCGCGCTTTCCGCGAACTTCAGGATGTCCTGCCCGCAATAGTCGATGCTCGACCGCGGCGACACGGTTGCCCGTCGTGACAACAGGCCCATGACCGTGCGCGCCGTCACCGACTTGCCGGAGCCTGATTCGCCGACGATGGCGATCGTCTCGCCGCGATAGAGCTGGAACGAGATGTCCTTCACCGCCTCGACGGTGCCGTGCTCGACCTTGAAGGCGACCTCGATGTTGCGGGCGTCGATGACTGGCTGGTCGTGCCGACCATTGTGGTCGTACCGGACGGCCGGAGCGAAATTGTCTGCGAGCGCGATCGTCGTCATCCGGCCACCTCAATAGGGATCGACGGCATCGCGCAGGCCGTCGCCCAGCGCGTTGAAGGCAAAGACTGTGATCAGCACGAAGCCGACTGGCGACAGGATCCACGGATAGGTGCCGATGACCGAATAGGTCGCGGTGTCCTGCAGCATCAGCCCCCACGAGATCAGCGGCGGCTTCACCGCGAAGCCGAGGAAGCCGAGGAAGGATTCGAGCAGCACCACCGTCGGGATCGCCAGTGTCACCGCGACGATCACGTGGCTCATCACATTGGGGAAGATGTGCTGCATGATGATGCGCCGGTCGGTGGCGCCGACCGCCATGGCGGCGCGCACATAGTCGATCCGCGCCAGCGCCAGGGTCTTGCCGCGCACCTCGCGCGACATCTGCGCCCAGCCCAGCGCCGACATGACGATGATGACGAAGCCAAGGAAGACATTGGTCGGCGCGGTGACCGGGATCAGCGTCGTCAGCGCGAGGTAAAGCGGCAGTTGCGGGAAGGCAAGCACAAGCTCGACGAAGCGCTGCATCCAGACGTCGAACTTGCCGCCGAAATAGCCGGAGATCATGCCGATGCTGGTGCCGATGACCGTGATGATGAAGACTACCGTCAGCGCGATCATCAGCGACACACGCGAGCCGTGGATGGCGCGTGACAGCACGTCGCGGCCGAACTTGTCGGTGCCGAGGAAATGCACCGGCTGGCCGTCCATCGAGGCGAAGAAATGCCGGTTCGCCGGGATGAGGCCGAGAAGCTTGTAGGGAGCGCCCTCGACGAAGAAGCCGAGCAGCCTTGGATGGTCGTAGTCGGGGCCGACGATCGGCTGGAAGGTGACCGGATCGAGATCGGCCGAATCGGACAGCGCATAGACCCGCGGCCGCGCGACGAAATTGCCGTCCTTGTCGTGGAAAACAGGCACTTGCGGCGGCGCGAAGGCGACGTCGGTCGCCTTGGGGTCCATCGGCGCCAGGAATTCGGCGAACACCGCCATGACCAGCAGCAGCACCACCAGGCAAAGCCCGGCCATGCCGGTCCAGGAACGCTTCAGCCGGCGCCAGACAAGCGCGATGTAGCTCTCATTGCCATGCGCGGGTCCGGCCACCGCGACGCCTTCGGTCGGCAAGGGCGTGAGGGATGGGGGCGGCGGTGAGGGGTCGCGGGCCAGCATCTAGCGCTCCCCGAACTGGCGAATGCGCGGGTCGAGCAGGACGAGGAGCATGTCGGCGACGATGTTGCCGACAATCAGCGTCGCCGACAGCACCATCATGAAGGTGGCCGTGACATAGACGTCGCCGACCGCCATCGAACCGACGATCGCCGGACCGACGGTCGGCAGTGCGAAGATGATCGCCGTTTCGATCTCGCCGGTCAGCATATAGGGCAGCACCACGCCCTGATACATCACCAGCGGATGCAGCGCGTTGGGCACGGCATGCCGCATGACGACGGCGCCGCCGGTCAGGCCCTTGGCCTTGGCCGTCTCGACATATTGGGCGTTGAGCGTGTCGAGCAGGTTGCCGCGCATCACGCGCATATTGTAGGCGAGGCCGCCGAAGGTCGCGATCGCCACCACCGGCCAGACATGCTTGACCAGGTCGACGAACTTCGCCCACGACCACGGCGCGCCGCCATATTGCGGCGAGAAGAACGAGCCGATCTCCGAAACGTTGAACTGGAAGACCAGGAGATAGACGATGATCAGCGCCATCAGGAAGCGCGGCACCGTCATGCCGAGGAACGAGATCGCCGAAAGTGTCGTGTCGATCCAGGAATATTGCCGCGTCGCCGCCCATATGCCGAAGGTGATGCCAAGCACCGAGGCGAGCAGATGGCAGACCAGCGCCAGAAGCAAGGTGCGCGGCAGGCGCTCGCCCACCACATCGGCCACCGGCTTGTTGTAGTAGAGGCTGTAGCCGAAATCGCCGCGGGTGACGATGCCGCCGATCCAGTTGAGGTACTGGACGGGCAGCGGCTTATCGAGGCCGTGCTCGACACGGTAGGCCTGCGCCTGCGCGTCGGCTTCGGCGAAGGACGCGCCGCCCTGGTTGATCAACTGCGAGCGGATGTAGTCGGCATAGTCGCCGGGTGGCGCCTGGATGATGGCGAAGGTGACCAGGCTCAGGATGAGGAGGACCGGAAGCGCCGACGCTATGCGCATGAGCAGGAATCGCAGCATGGACGGTCCGCTTCCTTTTTTGACCGGTCGCTCCCTCGGGTGCGTTCGGAGGTTTCGTTTGTCCGGCCGCGCCGCGACGCGGCCGGACGTCTCTTGGTCAGGGGAGGTAGACCTTACATCGGACCCTTGTCACCCGGCTTGCCGGGAAGCTCTTCGGGGAACAATTCATATTTTGCCTGTTTGTCGGCCGCGACGAAAACCCGTTCGCGGATGATCGAATCCTCGGCCCAGTTGAACATGAAGATCGGCGTGCCCTGCGGGATGTTGGAGAAGCGCTTGTTGACGATCAGCGCGCCCGGATATTCCGTCAGGCCGATATTGTAGACATGTTCGGTCGAGATCTTCTGGAATTTCTTCATCAGGCTGGCGCGCTCGTCATTGTTTGACGAGGAGACGAACTTGTTGATGATATCGACAAGGTCCTTTTCGAAGGGCATCAGGTCGACCACGCCGCTTTCGGGCGCGCGGTGATCCCAGCTGGTTTTGGGGCCGACGGGCGCGAGTTGCACGGTGTTCTGCACGACGGAAGTCAGCTCCTGCTCGTTGCGCCGGATCAGCCAGTCGAAGCGGCCGGAATATTGGGTGGCGTCGCGCTGGGTGCCGTTAAGTCCGTTGAGCACGACCCGCAAGCCCAGTTTCTCCATCTGCGCCACCACGCCTTCGGCGAGGCTCTTGTCGGTCGTGTAGTCGTTGTTGACCAGCATCACGATCTCGACATTCTTGCCGCCGGCGGTGCCCGCCGGGAAATTCACGAAACCGTCGCCGTCGGTATCCTTGAGACCGGCCTTGGCGAGCTCGGCCTTGGCGCCTTCGAGATCGAACGGATAGTACACCGTCGACTTGCGGTCATAGAAGCTGGTGCCGGAGGAGAAGCCGCCGGGATAGATGGCGGTGAATGGCCCCTTGACCAGTGACCCGCCGAGTGCCTTGCGGTCGATCGCCATGGTCACGGCCTTGCGGAAATCCTCGTTACGGTTCAGCTCGCGGATCGCCTGGCCACGCTCGTCCGGGTTGCCCCAGCCATTGGCGGAGAAGTTCAAGCGCAGATTGTAGCCGATCAGCCGCGGACCGAAGGCGAGCCTGGCCGGCGCATTGGCTTCCGCCGCTCGTTTCAGCGAGGCGACGAAATTCTCCGGTTGCTCGAGATTGGAGAAGTCTCCGGAGCCCGCCACCGCCTGGACGTCGCGGTCGGCCCAGGTCGACAGCTTGTAGTGCAACTCGTTGAGATAAGGCAGCTGGTTGCCCTTCTCGTCCACCTTCCAATAGTAGGGGTTGCGGCGCATGACGATGATGTCGTCCGGCCGGTACTCGACCGGCACCCAGGCGCCCATCACCGGCATGTTCATATACTCCGGCGGGAAGGCGTTCTTGAACTGGTCGTAGGTGTTCTTCGAATATTTCGGATGCTGCGGCTTCAGGATATGCGACGGGCCGGGGCAGAAGGTGCCGTAGGCCATCGCATAGAGATATTGCCGCGGGAAGGCGTCCTTGAACGTCCACTCGACGGTATTGTCGTCGATCTTCTTCAGCGTCGTGCCGACGCCGAAGGTTTCGGGCGTGGCGCCGTTCAGCGGCGAGACGTTTGGATCGACCACCTCGTCGTCCCAGTAGAACATGACGTCGTCGGCGTTGAAGGGAGCGCCGTCGGACCATTTGGCGCCTTCGATCAGATGCATGGTCAGCTTGTGGCCGTCGCTCGACCAGTCCCAGCTCTTGGCGAGGTTGGGCAGCGGCTCGGTGTCCTTGGCCTCGACCTGGAACAGCGGCGCCGTGCGCGTCAGGCATTCGGACAGGCCGATGTCGATGCCGCCCCAGCCTTGCGTCTGGCCGGCGCCGTAGTTCCAGCCTTCCGGCCTGCCGCCGATGACGTGGCGCATCGTATCACCGTAGACGCCGATGCCGTCCGGCATGTTGCCGGTCTTGAAGACCAGCGGTTCCTTTGGCAGGCGGTCTTTGACCGGCGGCAGCTTGCCGGTCTTGACGTATCTCTCCGTCACCCACTCCGGCTCGTGATATTGCGGCAGCGCCTTGAACTCCAGGATGGAATCGCGCGCCACATAGTGGATCTTGCCTTCGGCCGGAAACGTCGCCGGCTCGGGCGGGATCGTCGGTTCGGATGCCAAGGCGTATGCCGGAATGGCAACGCTCATCGCCAGTCCGGCGGCAAAGCCTATTCTGCGTAAGGTCCTCATCGTCTCCTCCCAGTTGTTTGGACGCCTGCTGCTGCCCGCTTCTTGTTCTGAATGGCCGACTTTGGCGGACGTGCCTCCTGCGCGTCCGTCAGCATGCCCGGGCGATCTCAGCCGGCCTGTTTGAGCGCCGCCTTTTCGGCGCGCAATTCCTCGATCGAACGCACGCTCCGCCGCGCCGCGCCCGCCCATTCGCGGGTCTTGACCTTGGATTTCGAGAGCCGCTCCTTCGCCGCCGGAATGGCATCGGCATATTGCGGCAGCCATTGAGCCTGGGCGACGACCATCTCGTCCACCATCTGCCAGACTTCTTCCGGGGTCGACACCGCGCCCACCAGCGGATCGTGCAGCACGGCGAGCTTCAAGAGGTCGATGTCGCCGGAAATGGCCGCATGCACCGACATGCGTTGCACGTTAATCGAAGCCATGCAGGTTGCGGCGCAGGCCTCCGGCAGCGTGATGCCGGCCGCCATGTTGATGCCGAAACGGTCGACGAAGCCGGGCGATTCGATGATGGCGTCCTGCGGCAGGTTGGTGATCACGCCGTCGTTCTTGACGTTGAAGTGACCGCGATAGACGCGGTTGGTCTCCAGCGCCTCGAGGATGCGGCTGGCGTGTTCGTTCGAGCGCTTCGCCGGGTCGATCGGCTTCGAGGCCGCTTCGAGGAATTGCGGATATTCGGTCTCGAACCAGTTGCGGGTCTCGGTCGAGTAGCGCAGGTAGCCGCCGGTCTCGCCATGGATCCAGTCGGACATGTCGATCCAGCGCGTGATCTCGTCGGGGCGCTTGCGGTACCAGGGCAGATATTCCGACAGATGGCCGTTGCTTTCGGTCGAATAGACGCCGAAACGCTTCAAAACGTCGATGCGCAGCTTCTCCTGCTTCGAATAGACCGGATGCGCCTCGAAGGCGGCGACCAGCTCGTCCTTGCCGATCGGCCGGCCGTTCAGCCTGAGCCCGATGAACCAGGTCTGGTGGTTGATGCCGGAGCAGACATAGTCGAGCTCCCTGGGCGACTTTGCGCCGAGCACTTCGGCGATCTGTTCGGCGCCGTGCTGCACGCCGTGGCAGAGCCCGACCGTATCGACCTTACCGTATTCGATCGCGGCCCAGGTGTTCATCGCCATCGGGTTGGCGTAGTTGAGGAACTTGGCGTTCGTGTCGGCGACCTCGCGAATGTCTTTGCAGAAGTCGAGGATCACTGGAATGTTGCGCTGGCCGTAGAGGATGCCGCCGGCGCAGATCGTGTCGCCGACGCACTGGTCGATGCCATATTTCAGCGGGATGCGGATGTCGTCGGCATAGGCTTCAAGCCCGCCGACGCGCACGCAGCTGATGATGTAGCGCGCGCCCTCCAGCGCCTCGCGGCGGTTCGTGGTCGCCGTCACCTCCGTCGGCAATTTGTTCGCCTCGACGATCCGGTCGAGGATCGCCTTGATCATGCCGAGATTGTGCTCGCTGACATCGGTCAGCGCGAATTCGATGTCCTTGAATTCAGGCACGCATAGGATGTCGGTGAACAGCTTCTTGGTGAATCCGACGCTGCCGGCGCCGATAATAGCGATTTTGAAACTCATCACCTTCACCTCGATCCAATCGAATGCTAGGCAAGGAGCAACAAGGGAGGATATGGCCGCACGCAACAGCGCGCCCGCCATTCAAAGCCGGAAATCCGGCTTTTTCTCCTCCCGCCCGCTCCTCGACCGCGGGTCTTTCGCGTCTTGAGGGCCGGATTATGCGCTTATTCGCCGGCGCGGCCAGAGAAGGATTATGCTTTCGAGGGTAATTTTGTGCTGCGGGACCTGATCGCCAACGGAAAGCTGATGCGCACGATCTCGCTGCCGCGCGGCCGCCAGCGCCTGCATGCCATGCCGACCAGCACCGGCTATGAGCTGCGCGAGGACGAGACCTACGACTGGGACGGCAGGAAGCGCGGCCAGACCCCGTTCACCGTGCTCCAGCATACGATCAGCGGCACCGGCCAATTGCGCTACGAGAGCCGCAACTACCGTCTGCACGCGAACGACACGCTGCTGGTGCTGGTGCCGCACAATCATCGCTACTGGTTGGCCAAGGGCGACCGCTGGGAATATTTCTGGATCTCGATGAATGGCGAGGAGGCACTGCGCATCCACAAGTCGATCCTCAGCGTTTCGGGCCCGGTGTTCCGGCTGCAGCCGGCCACCGTCGATCACCTTGCCGACTGCAGCCTGCGGCTCATCAAGGGGGCGGGTTCACCGGGCGCCGCGTCGGCGATCGCCTATGAGGCGGCGATGGCGCTTTACGACGACGTCTTCGGCTCGCACGCCTTCGCCGAGAAGCAGAGCGCCATGCAGCCGGTCATCGACCACATCAACGCCAATCTCGACAAGCCGCTGCCGGTGGCGGAGCTGGTCGAGATCAGCGGCCTGAGCCGAGCCCATTTCTCGCGCTGCTTCGCCGAGAGCGAGGGGCTGCCGCCGGCGGAATTCGTCCTGCAGCAGCGCTTGCAGCGCGCGGCGAAGCTGCTCACCAAGGCGGATTTCCTGCCGGTGAAGGAAGTCGCGGTGCTGTGCGGCTTCGAGGACGCGAACTACTTCTCAAAAGTCTTTCGCCGCTGCTACGGCATCAACCCGACGCAGTTCCGCACCACCGGCATGTATGCCAGCCTGGGCAACCATCGTTGATGATGCTTGGGGCTCAGTGTCGCTTGTGGTCGAGAGCGGTCGATGCGGTATTGACCGGATCGGCCGCCGCGAAAGCCGCGTCGATCTGCTCGGGTGTGCGCTGCTCGGTGCGTTTCCAGGCGACATATTGCACGATGCCGAAGCCCGGCCGCTGTGGCACCGTCTTCACCACCGGCATGCGGAATCCGTCGCGGAATCTTTCCCAGCGCGATCCGAGCACGGCGACCATCTCCTCGACGGTCGGCGGCGTCGCCACGTCGGCATAGGTGATGGTCACCTTGCCGGCCAGCGCCGTCTCACGTGGTACCGGCACCGGGATCGAGGCGAGGTAGTCGGCCGGCACGTCGAGCAGTCCGCCAAAGGCCCATTCCTGGCGCAGTTCGTCGGCGCTCATCGGCGCGACGGAAACGTCGATGTCGTGGGGCGTGCCCGGCACGCGATAGGGGCAGCGGAAACGGCCGCAATTGGCCTGCGCCGAAAATTGCCACAGCGCATAGCCCTGCCAGTTGCCCATCGGGAAATGCACGTCGATGTCCGGCTTGTAGCGCGCATACCAGAGCGGCAGCCGCGACAGCAGGCGGTACTGGTAACGGTTGTCGGCGATGTACTGGGCCGTCTTGCCGTTGACATAGAGGACCGGGAAACGGCCGAGGCGACGATGCACCTGGCGCACGAATTCCTCCGCGTCCTCCAGCGACATCCATTGCGTGGCATCGATGCCTTCGATGTCGAGGGCGATCAGCTCATCCGGAGCCGGTTCGGCGAAATCGATGAAATTGTTGGCCTGCTCGACCGGATTGCCGGGGCGAGCGAGATGATAGGCGCCCCATTTCAGGCCGAGCGCCTTGGCCACGACCTTGCGCGTCTGGAACAATTCGCGCGTCACCGCATAGCGCTTCCATTGCGCCTTGCAGAGTTTGACGTCGGCCTCGGCCCCGAAGCAGAAGTAAGGTGGCGGCAGCCCGTCGGACGCCTTGTTGATGAAGCCGGCGATGCGCTTGTCGGTGACGAGCTGCTGCCAGTCGATGGAATTGTATTCGTAGGCGTCGATCACCAGCGGGCGGTCGGCATTCTTCCACGGCTCGGAGAAATCCGAGGCCTGTGCCGCCGTGCCGAGCGCAACCGCCGCCGCGAGAAGCGCCAGGCGGCGAAGAGGGCGCGCCGGCTTTTTCAATCAGGGTGTCCCCACTGACCAGGGGACGATCCTGAACCGCTATGGTTAAGGAATTGCTTTCACAACATCGGCTTGCTTCGGTCCGCTCCAAAACGTCAAAAAAGTATCGGTCGGGTGGACAAGCCGTGGTGGCAGGCGCTTCAATTGCCGCCTAAGCTTTCCATCGCGGTGGCCAGTGGGAATACACGGTTTGCCCAAACGAAGCGCAGCAACCGGTCACAAGACCGGACCCGCGCGGGGAGGAAAATGAAGATGAATCCGGACCTGGAAGTCGTCCAGATCAGACAAGGAGAGTCGTTCAAGGCCTGGGCCCACGGCTATCCTTTCCGCACCGTGCGCTGGCACTTCCATCCCGAATACGAACTGCATCTGGTCGTCGCCACCACCGGCCGTTATTTCGTCGGCGACTTCATCGGCGAGTTCGAGCCGGGCAATCTGGTGCTCACCGGGCCCAACCTGCCGCACAACTGGGTCAGCGATGTGCCGCCGGGCGAGACCGTGCCGCTGCGCGGCCGTGTCGTGCAGTTCTCCGAAGAATTCATCGCCGACGCTTCCGCCGCCTTGCCCGAGCTTGCCGCCTGCGCCGGCATTCTTGAAACCAGCCGCCGCGGCGCGCTGTTCTCGGCGGCGACGGCCGAGCTTGCGGCGCCCTTGCTGGCGGAGCTGACCGAGGCGCAGGGCGTGCGCCGCCTGTCGCTGTTCATGGCCGTGCTCGACATCTTGAACCGCGCCGGCGATGTCCGCACGCTGGCCAGCGCCGGCTATCTGCCCGACCCGTCCGGCTTCATGTCGGCCGGCATCAACCAGGCGCTCGCTTATATCAACTGCCACCTGACCGAACCCTTCAGCGAAGGCACGCTGGCCGAGATCGCCGGGCGCAGCCCGAGCGCCTTCTCGCGCAGCTTCCGCCGGCACACCGGAATGGCGCTGGTGCAGTATGTCAACCGCCTGCGCATCAACCTCGCCTGCCAGCTGCTGATGAGCGAAGGCCAGATGTCGATCACCGAAATCTGCTACGCCGCGGGCTACAACAACATCTCGAATTTCAACCGTCAGTTCCTGGCGCAGAAAGGCATGTCGCCTTCGCGCTTCAGGGCCTTGCTGGCTGAGAACATCAACGCGGAGATTGCCGCCTAACAGGGAGGAAGCGGGAGGAGCCTGAAGCAATTCCAGTCTGAAAAGATTTTCCGCCCGGAATTGCATCAAACAAAGAAACATTCAGGGAAGGAAAGACGCGGGGTGCAGGGCACCCGGTGCTGGGGTTCGTTTGCCCGAAATCCAGCATGCTCAGGAGGATATCTGCGTGGCTTATCGGGATCGATCGATCCTCGGCCGCTGCTGACAATACTCCTTTCAACAGTTCGACATGCAGTCAAGGCCTGACGCGTCGTCCCGCGCAGGTCATCGTGAAACCATTTCTCGAAACGGAGACATTCGAATGACCAGATATACATGGAAATCGCCGTTTGCCTTGAAATCGACGATCGCGGCCGTTTTCGCGGTCTCGCTGCTCGGCAGCACGGCGGCATTCGCCGCCACGGTCACCGACGCCACGGTTGCCTTCCTGATGCCCGACCAGGCATCGACCCGCTACGAGCAGCACGACTATCCGGGCTTCGTCGCCGAGATGAAGAAGCTCTGCCCGGGCTGCAAGGTGATCTACCAGAACGCCGATGCCGACGCGGCGCGCCAGCAGCAGCAGTTCAATTCGGTGATCTCGCAGGGCGCCAAGGCCATCGTGCTCGATCCCGTGGATTCGACCGCCGCCGCTTCGCTGGTCAAGCTGGCGCAGAGCCAGGGCGTCAAGGTGATCGCCTACGACCGGCCCATCCCGACGGCGCCCGCCGATTTCTACGTGTCCTTCAACAATGAAGGCATCGGCAAGGCCATTGCCGATTCGCTGGTCGAGCATCTCAAGGCGCTGAAGGTCGACCCGGCCGGCGGCGGCCTGCTGCAGATCAACGGCTCGCCGACCGATGCCGCCGCCGGCCTGATCAAGAAGGGCATCCATGAGGGTCTCGACAACAGCGGCTACCCGATCCTGGCCGAGTTCGACACGCCGGAATGGGCGCCGCCGAAGGCCCAGCAATGGGCGAGCGGACAGGTCACCCGCTTCGGCGCCAAGATCCTAGGCGTCGTCGCCGCCAATGACGGCACCGGCGGCGGCGCGATCGCCGCCTTCAAGGCAGCCGGCGTCGATCCGGTTCCGCCGGTGACCGGCAACGACGCCACGATCGCCGCGCTGCAGTTGATCATCGCCGGCGACCAGTACAACACCATCTCCAAGCCGAGCGAGATCGTCGCGGCCGCGGCGGCCAACGTCGCCGTCAAGCTGTTGTCGGGCGAGACGCCGAAGGCCGAGATGACGCTCTACGACACGCCCTCGCAGCTCTTCACGCCGGCGGTGGTGACGCAGGAGAACCTCAAGGCCGAGATCATCGACAAGAAGATCAACACGGCCGCCGAGCTCTGCGTCGACCGCTATGCCGAGGGCTGCAAGAAGCTTGGCATCACCAACTGATCAGGTGACATCCGGCCGCCCGTCGGCGGCCGGATGTCCAGGAAACACTGTCAAGAAGGGCGGCGCATGAACGAGAGTCCTGAAAGGTCGGCTTCCGTCGGCGAGCTGGTGCTCAGCCTGCGCGGGATATCGAAGCATTTCGGCGCCGTTTCGGCGCTGACCGATATCGATTTCGACGTCCATGCCGGCGAGGTCGTGGCCCTGGTCGGGGACAACGGCGCCGGAAAGTCGACGCTGGTCAAGATCCTCGCCGGCGTGCATCAGCCGAGCTCGGGAACGATCAATTTCCGCGGCAGGGCGGTGACGCTGCCCGACCCGCGCGCGGCGCTGACGCTCGGCATCGCCACGGTTTTCCAGGATCTTGCGCTCTGCGAGAATCTCGACGTCGTCGCCAACATTTTCCTCGGCAACGAGCTCAGCCCGCTCCGGCTGGACGAAGTGGCGATGGAGATGCGGGCCTGGACGCTGCTCAACGAATTGTCGGCGCGCATCCCAAGCGTGCGCGAGGCGGTCGCCTCGCTGTCCGGCGGCCAGCGCCAGACGGTGGCGATAGCGCGCTCGCTGCTGCTCGAACCGAAGCTCATCCTGCTCGATGAGCCGACCGCAGCCCTCGGCGTCGCCCAGACGGCGGAGGTGCTCAACCTCATCGACCGCGTCCGCGCCCGCGGCCTCGGCGTCGTGATGATCAGCCACAACATGGAAGATGTCCGCGCCGTCGCCGACCGCATCGTCGTTCTCAGGCTGGGGCGCAACAACGGCGTCTTTGAACCCGATGCCTCGAACCAGGATCTGGTCAGCGCCATCACCGGCGCGTCCAACAACGCGGTGTCGCGCCGCGCCGAGCGCCTGCGCATGGAGCGCGATCACAGCGACAGCGAACAGGCGGGGGAGCAACACCCATGACGGACGTCAAGCAAGGCGCCTCCGCCCCGCTGGCGCTCGACCGCGCCGATACGCGGGTGAAGCATGACACCGGCGTCGGCGGCGCGCTCCGCGCCTTCCTCGATCGCGTGCGCAGCGGCGATCTCGGCTCGCTGCCGGTCGTCGTCGGCCTCGTCGTCATCTGGACCGTGTTCACCAGCCTCAACCCGGTGTTCGTTTCGAGCAGCAATCTGGTCAACCTCCTGTTCGATTGCTCGACCGTCGGCGTCATCGCGCTCGGCATCGTCTGCGTGCTGATGGTCGGCGAGATCGACCTTTCCGTCGGCTCGATCAGCGGCTTCGCCTCGGCGATGGTCGGCACGCTCTGGGTCAACCAGGGCTGGCCTGTGGCGCTCGCCATCTTGGCGGCGCTGGCCTTCGGCGCCCTGATCGGCTCGCTCTATGCCTTGCTGTTCAACCGGCTCGGCATGCCGAGCTTCGTCTCGACGCTGGCCGGCCTGCTCGCGGTGCTGGGCATGCAGCTCTACATCCTCGGCTCCACCGGATCAATCAACCTGCCTTACGGCTCGGCCCTGGTGGATTTCGGCCAGCTGATGGTGATGCCGAAATGGGTCTCCCACACGCTTGCCGCGATCCCCGGCCTGGCGATGCTGGTTTCCGGGCTTCGCACCTTCGCGCGCCGCCGCGCGGCCAATCTGTCGACCCCGTCCGCGACGGGGCTCATCCTGCGCGTCGCCACTATCACCATCGGCCTCGAGCTGATCGTCGCCTACCTCAACCAGTCGCGCGGCATACCGTGGATGTTCGGCCTGTTCGTCGGCCTCGTCGTGGCGATGAATTATGCGCTCACCCGGACCAAATGGGGGCGTTCGATGACCGCCGTCGGCGGCAACCGCGAGGCGGCGCGGCGCGCCGGCATCAAGGTGCGCGCCATCTATCTCAGCGCCTTCGCCCTATGCTCGCTCTTCGCCGCGCTCGGCGGCGTGCTGGCCGCGGCGCGGCTCGCTTCCGCCAGCCAGCAGGCCGGCACCGGCGACGTGAACCTGAACGCCATCGCGGCCGCGGTCATCGGCGGCACCAGCCTGTTCGGCGGTCGTGGCAGCGCCTATTCCGCGCTGCTTGGCATCATCGTCATCCAGTCGATCGCCAGCGGCCTGACGCTGCTCGATCTGTCCTCGTCGCTTCGCTACATGATCACCGGTGCCGTTCTGGCCATCGCCGTGATCGTCGACTCCCTCGCGCGCAGGTCCCGTGCTTCGCACGGCCGCGCCTGAACAGTTTCAAACGAGAAGGGTACACATGGCTCACGATCTTTCGGGAAAAGTCGCCGCGGTCACCGGCGCGGCATCGGGCATCGGCCTCGAATGCGCCAGGGCCATGCTGACAGCCGGCGCCCGCGTCGTGCTGGTCGACCGCGCCGAGGACAGGTTGAAGGAGGTCGTCGCCGAGCTCGGCTCCGGCGCCATCCCGCTGGTGGTCGACCTCACCAGCCCGGCCAGCGTGGCGACCATGCTGCCCGGCATCCTCGACAAGACCGGCCAGCTCGACATCTTCCACGCCAATGCCGGCTCCTATGTCGGCGGCGAGATCCTCAACGGCGATCCCGACGCCTGGGACCGCATGCTGAACCTCAACATCAATTCGGTGTTCCGCTCGGTGCACGCCGTGCTGCCGCATATGGTCGGACGCAAGACCGGCGACATCGTCGTCACCAGCTCCATCGCAGGCCTGGTCCCCGTCGTCTGGGAGCCGGTCTACACGGCCTCGAAGCACGCCATCCAGGCCTTCGTCCACACGCTGCGCCGGCAGGTCGCCAAGCACGGCCTGCGCGTCGGCGCCGTGGCGCCGGGGCCGGTGGTGACGGCGCTGATCAGCGATTGGCCGAAGCAGAAGCTCGAGGACGAGCTGGCGGCCGGTGGCCTGATGCAGCCCACCGAGGTCGCGGACGCCGTCCTGTTCATGCTCACGCGACCAAGGAACATCACCATTCGCGATCTGGTGATCCTGCCGCAGAGCAACGATTTGTAGTGAGTAGTGAATAGTGAATAGTGAATAGTGAATAGTGAATAGTGAATAGAAAATCGTCTACTCAACTCGCTACTAACTAATAACTACTCACCATTCACCATTCACCATTCACCATTCACCATTCACCGTTCACCCCGAGGCCCCCCATGCCTTCCCACTTCCTCGGCATCGATGTCGGCACCGGCAGCGCGCGCGCCGGCGTCTTTGACGAGCATGGCCAACTCCTGGCTTCCGCCAAGCGCGACATTGCTCTCTTCGTCGAGTCCGGCGAGATCGCCGAGCAATCCAGTCGCGACATCTGGCAGGCGGCATGCGCCAGCGTGCGCGAGGCGGTCGGGAAATCGGGCGTCGATCCCCGGGACATCGGTGGCATCGGCTTCGACGCGACCTGTTCGCTGGTGGTGGTCGGCGACGATGGCGAGCCTTTGCCGGTAGGCCGCTCGGGAGACAGCGACCGAAACATCATCGTCTGGATGGATCATCGCGCCCTCGACCAGACCAGGCGCATCAACGCGCTGCGGCATCCGGTCCTCGACTATGTCGGCGGCGTCATCTCGCCGGAGATGGAGACGCCGAAGCTTCTATGGCTGAAGGAGAACCTGCCCGAGACCTTTGCCAGAGCGCGGCATTTCTTCGACCTGGCCGATTACCTGACCTGGCGCGCCACGGGCAGCCTTGCCCGCTCGGTCTGCACGCTGGCCTGCAAATGGACCTATCTCAGCCATGAACGGCGCTGGGACGACAGCTATTTCCATGCGGTGGGACTTGGCGAGCTAGCGGACGAGGGTTTTGTCCGTATCGGCACGGATGTGGTCGATCCCGGCACGGCGGTGGGCGCCGGCCTGACAGAGGCGGCCGCCGCCGAACTGGGACTGGTTGCGGGCACGATCGTGGCCGCCGGGCTGATTGACGCCCATGCCGGCGGCGTCGGCACCGTCGGCGCCGCGGGCGATGCCGGCACCATCGTCTCGCGCATGGCCTATGTGCTCGGCACCTCGGCCTGCACCATGGCGAGCAGTGAAGGTCCGGCCTTCGTGCCGGGTGTATGGGGACCCTATTATTCCGCCATGGTGCCGGGGTTCTGGCTGAGCGAGGGCGGCCAGTCGGCGGCCGGCGCGGCCATCGACCTGCTGGTGCATTTCCACCCGGCCCAGGCCGAGGCTTCCGCGCGCGCCGCAACCGAAGGCAAATCGCTGGTCGATTGGCTGGCCGCGGCCGCCACGGCGGGTTCGCCCGACCTGTCGGCCGCCGCCACGCTTACGGGAAGCATCCATGTCGTGCCCGAATTCCTCGGCAATCGTTCGCCGTTAGCCGATCCTGATGCGCGCGGCCTGATCGCCGGGCTCGGCACCGACCGTTCCGTCGAGAGTCTCGTCGGCCTTTACGTGGCCGGACTTTGCGGCCTCGGCTACGGCGTTCGCCAGATCGTGGCGGCTATGGCCTCGTCCGGCCACGTCGTCGACACCATCGTCATCAGCGGCGGCGCCGGCCAGTCGCCGCTGGTGCGCCAGCTGCTTGCCGACGCCGCCGGCCTGCCGGTGGCCGCCTCGCAGTCGCCGGAGCCGGTGCTGCTCGGCGCCGCGATGCTGGGAGCGGTCGCGGCGCGCCGGTACGCGGACCTATCGACCGCCATGCCATCCATGTCCCGGCTTGGTGATGTTTTCACACCCGCGACGGGCGACATCAGCGCTTGGCACGACCGCCGTTACGAAGCTTTTCTGGCGCTGCAGGCGGTGGGTCGCAGCTTGCGCTGAGGGATCGGTAAGGCGTCAGCGCCGGAAGACTGTCGGCACCTCGAACGGATCGGGCGCCGGCTCCTGCGGCAGCGTGCCTTCGGCCCTGCGCTTCTTGTGATGCGAGAGCGAGCATTGCGGCGAGCACAATATGCCGCGATCGGTCCAGTAGGCTGGGCCTTCCTCGAGCATGCCGTGATAGTAGTGGAAGCCTGGAGCCCGGTAGGGCAGGCCGCATTCGAGGCAGCGATAGGCGTCGGGTCTGGCAAGCATGGCTGGTGTCCGGTTTGTCTGTAATCTGCCTCGGCAGACTATAGCGGGATGTAGTTCCTTGTTGCAGTAATTTTGAAAGGTAGCCATAGCCTCCACAATTGGCCCGGCATTCGCGATTTCGTCATTCTATGGCGTAGCAAGGAGCGAAGCGACGCGCGCAGACCATAGAATCCATTCCGTAACGTTGACGTTGCTCTACGATCCAGAATTCTGCTCCGTTGCACCCTTCGCGCGGGGTCACGGAATGGATCCTCGGGTCTACGCGTCCGCTTCGCTCCCGCTCCGCCCGTGGATGACGAAGCTCAGGCGCTGCGGCTAATCTTCGAAGTTTGCGATTGTTTCCATGGGGGGCAAAGCGTTCCGACCTTCGCTTGGTCGAAACGCTCGTCAGGTCTACGCTCCCGCTCCGCCCGCAGATGACGATCCTGCAAAATCCGCGTGACAAAATTTGACGTTTACGTAAAAAGAAGGTGCGAAATCGACACATGGTTTCGCTTCGGCCATGTACTACGGTTGGCTGGAACGGAGGAGGAGCAGACATGTATCGCGCACCGGTCGAGGACATCGCCTTCACGCTGAAGCAGGTGGCCGGGCTGAAGCCGGCGCTGGACGCCGGCACCTTCGGCGATCTCGGCGAGGATCTCGTCGACGCGATCCTGGCCGAGGCGGGACGTTTCGCCAGCGAGGAGGTCGCCCCGCTCTACAAGATCGGCGACGCGCATGGCGCGGTGCTGAAGGACGCGGCCGTCACTACGCCGCCCGGCTGGAAAGAGCTCTACCGGCGCTGGATCGACGGCGGCTGGAACGCGCTGTCTGGACCGGAGGAGTTCGGCGGCCAGGGCCTGCCGACGATGCTCGGCGTCGCAGCGCTCGAAATGTGGAATTCCGCCGCCATGGCTTTCGGCATCGGCCCGACGCTCACCATGGGCGCGGTCGAGGCGCTCGACAAACATGCTTCCGAGGCGCTGAAGCAAAAATATCTGGCCAAACTCGTCTCAGGCGAGTGGATGGGCACGATGAACCTGACCGAGCCGCAGGCCGGCTCGGACCTCGCCGCCTTGCGCAGCCGCGCCGAGCCGGTCGGCGACGGCACCTATCGCATCTTCGGCCAAAAAATCTTCATCACCTATGGCGAGCACGATTTCACCGACAACATCGTGCATATGGTGCTGGCGCGATTGCCCGACGCGCCCGCCGGAACGCGCGGCATCTCGCTGTTTTTGGTGCCGAAGTTTTTCGTCAATGACGACGGCTCGCTCGGCGGCCGCAACGACGTCTTCTGTTCCGGCCTCGAGCACAAGCTCGGCATCCATGCCTCGCCGACCTGCACCATGATCTATGGCGACGGCTTTCAGGGCGCGGCACCCGGGGCCATCGGCTGGCTGATCGGCGAGGAGAACAAGGGGCTGGCCTGCATGTTCACCATGATGAACAACGCTCGCCTGGCCGTCGGCATGCAGGGCGTGGCGGTTGCCGAGACCGCCACCCAGAAGGCGATCGCCTATGCCAATGAGCGCCGCCAGGGCAAGGCATCGGACTATTCCGGTTCCGGCATGGCGCCGATCGTCCATCACCCGGACGTGCAGCGCAATCTCTTGACTATGAAGGCGCTGACCCAGATCGCCCGCTCGATCAGCTATTCCTGCGCCCATGCCATCGACCGCGCCCGCGTCGGCGAGGGCGAGGCCGCCGCCACCTGGCGCGACCGAGCCAACCTGCTGACGCCGCTGGCGAAGGCCTTCTCGACCGATGTCGGCGTCGAGGTCGCCTCGCTGGGCGTCCAGGTGCATGGCGGCATGGGCTTCATCGAGGAGACGGGCGCCGCGGCGCTTTATCGCGATGCCCGCATCGCGCCGATCTATGAGGGCACCAACGGCATCCAGGCAATCGACCTCGTGGCGCGAAAACTGCCGCTTGGCGGCGGCGAGCATGTGCATCGCTATATCGGCGAATTGAAAGCCGTGGCCGATGCGGTGCGCACCTCCAACATCGACGGCTTCGGCCGTACCGCCGACAATCTCGACCGATCACTCAGCGATCTCGACGAGGCGACGCGCTTCCTGCAGAAGCTCACCGCCGACGGCAAGATCGACGCCGCGATGGCCGGCGCGACGCCCTATCTGCGCCTGATCTCGCTCGCCGCCGGCGGTGCCTATCTGGCGCAGGGCGGGCTGGCCGACCGCGGCCGCATCGCGCTCTGCCGTTTCTTTGCCGAAAACCTGCTCGGCGAAACGCGCGCCCTGAAGGAGCGCGTCATCGACGGCGCAGAAAGCCTCGCCGCCGCCGGCAAGGCACTGATTTCCGCTTAAGCATCCCGACGTTCAAAGGACCAGCCGTGACAGACCATATCCTCGTCGAGCGCCAGGGCGCCGTGCAGATCATCCGCATCAACCGCCCGGACAAGAAGAACGCGCTGACGCGCGCCATGTACGCGAAAATGTCGACGGCCCTTGCCGAAGGCGATGCCGATCCGGCGGTCCGCGTGCATGTGTTCCTCGGTGTTCCGGGCGCCTTCTCCTCCGGCAACGACCTTGCCGATTTCCTGGTCATCGCCACCGGCGGCGAGGGCGGCAACGAGGTCTGGGATTTCCTGATGGCGCTGGCCAGGTCGGAAAAGCCGATGGTGTCGGGCGTCGATGGCATCGCGGTCGGCATCGGCACGACGCTCAATTTGCATTGCGACCTGACCTTCGCCACGCCGCGCACGCTGTTCCGCACGCCCTTCGTCGATCTCGGCCTGGTGCCGGAAGCCGGCTCCAGCCTGATCGCGCCGCAGCTCCTCGGCCGGCAGGGCGCCTTCGCGCTGCTCGGTCTCGGCGAGGGTTTTTCGGCCGAGCGCGCCAAGGCCGCCGGCATGATCTACGACGTCGTGTCGGAAGACGCGCTGGAAGGCGCGGTGCTGGCCGCCGCCAACAATATCGCCGCCAAGCCGCCGCAGGCACTGAAGATCGCGCGCGACCTGATGCGCGAGCCGCGCGAGGAATTGATCGCTCGCATCAAGGTCGAAAGCGAGCATTTCCGCGAGCGGCTGACCTCGGAAGAGGCACGCGCAGCGCTCACCGCTTTCATGACGCGCAGGAAGGCGGGCTGAGTTCACGACACTGTCAGGTTGTGGCAGCTTCGAGCGAAACTCGCGTCTGACGCGATTTTTGGTCTGTACACTGTCGTTTTCGCGCCCTATCTCACGAAGCCGACGGGGCGGGGGCCTACAGCAATTCCAGGAAAAGTGCGTAGCGGTTTTCCGTCCGGAATTGCGCCAAGACAAGGACTAGAGTGCGAAGCGCTCTAGTCGCCTGGAGTGGACATGGCCCGCAAAATTGCCGCTGACGAGCAACCTTCCGAAATGACGAGGCACGCACCGACGGATTGAACGTCCGACATGCTTGCCATTGCCGTAAGACCGCTGGCGCTCACCATGAAACTCTGGTGGCGCTTCTGGCCGCAGCTGGTCGCCATGGTGCTTCTGGGCATCGTGTTCGGCGACCTGTTCATGCAGGTCGCGGCACGCGCGGCCCTGCTCAACCACATGGCCGGTCTCGCTCTGCTGACGCTGGTCGCGCTGACCCAGCTCATCGTCACCGTCGCCATGTTCCAGACCCTGCTGCCCGCTCTGCCTGCCGTGCGCGTCGCGCAGCAGTCGGCCCAGCGCGAAAGCGAAACCGGGCCACGGAGCGGTAGCGCGCGGCTGGCGCGCATGGTCACCGTCGCGCTGCTGCCCTTCTTCGCCTACTACGCCGCCTGGGGCTTTCTCGGCGACACAGTGCGGCAATATTCGCGCGTCACGCTCGACATGGCGCCCTTCGGCGAAGGCGCCGGCAACGTGCTCGATGTGCTGGATTCGCGCTGGCTGATCGTGTCGGTCGTCATCTCCTGGCTGATCAGGCGCTTCGCCACCGCCATGCAGAAACGCGGCGGCTCGCGCTCCTTCTGGCAGATCGTCGTGGTCATCTGCGAGACCAACTGGATCTTCATCGGTCTCTACGTGATCTCGCGCTGGAAGGACGAGGCCGTCGCCTGGATCATGAGCCGCAACATCTTTTCCGCCTTGCAGGCAGCGGCCGAAGGCGTCGCGCATCCCATCGCCAGCGCTTTCGCCGATCCGATGGTGCCGGTCGAGGTCACCTCCATCGACACCACGACCAGGCTGGTGAACCTGTTCTTCTACATGCTCTTGCCGGTGATCTGGCTGGTGCTGGCGGCGCTGATCTACGGCTATGACGTGCGCGACGACAAGGAACTGATGCGCATGCACCGGCGGGTTGAACGCGCTGGCGAACGCTATCGCGCCATCCCGAAATTCCTGCGCGACTTCGCCGACCATTTCATCTCCGGCTACCGCTCGCGTTACCTGCCGATCGCCAACGGCGTGCGCATCACGCTGAGCTCGGGCGTCGTGCTGATCGTGACGCTGATTGTCGGCTACCGCCTGATCGATTGGCTCGCCGCCTGGGCGTGGCTCGGCATGACGCGGCTCGTCGGACCGCATGAGCTCGACACCTGGCAGGTGCTCTCGCAAGGCGTATCGCTGCTGTTCGGCAGCCCATTCCAGGATTCCTCGACCGGCATCCTGGTCGAGCCGCTGCGCATTTGCTTCCTCGCCGCGGTCCTCGAAACGGCCTTTGCACTGCCCAAGCGCCAGGCCAGCGAGGGCGCCGAGCCGGCCGGGCCGGCCGACGCCACGGAAATCGAGGCGCAGAATGCTTGAAAGCGCCCGCTCACGGCTGAAGGCGTGGACCGTCGCCGGCATCGGCACGGCAGCCGCAATTGCCGTTGCGGGTGTCCTTGGCGCCTTCGGCGCGAGGCATGAGCCGTTACCGGTCCTGGCGCCGGCAAGCCGGATCGACACCGGCGAGTGGCTGCTGCGGCCATTGAAAGCCTATGTCACCGCGGAAAAATACGCCTACGGGACGTTGCTCAAGCCGGGCGGCAAGGCGCTGGTGCTCGAGCTCGAAATGACCAACCGCACTGCAAAGTCGACCAAGGACTATTTCGACGTGCTGCAGGCAAGCCCGGCGACGGTCGATCCGGCCACCAAACCCTTCATCGTGCTGACGCGCGATTCCACGATGTCGCCCGAACTGCATCCGGGCATGCCGGAGCGCATGGCCTATATCTGGCAATTGCCGGACGGAGCGGCGGCACCTGCCAGTTTCGGCCTGACGGTCATCCGCAAGACCTACAAGCCGCGCGACAACCTCTACGGCCTGCCGGGCTGGTTCAATCCCACACCGGCCGGCACGCTGACCATTGCCGTCGGCGCCGGGCCCGACAGCGCGGATATCCAGCCATGATGGGCCCATGATGCGAAAATCGGCCAACATCGTCCTGCTGCTTGTCGCCATGGTTTTCTGCTACGGCCTGCAGACATCGAAGCCGCGTTACGGCGACCTGATCGGGCCGATCCCCGCGTACGGCAAACTCGGCGATACCGCCGTCGGGCGCGCCTTCGAGGTCCATGCCGAGAAAGTCGAGTTCGCCCGCAAGCTGAAGGTCGATCAGTTCGGCCAACAAAAGGTCCTGACCACCGGCGGCGTCTGGGCCGTGGTGACGGTCGAGTTCGCGGCGCGCTCCGAGTCGACAACCATTGGTGTCGCGTCCTGGCGCGGGCCGACCGGTCTTACCTACGACCAGACCGAGAGGCTGTCCTTCATGAACGGGCTTTTGCCGGTCGCGATCGATCCCGGCCTGCCGAGGAAGGCGAGGCTGATCTTCGAAATGCGGCCGGACCAGGTGAGCGACGCGACCTTGCTCGTTTCGGAGAAGCTGATGGCGGCGCTGGACTCCCAGGCCGAAATCGCGCTTGGGCCGGTGGCAGTCGCGCCGGACGGCCTGCCTCCCGGCACGGTCGACATGCTGGATTATGGCGCAGCCGCTCTGAGGAAAACGAATGACGGCAGAGGCTTTGGATCAGGAGAATAGGGCAGGGGAGCGGAAATGGCGGCGGCGCAGCCTGTGGTCGCTCGCGCTCCTGATCCCGCTCGCCTTGGCCGTGGAGTCCTATGACAGCGTCAAGGCGCTGCTCGGCGACAGCGACCTGTTCGCGCGCCGCGTCGTGTGGGGGCAGAGCGCGCATTTCGGCGGCAGCGACTGGAAACTGACCGATTTGCGCGGCGCCTTCGGCATGTCGAACCTGCCGCCGGACTCCGTGCCCGTGCTGGCCGACTTCCAGGTCAGGGTCGGCGATCCGGACCTGCAAAAGCTCTGGCTCGGCTGCAAGGTCACGCTGATCGACAAGGACGGCCGGCGCTGGTTACCGACCTCGATCGTCTTGCTGAAGACCCCCGACAATGTCGGAAACTGCATCTCGGCGATCTTCTCGGGCGCCAAGAGCGGCGATACGCTCAACCTGCGCGAGACGTTCCTGGTGCCGAAGGAAGCGACCAAGTCGATACGCCCGGCCGTCGGCGTCGCCAGCGAGCGGCCGCGCTTCCTGCTGTTCCAGCTGGAAAAGGACTGATTTCCGGCAGGCGTTCGGGGTTAGGGATAGAGCCGGCTCTTGTCCCAGCCACCGGCGGCATTGCGCGAAAAGACGACCCGGTCATGCAGCCGGAAGGGCCGGTCATGCCAGAACTCGATCGTCTGCGGCAGGATGCGGAAGCCCGACCAGTGTTTCGGCCGCGGGATCTCGCCGATGGCATAGCGCGCCGTATATTCGGCCACCGCCTTCTCCAGCGCGAAGCGGCTTTCCAGTGGCCGCGACTGCTTCGAGGCCCAGGCGCCGATGCGGCTGCCGCGCGGACGGGTGGCATAATAGGCGTCGGCCTCGGCGTCGCTGACGATCTCCACCGGCCCGCGCACCCGCACCTGGCGGCGCAGCGATTTCCAGTGGAAGCACATCGCCGCCTTCATGCTGCCAAGAATCTCGCGGCCCTTGGCGCTCTCGAAATTCGTGTAGAAGACAAACCCCTTTTCGTCGAACCCCTTGAGCAGCACCATCCGCACATCCGGCATGCCGTCGGCGTCGACGGTCGCCAGGGCGACGCCGTTGGCATCGTTGATCTCGCTTTTCGTGGCGTCCTCCAGCCATGCGGCAAAGAGCCTGAACGGCTCCGCGGCCTCGGTGAAGTCACTGCTTGTTAACTCGGTTTCGTTCATAGTTTTCCAAATTTTTACCGTTGCGGGAGGAGTTGGCCGATTGTCGCGTATCGCGCAAGCTTTTGACAGCAGGCAATGGGGCGTTATCGCTTCGGCCAGCGTCAAGGCTGTGGTCGTGGCAGCGGCCCTTCCCCTTGCCGCCTGCGGCGCAGGTGGCTTCAGCCTGGAAAAGGCTGATGTCGACCGCTCGATCATCACCTCCAGCGCCCCGTCCTCGCCCGCTGCCCCGGCCGCCGGCGACAAGGATTCCGACCAGACCACCATCGGCAATGCCGTTTCTTCGGCCGACATCAAGGAGTTGGGCGGCCAGGCGGTGCCATGGGCCAATGCCGGCACCGGCTCGCGCGGGGCGATCACCGAACTGCTGGAGCTGAAGGATGGCGGGCTGACCTGCCGCCGTTTCAGCGCCACGCGCGAGAGCTTCGACGGCGTCGCGCTCTACAAGGGTGAGTTGTGCCTGGCCGGCGCCGGTGGCTGGCGCATGCAGGAATTCAAGGCACTTTGATTTGGGCGCGCTCTAACTTTCGAGGACCAATCCCTCTTGTGGCACTGGAATTTCTTCCTATGCGAGCGCATATAGGGGGCGACCACAAATCCATTCTCTCTTGCAGGCAGGAAGCATGCGCGACCCCTATGAGGTGCTGGGCGTTGCCAAGAACGCATCGGCGAAGGACATAAAATCGGCTTACCGCAAGCTCGCCAAGAAGCATCATCCGGACCAGAACCCGAATGATCCCAAAGCGAAGGACCGTTTTGCCGCCGTCAACCAGGCTTACGAAGTCGTGGGCGACGAGAAGACGCGCGGCGCCTTCGACCGCGGCGAGATCGACGCCGAGGGCAAGCCGAAATTCCAGGGTTTTGAAGGCGCGGCCGGCGGCGACCCGTTCGCCGGGTTCCGCCGTCAGCAGGGCCCGGGCGGCGCGCATTTCGAATTCCGCACCGGGCGTCCGGGCGGCGATCCGTTCGACGGCAACAGCGATATCTTCAGCCAGATATTCGGCGATGCCTTTTCCGGCGCCCGCGGCGCCGGCGCAAGGGGGGCCGGGCCAGGCGACCGCCGCCAGCCGGCGCAGGCTGCCGACCTCAACGTCACCATGGACATCAGCGTCGAGGAGGCAGCCACCGCCGACAAGGTGACGGCGATGTTCCCCGACGGCCGCAAGGTGGCGGTGAAGCTGCCGGCCTATGTCGAGGACGGCCAGACGATTCGCCTGAAGGGTCAGGGCGGGCAGGGTCCGGGCCAGCCGGGCGACGCGCTGGTCAAGATCCACATCCGCCGCCATCCGCGCTACCGCATCGAGGGGCGCGACCTGCATGTCGACCTGCCCGTCTCCCTGGCCGACGCCGTCCTCGGCGCCAAGGTGGCGGTCGAGACGCCGACCGGCAAGCTCGCGGTCAACGTCCCGGCATGGTCGAGCTCGGACAAGGTGCTGCGCCTCAAGGGCAGGGGCCTGCCGGAAAAGGCTGGCGGCCATGGCGATCTCTATGCCCATGTGCGATTGATGCTGCCGGAAGGCGGCAATGCCGAGCTTGAGGCCCTGATGCGCGGCCGAAAAGGCTGATTGAGGGAATTTTGTTCCTGTTACAGTGTCTTTTGGGCGCTTGAAGGGGCTTTGTGCCTGTGCGATAGGGCTCTCCACAAAGCAGATATTCTTGCGGAGAGCTTGCACATGGCAGCTGGACAGGGCCTGATGGCCGGTAAGCGGGGCCTGATCCTCGGCGTCGCGAACAATCGGTCGATCGCTTTCGGCATCGCCAAGGCATGCGCCGATCATGGCGCCGAAATCGCGCTGACCTATCAGGGCGAAGCCTTCAAGAAGCGCGTCGAGCCGCTCGCGGCCGAACTCAACGCGCATGTCGCCGGACATTGCGACGTGACCGACCCGGAAAGCCTCGACGCCGTCTTTGCCGACATTGCCAAGCACTGGGGCAAGCTCGACTTCCTCGTCCATGCCATCGCCTTCTCCGACAAGGACGAGCTCACCGGCCGCTATGTCGAGACGACGCGCGACAATTTCCTGCGCACCATGGACATCTCGGTCTATTCCTTCACCACCATCGCCAAGCGCGCCGAGCCGCTGATGACCGATGGCGGTTCGCTTTTGACGCTGACCTATTACGGCGCCGAGAAGGTGATGCCGCATTACAACGTCATGGGCGTCGCCAAGGCGGCGCTCGAAGCCAGCGTGCGCTACCTCGCCGTGGACCTGGGTGCCAAGAAGATCCGCGTCAACGCGATCTCCGCCGGACCGATCAAGACGCTTGCCGCCTCCGGTATCGGCGACTTCCGCTATATCCTGAAGTGGAACGAGTACAATTCGCCGCTGAAGCAGACGGTCACCCAGGAAGAGGTCGGCGATTCCGGCGTCTATTTCCTGTCGGACCTGTCGCGCGGCGTGACCGGCGAGGTCCACCACGTCGATTCCGGCTACCATGTCGTCGGCATGAAGGCGGTCGACGCGCCGGATATCTCGACCGTCAAGGACTGATCCTCTCCTTCGCCGATCCTTCGTCCCAGGCCCTGGCTCGACCTTGGAAGACCTGATGTATCCGCTCGTCTACATCGCGCGCCACGGCCAGACCGAGTGGAATGCCGAGCACCGCCTGCAGGGCCAGGCCGACACCGACATCAACGCATTCGGCCGCGAGCAGGCCACGCAAAATGGCCGACGGTTGGCGCAGCTAATCAGAAATCCTGCGGATTTCGATTTTGTCGCCAGCCCGATGCGGCGCACGCGCGAGACGATGGAATTGATGCGCGAAGCGATGGGGCTCGATCCCACCGCCTACCGCACCGATGCGCGCCTTGTGGAGATAAGCTTCGGCGACTGGCAGGGTTTTACCTTCGCCGAACTCGAGGAACGTGCTCCCGGTTCAACCGACGGCCGACGCGCTTCCAAGTGGGATTTCCAGCCGCCCGGCGAGGGCGCCGAAAGCTACGAGATGCTGCTCGACCGGATCAAGCCGTGGTTCGACGGGCTGCGCCAGCCTACCGTCTGCGTGACCCATGGCGGCGTCATGCGCTGCTTCTTCCGCTTCGTTACCGGCATTTCCAAGCAGGAAGCCGCCGGCCTGGAGATCCCGCAGGATCGCCTGCTGCGACTGGAAGGCCGCAGCCTGGAGTGGTTGTGAAGGTTAGCATCGTCATTCTAGGGCGAAGCAGGAGCGAAGCTCCGTCGCGGAGACCCTAGAATCCATGCCGTGATCTCAGCCGAATGGTAAAAACGGTGCAGGACAGAGGTCGTCCTGCACCGTAGCGGCATTCATACGCAACGGCATGGATTCTAGGGTCTGCGCGCGTCGCTACGCTCCTTGCTTCGCCCTAGAATGACGAAGCTTTGGCGTTTCGGCCAATGTCTAAGGTTGGTCCCGGTGCAGTGCGGGCTTCGCGTCGGACTAGTTCTGGTCGCTGTCGGGCAACTGCATATCGGTGACGACATTCTCGCCATTGGTCACGTCGAAGGCGATGACGATGTCCATGCCCGGCTTCAGCGAGTCGATATCGGTCTCGGCGTTGAGCTTGTAGGCCTTGCCGTCGTCAAGCGTCAGCGTCAGCGTGTCCTTGTCGACCTTCTTGATCAGGCCTTCGGTCTGGCCGGCGAACGCGGCGGCGGTGGAAATCAGCAACATGGCGCAGGCGGCGCCAATCAGGGTACGCATCGTCGTCCTCTTTGGTCATTGCGCCGGCTGGTCAGCGGCGGATCCTCAACGGCGGATGGAGGAGAGCAGAAACCAACCGAATGTGTCAAAACTAAATCCGGCAGATCACAGTTTGATGCAGTCGTTTGACCACTGTGGAAAACGCCAATAGAAGGCAGCCTAACCGGCTTTGCCGCCGGGGCAGGGCGTATTCTCATGTCGCACAACACATTCGGCCATCTCTTCCGCGTCACCACCTGGGGTGAAAGCCACGGCGCCGCGCTCGGCTGCGTTGTCGATGGCTGCCCGCCCGGCATTCGCTTCAAGCGCGAGGATATCCAGGCCGAGCTCGACCGCCGCCGTCCCGGACAGTCGCGCTTCGTCACCCAGCGCCGCGAGCCGGACGAGGTCAAGATCCTTTCCGGCTTCATCCTCGACGAGGACGGCGAGACGATGATCACCACCGGCACGCCGGTGTCGATGCTGATCGAGAATGTCGACCAGCGTTCCAAGGATTATGGCGAGATCGCCCGCCAGTACCGGCCGGGCCATGCCGACTACACCTACGACGTCAAATACGGCCTGCGCGACCATCGCGGCGGCGGCCGCTCCTCGGCGCGCGAGACGGCGGCCAGGGTCGCGGCGGGCGCGCTGGCGCGCAGGATAGTTCCCGGCATGGTGGTGCGCGGCGCGCTGGTCTCGATGGGCGAGAAGTCGATCGATCGCGGCAACTGGAACTGGAATTTCATCGGCGACGCCGAAAACCCGTTCTTCACGCCCGATCCGGCCTCGGTTCCGGTCTTCACCGCCTATCTCGACGGCATACGCAAGGCCGGCTCCTCGGTCGGCGCGGTGATCGAGATCGTCGCCGACGGCGTGCCGCCGGGCCTCGGCGCGCCGATCTACGCCAAGCTCGATCAGGACATCGCGTCCGGCCTGATGTCGATCAACGCGGTCAAGGGCGTCGAAATCGGCAACGGCTTCGAGGCGGCCCGTATCACCGGCGAGCAGAACGCCGACGAGATGCGCATGGGCAATGACGGCAAGCCGGTGTTCTTATCGAACAATGCCGGCGGCATCCTGGGCGGCATCTCGACTGGACAGGCGATCGTCGCCCGCTTCGCCGTCAAGCCGACCTCGTCGATCCTGACCCCGCGCCGGTCGATCGACAAGGACGGTCACGATGTCGAGGTGATGACCAAGGGCCGCCACGATCCTTGCGTCGGCATCCGCGCGGTGCCGATCGGCGAGGCCATGGTTGCCTGCGCGATCGCCGATCATTATCTGCGGCACAGAGGACAAACAGGGAAGGGAGTAGGCAGTAGGGATTAGGCAGTAGGCCGCCCGACACAGCCGTTTCTTCCTTCTACCGCCTACTGCCTAACCCCTATTCCCTGCGAGCGAAGCGAGCGCCCAATGCCCTACGACCAGAAGAAGATCGTCGAAGCGATCCGCGCCTTCGAGCGCGGCGAGATCGTCGTCGTCATGGACGATGACGGGCGTGAGAACGAGGGCGACCTGATCGTCGCCGCCGTCCACTGCACGCCGGAGAAGATGGCCTTTATCGTGCGCAACACCTCCGGCATCGTCTGCACGCCGATGCTGCGTGAGGACGCCAGGCGGCTGAACTTGGCGCCGATGGTGGCGGACAATGACTCCGCCCACACCACCGCTTTCACGGTCAGCGTCGATTTCAAGCATGGCACGACAACGGGCATTTCCGCCGACGATCGCACGCTGACCGTGCGAAACCTTGCCAATGGCAATGTCGGCCCGTCGGATTTCGTGCGCCCCGGCCACATCTTCCCGCTGATCGCGCGCGAAGGCGGCGTCTTGATGCGCTCCGGCCATACCGAGGCCGCTGTCGATCTTTGCAAGCTTGCCGGCCTGCCGCCGGTCGGCGTCATCTCCGAGCTGGTGAACGACGACGGAACGGTCAAGCGCGGCCCGGAAGTGCAGGCTTTCGCGGAACAACACGGCCTGAAGCAGGTTTCGGTCGCCGACCTCATCGCCTACCGTCAGCGCAAGGAAACGCTGGTCGAACGCGTCGCCTGCTCCGACATCGACACGCCCGGCGGCAAGGCCCAGGTCTTCACCTACACGCTGCCCTGGGATTCCATGCACCATGTCGCGGTCGTCTTCGGCGATATCCGCGACGGCGAGGACGTGCCGGTGCGCCTGCATTCCGAAGATGTCGTCACTGACGTCTTCGGCACCAGCCATCGCCTCGACGGCATCATGAAGGCGATGGGCGAGCGCCGGCGCGGCGTCATCGTCTATCTGCGCGAGGGGTCCGTCGGCGTCGCCCACCAGGAGCGCAATCGGCCGCAGAGCGGCGACCGCGAGGACCACGAGGAAGCCCGCCGCCGCGAGAACGAGTGGCGCGAGATCGGCCTAGGCGCCCAGATCCTCAAGGACCTTGGCATCTCCTCGATCAACCTGATCGCCTCGCGCGAGCGCCACTATGTCGGTCTCGAGGGGTTTGGCATCCACATCGCCAAGACCGAAATTTTGTAGCTCGCTGAACCCCCCGCGACGTCGTCATCCACGGGCGGAGCAAGGAGCGAAGCGCCGCGCGCAGACCCGAGGATCCATGCCGTGACTTCGAAGCGCCGCGACGGTTCAGAATTCTGCTCCGCTGCGCTCTACGATCGAGGTAACGGAATGGATCCTCGGGTCTGCGCTCCGCTTCGCGTCGCTCCGCCCGTGGATGACGAAGTCATAGAGGCTACGGCCAACTTCCAACCTCTGCGATGATCAACGGATGGCTGGCCACGCTTTTGGCCGTCACTGCGCCGGGATCACCGCCTCGCCTCTGTCCACGTCGCAATCGTCCGTCGCCAACCGGCGTTGCCCGGCGAGCACGGTGGCCAGCGCGATCGCGCCTGCCGCCACCGACACCCAGAACCCGCTCTGCGGACCGAAACTGTCAACCATCCAGCCGGCGGCGAAGGAGCCGAGCGCTATGCCGATGCCGATGCCGGTGGTCACCCAGGTGACGCCTTCGGTCAGCATCGCCGGCGGCACGTGGCGTTCGATCAGGCCGAAAGCGGTGATGAAGGTCGGCGAGATCGCGACGCCGCTCACGAACACCGCCAGCGCCAGCGTCGGCACAGTGTCGGCGAAAAGCAGCGGCAGCGTGGTGAGCGCGATCACGCTGACTGCGACAGCCAGTTGCCGTTGCAGCGGTGCCTTCAGGCTGAGCGCGCCGACGATGATGCCGAGCACGAACGACCCCAGCGCATAGACGCCGATGACGAGGCTTGCCGCTTCAGGCTGGCCGAGCTGCTTTGTAATGGCAACCGTCGTCACTTCGGTCGTCGCGAAGGTCGCGCCGACGAAGATCAGCGCGAAGGTGATGATCTGCACTGGCCGCAGGCGGATCGCCGAACCGGTCGCCCCATGTTCCGCCGGGCGGATGGGTGGTTCGGACGAACGCTGCAGCAGGAATGCCGCCGTGCCGAGCGCGAGCAGCAACGTGCTGACCACCATGCCGGCTTCGGGAAACAGCGCCGCGCTCAAGCCCACCGACAGCGAGGCGCCTGCGACATAGACCAGCTCGTCCGCCGCCGATTCGAAGGCGAAGGCGGTGTTGAGCTCGGGACGATCGCGAAAGATCTCGGTCCAGCGTGCCCTGACCAATGCCGGGATGCTGGGCATGGCGGCGGCAAGCAGAGCGGAAAGGAACAAGGTCCAGGCCGGCCAGTGTTGGTTGGCCGCGACGATCAGTGTCGCGAAGGAAATGACCGAGACGAGCGTCATCGGCGCGGCGATCGCCGTCTGGCCGCGCCGGTCGACCAGCCGCGACACCTGCGGCGACAGGAAGGCATTGACCAGCGCGTAGGTGGCCGAGACGGCGCCGGCGAGCCAGTATTCGCCATGCGTCTGCGACAGCATCGCCACGATGCCGATCGGCGCCATGGCGATCGGCAGCCGCGCGATGAAGGCGGCCGCAGCGAAGCCTTTCGTGCCGGGAGCCCGAAAGATGTCCGAATAAGGGTTTCGCATGGTCTTGCTCCTCGACAACATAACATATCGCAACTACATACGCTGCGTATGAAAGTCAGATAGTTCATACGCAGCGTATGTCAATTGGCATACGGAACGTATGTAAATAGAGCCAGAGCCATGCACAGACCGCGCAAGGAGATGATCGCCGAGACGCGCGCCAAGCTGATCGCGGCCGCTCGCCATGCTTTCGGCACGGTCGGCTACGCCGAATCCTCGATGGACGATTTCACCGCGTCTGCTGGGCTGACCCGCGGCGCGCTCTACCATCATTTCGGCGACAAGAAGGGGCTGCTGCAGGCGGTGATCGCCGAGATCGACGGCGAAATGGCCGTGCGGGTGAACGAGGTGGCGTCGAAAGCGCCGACCCGCTGGCAGCATTTCGTCGACGAATGCACCACCTATATCGAGATGGCGCTGGAGCCGGAAATCCAGCGCATCATGTTCCGCGACGGCCCGGCGGTGCTCGGCGACCCGGCGCAATGGCCCAATGCCAGTGCCTGCATCGCCTCGATGACCAACCATCTGACGAAGCTGCAGGACGATGGCGTGGTCGTTCCGGAGCTTGATCCCGAGACGACCGCACTGCTGATCAACGGCGCCAGCAGCCAGGCCGCGCAGCGTATCGCCAATTCCGGTGACCCCGAAGCGACGTCGAAGAAGGCGATCGCGGCGTTCAAGCAACTGCTCGAAGGCTTGCGCAGAAAAACTTGACGGCACGTTTGGCTGACCAAGCCGCCGGGTTGTGCACTGGTTTCAGGCCCTCGCAACCCTGCCGTGATTGACAATCGATCGGGTGAGCGCATCCTCCCCAGCCATTCTCTTACAGCGCCGCGCGTTCTTTGAACGCGCAAAGGACGCTGTAAAACTTGATTTGGCGCATGATCCTTTTCCGAAAATCGATTCCGATTTTCGGGGTCATGCGCGGGTGGGAGAGTCGGGGCATGTGGGACTTCAGCATCGCCAGGTCGGTGTCCATCATGATGCGGACATGGCCGTTCATCGTCTTTCGCATGATCGTCTATTTCGGCATCACGGTCGCCTACATCATGGCGACCGGAACCGGCGCCAGCGTCGGCTACGGCGTCGGCCACATCTCGACCGACCCGGACGGACCGACGTCTTTCGCGCTCTGGGGCGGCGTGGTCGGCTTCGGCATCGTCTCGATCGCCGTCTACTGGATCCGCGAATACATTCTCTACGTGCTCAAGGCCGGTCATATCGCCGTCATGGTGCATCTGATCGACGGTCATGACGTTCCCGACGGCCAAGGGCAGATCGCCTATGCCAAGGAAGTGGTCACCCAGCGTTTCGCCGAGGCCAACATCCTTTTCGTCGTCGACCAGCTGGTCAAGGGCGCCATCCGCGCCATCACCGGCCTGATCGGCGGCATCGCCGCCTTCCTGCCCATTCCGGGCCTGAGCGGTCTCGTCAGCTTCATCAACACGGTCATCCGCATCTCGCTGACCTATGTCGACGAGATCATCCTCGGCTACAACATCCGCATCAATTCGAACTCGCCCTTCGAGACGGCCCGGCAAGGCGTCGTGCTTTACGCGCAGAACGGCAAGCACATGATCAAGAACGCCGTCTGGCTAGCGGTGATCATGTGGGGCGTGTCCTTCGTCATCTTCCTGTTGATGCTGGCGCCTGCGGCCGCGATCCTCTGGGTCATGCCGGGACAGCTTGCCGGCTGGGCCTTCGTGCTGGCGATCGTGTTTGCCTGGGCCTTCAAGGCGGCCTTCATCGAGCCCTTCGCCATCGCCTCGCTGATGCAGGTCTATTTCGAAGCCATCGAAGGCCAGACGCCCAATCCCGAATGGGACCGCCGGCTCGCCGAGGCCTCGTCCAAGTTCAGGGAACTGCGCGACAAGGCGTTGGGCTCCTTCGGCGGCTCGCGCTGGGATACGCCTCGGGCCGCCTGATTATGGCGTCGGCTGGTCGTCGTCACGAAGCCTCGCGATTGCCGATTTGAGCGGCGCTTCGCCGGCGCCGCGAAACGTCTCGCTCATCACCAGCTCCGGCAGCGGCAGGCGCTTGCCCCAGCCATGCGCTTCGAGGTCCGGTCTCGGCGCGAATTGCGACACGCGGCCGACGCACAGATAAGCGATCGGCGTGACATGCTCCGGGATCGACAAGAGCTGCTTCAGCGCCTCGGTCTCAATGATGCTGACCCAGCCGACGCCGACACCTTCCGCCCGCGCCGCCAGCCAGAAATTCTGCACCGCGCAGACGGTGCTGTAGAGATCCATCTCGGGGTTGTGCCAGCGCCCGAGCGGAGAGTCTTTCGAGCGCTGCCGGTCGCAGGTGATGCACAGGTTGAGCGCGCTTTCGCAGATGCCTTCGAGCTTCAGCTTGCGGTAGAGCGCCTGCCGTTCCGCCTCGATCGCCGGCAGTTCCTGTTCGCGCGCGGCGAGGAACAGATCGCGTACCTGCCGCCGCCTTGCCGCGTCGCGGATGACGATGAAGTTCCACGGCTGCATATAGCCGACCGACGGCGCGTGATGGGCCGCGGTGATCAGCCGCGCTAGCACGCTGTCGTCGAGATCGTCGGGGACAAAATGGCTGCGCACGTCACGCCTGGTGAACATCGCCCTGTAGACCGCGTCGCGCGCCAATTGGTCAAAGTCGTCGCCGCTCGTGGCGATCGCTGCTGCCGTCATCGCTTTTTCCCCTTGCGATAAGCAGTCTCCCGCCTGACCAAGCGGAAAACCATGTCTGCCAGGCCGGTCTTCTGGCTCGGGATCGTCCCGCACCGGCGCCTTCCCGTCATCGACAGTGGCTCTTGCCGGCGCGGTCCCCCTCACAGCGTTGGGCACGCCACGGATTTCAACCGTGTTCCCGATTCTCCCGCGTCGCGGGCACCAGGCAGCGACGAGACCTTACCGCGAAGCTTGGGCTGCGCCAATGGTGCCAGCGACACGGGTTGGCGCAATTTTCCCCAGCCATTCGGCTTTCAAACATGGTCATCCGCGCCGCCGGTGCCTAGATTAGGCGCCATGGCCACCCGTCTCTACACGCACCCGATCTTCCTGGAACATCTTACGCCGCCCGGACATCCCGAGCGGCCCGACCGCCTGCGCGCCATCGAGCGTGTGCTCGACGACGAGGCTTTTTCGGCGCTCGACCGCGTCAAGGCGCCCGAAGGCGACGAGAAAACCATCCTCTATGCGCACCCCGAGGATTTCGTCGAGCGCGTGCGCGCGGCGATCCCTGAGAACGGCATCGTCTCGATCGACGCCGATACCAGCGCCAGCCCGAAAAGCTGGCAGGCCGCGGTGACGGCCATCGGCGGCGCCAACGCCGCGGTCGACGATGTCTTCGAAGGCCGCGCCGCCAATGTCTTCGTCGCCGCGCGACCGCCTGGACATCACGCGGAGAAAAGCACCGCGATGGGCTTTTGCCTGTTCAACACGGCCGCGATCGCTGCCCGCTACGCGCAGAAGAAGCACCAGGCCGAGCGCGTCGCCATCGTCGACTGGGACGTCCACCACGGCAACGGCACCCAGGACATTTTTTGGGACGACCCGTCGGTGCTCTATTGTTCGACGCACCAGATGCCGCTTTATCCTGGCACCGGCGCGAAGAGCGAGACTGGCGCCGGCAACATCGTCAATGCGCCGCTCGCGCCGCAGACCGGCAGCGACCTGTTCCGCGACGCCTTCCTGTCGCGCGTGCTGCCGTCCATCGATGCGTTCGCGCCGGACCTGATCATCATTTCCGCCGGCTTCGACGCGCACCACCGCGATCCGCTGGCCGAGATCAACCTGACCGAGGACGATTTCGACTGGGCGACCGGCCAGCTGATGGAGCGCGCCGGGCGCCACAGCGGCAACAGGCTCGTCAGCCTGCTGGAAGGCGGCTACGATCTGCAGGGACTGGCATTTTCAGTCGCCGCCCATGTCGGGCGGCTGATGAAGGGATAGGGTATGGCAGTGGAAGGCAATGAGGACGTCAAGGCGATGAGCTTCGAGCAGGCGCTCGACGCGCTGGAGAAGATCGTCGACGATCTGGAGCGCGGCGACGTCCCGCTCGACCAGTCGATCAGGATCTACGAGCGCGGCGAGGCGCTGAAGGCGCACTGCGACCGGCTGCTGAAGGCCGCCGAGGACAAGGTCGAGAAGATCAGGCTGTCGCGCGACGGCAAGCCGGCAGGAACGGAGCCGCTGGACGCGGACTGATTTGGAATAGGGTGGGCAGAGCAAGCAGGTAAGGAGTTCAAGCCATGTGCCGCAACATCAAGACCCTGGCCAATTTCGAACCGCCGGCGACCAATGACGAAGTGCATGATGCTGCGCTTCAGTTCGTGCGCAAGCTCAGCGGCTCGACCAAGCCGTCCAAGCGCAACGAACATGCCTTCCACCATGCGGTGGAGGCGATCGCCGCGATCGCGCGCGAATTGATCGACTCGCTCGAAACCAGCCTGGAACCGCGCAACCGCGAGGAAGAGGCCGCCAAGGCGAAAGCCAGGTCGGCGCTGCGCTTCGCCTGAGGGACGGTCATGAGCTTCTTTCCGGGAAACGATCCTGAGCCCGGCGATGCCTTCGCCTGCGACCAGATCGAGCTGATGGTGGTTCCGAACGCCAAGGATATCGGCGGTTTCGAGGTGCGCCGCGCCTTGCCGACGGCAAAGCGCCGTCTGGTCGGGCCGTTCATCTTCTTCGACCGCATGGGACCGGCCATCCTGCGCGCCGGTCATGCGCTCGACGTGCGCCCGCATCCGCATATCGGGCTTTCCACCGTCACCTACCTGTTCGACGGCAAGATCAGGCACCGCGACTCGCTCGGTACCGAAATGGTGATCGCGCCCGGCGACGTGAACCTGATGACCGCCGGACGCGGCATCGTTCATTCCGAGCGCACGCCGGAGGAACTGCGCGGCGCGCCGATGTCGGTCTCCGGCCTGCAGACCTGGTTGGCGCTGCCCGACGGCAAGGAAGAAATTGCCCCGGTGTTCGCCAACACCTCGATGGCCCGCCTGCCTGAGATCGATGCTGAGGGCGTCAGCGGCCGCGTCGTCATCGGCGAATTCGAGAGCCTGCGCTCGCCCGTTGCGACCGCTTCGGATACGCTTTACGCCGATCTCAGCCTGGCGGCGGGTGCCAGCGTGAAGATTCCGGCCGATGCCGAGGAGCGCGCCATCTACACGCTGGAAGGCGACGTCTCGATCGCCGGCGATGTTTTCCCGGCCGAGCGGCTCCTGGTGTTCAAGCCGGGCGAGGAGATCGTCGTTTCCTCCGAGCGCGGCGCGCATTTCATGCTGTTCGGCGGCGCCTCGCTCGGCTCCAAGCGCTATATCTGGTGGAATTTCGTCTCGTCCTCGAAGGAACGCATCGAGCAGGCCAAGCAGGAATGGAAGACAGGCCGCTTCGATATCGTTCCTGGCGATGAGGAAGAGTTCATCCCGCTGCCAGAGAGCTAGGGATTGCTCGACCGCGCTTCACTGGCGCGCATTTACATTCGCCCGCCGGCGGCCTATTCCGGCGCATGATTAAGGCGCAATTTGCTGGTAGCGCCGTGTTCGATCAATTGAGGCAGGACGCGCCCGAGTGAAGCCAGACACGCCGCTGCTTGACAAGGTCCGCATTCCGGCGGACCTGCGGACGCTTGATGAGGGCGCGTTGCCGCAGCTTGCCGCGGAACTGCGCGCCGAGCTTATCGACGCCGTGTCGCAGACCGGCGGCCATCTCGGCGCCGGCCTCGGCGTCGTCGAGCTGACCGTCGCGCTGCATTATGTCTTCAACACGCCGGACGACCGGCTGATCTGGGATGTCGGCCACCAGGCCTATCCGCACAAGATCCTGACCGGCCGCCGCGACCGCATCCGCACGCTGCGCCAGGAAGGCGGCCTCTCCGGTTTCACCCGGCGCGCCGAGAGCGAATACGACCCGTTTGGCGCGGCACACTCCTCGACATCGATCTCGGCCGGCCTCGGTATGGCCATGGGGCGCGACCTGTCAGGCGGGCGCAACAATGTCATTGCCGTCATCGGCGACGGCTCGATGTCGGCAGGCATGGCCTTCGAGGCGCTGAACAATGCCGGCGCGCTCGATGCCCGGCTGATCGTCATCCTCAACGACAACGACATGTCGATCGCGCCGCCGACCGGCGCCATGAGCGCCTATCTGGCCAGGCTCGCCTCCGGCAAGGCTTATCTGGGCCTGCGCGATTTCGGCAAGAAGCTGACATCTTATCTCGGCAAGCGCGCCGACCGCGCCATCACCCGCGCCGTCGAGCATGCGCGCGGCTACGTCACCGGCGGCACACTGTTCGAGGAGCTCGGCTTCTACCATATCGGCCCCATTGACGGACACAATCTGGAGCATCTCATCCCGGTGCTGAAGAATGTGCGCGACAACGGCAAGGGCCCGGTGCTGATCCATGTCGTGACCCAGAAGGGCAAGGGCTACGCGCCGGCGGAGGCCGCGGCCGACAAATATCACGGCGTCAACAAGTTCGACGTCATCACCGGCGCGCAGGCCAAGGCGCCGGCCAATGCACCGGCCTACACCAAGGTCTTCGCCGAAAGCCTGATCCAGGAAGCGCGCGAGGACGACCGCATCGTCGCCATCACCGCCGCCATGCCGAGTGGCACCGGCCTCGATCTGTTCGGCGAGGTGTTTCCGCGGCGGACCTTCGATGTCGGCATTGCCGAGCAGCATGCCGTGACCTTCGCGGCGGGGCTGGCCACCGAAGGCTACAAGCCCTTCGCCGCCATCTATTCCACCTTCCTGCAGCGCGCTTACGACCAGGTCGTGCACGACGTTGCAATCCAGAAATTGCCGGTACGCTTCCCGATCGACCGCGCCGGTTTCGTCGGCGCCGACGGCGCCACCCATTGCGGCGCCTTCGACACGACCTTCCTCACCACGCTGCCGGGCTTCGTCGTCATGGCCGCGGCCGATGAGGCGGAACTGCGGCACATGGTGCGCACCGCGGCGTCCTATGATGACGGTCCGATCGCCTTCCGCTATCCGCGCGGCAACGGCGTCGGCGTCGACATGCCGGAGCGCGGTTCGGTGCTCGAAATCGGCAAGGGCCGCGTCCTGAAGGAAGGGACAAAGGTCGCGCTGCTTTCCTTCGGCACGCGGCTGCAGGATTGCCTATTGGCGGCCGAGGAGCTCGGCGCGGCAGGCCTGTCCACCACGGTTGCCGACGCCCGTTTCGCCAAGCCGCTGGACGAAGATCTGATCCGCCGGCTCGCCCGTTCACACGAGGTGCTGGTGACCGTGGAGGAAGGCGCTATCGGCGGCTTCGCCAGCCAGGTGCTGCATTTCCTTGCCCATGAAGGCCTGCTGGAAAGCGGCCTCAAGGTACGCCCGCTGGTCTTGCCGGACATGTTCGCCGATCATGCCAAGCCGGAGAAAATGTATGCCGATGCCGGCCTGGATTCTGCCGGCATCGTGCGCACGGTCTTTGCTGCGCTCGGTCGCGGCGTCCAGGCGCAGCGCGCCTGAATCAAGACCTCAACACGCTGAATCGGTTTGCTGGTTTGTTGCGGTAACTAGTTGTTAACGCTTCCATTTGGCGGTTCGCTTACCCTGTCTCTTGGCCGATTTTCAACGGCGCCCTGCTAAGACCTTGGTCCCAGGCACGGGGTAAGAACAATGAAGGCGTTCCTTTGCGGCATGGCCTTGCTGGCTGCCATGGCTGCGCCGGCGGCAGCCGAGACGCGTTACGACCGCAATCTCGAAAAGGCGGCGATGGAGATCGTCGCCGGCAAGATGGGCAACATCCGCGGCACCTTCTCCTACAAGCAGGTTCCTCAACTCGTCGTGGTGCCGGATGCTGCGCCTGTCGCGCCCACTTCGGTTGAGCCGCTGCGCAAGGAAGCATCCGGCAATGACGGCCTGACGCCGGCCGTCGAGCGCCAGGTTTCGCGAACTGTCTTTTAAAGCAGGTCGCGTGAAAAAGGATTCACGCAACCTGCTTTAAGTCTTTGATCTTAAGCATGTCTTTTTCCCGAAACCGGGACCACTTTCGGGAGACATGCTTTAAAACCACATATCCCGCACGCAGCGCCCATCGCGCGGCAGGTCGTCGAAACTGTCGAGGCCGTCGAAATGGTCGGCAGGTCGGCGACGTCCTGTGGCGGCGCCAGCCTGACATTGACGGCAATGCGCGTGCGGCCGCTCTTGCCTTGGCGCAGGCCGCGCCAGGCGACCACACAGGCGCAGGTCGGACAGAACAGGATTTCCAGCGCGGGCTCCGACACCTCGGCGCGCGTGTAGGATTTCAGCGGCCCGGCGATGCGGATGCGCTCGTCGAGATAGTCATAAGCCCAGAGTGCGCCGTAGCGCCGGCAAAGCGTGCAATTGCAGGCGGTGATTCCGCCGGGATCGCCTTCCAGCGTCCAGTGGGCCGCGCCGCAATGACAGGTACCTTTCAGCATTGCCACCTCCATTGGCTGACGAATGGCCTGTTCCCGCCGGCATTCTGCAGCCTGCTGCCCGATATTCAAACCCATTGCGTTCGCGCCCGGCATTCGCCAATGAAGGCCGATGAGTTCCCCTTTGCCAGCCAGCCAGCGCCAGCGGCTCGACGAATTGCTCGTCGGGCGCGGCCTGTTCGCCAGCCGCTCGCGCGCCCGCGACGCGATCGAGCGCGGCACGGTGACGGTCGACGGCATCGTCGCCCGCAAGCCCGGCCAGCCTGTCGCGCCGGACTGCCTGGTCGCCATCGACGATCCGGCGCGGGCCTATGTCTCGCGCGCGGCACTGAAGCTGATCGCCGGCCTCGACCATTTCGGCCTCGATCCTTCCGGCAGCGAAGCGCTCGACGTCGGCGCCTCGACCGGCGGCTTCACCCAGGTGCTGCTCGAGCGCGGCGCCACGCATGTCACGGCGATCGATGTCGGCCACGGCCAGATGCATCCCGACATTGCCGGCGACCCGCGCGTGACGGTGATCGAAGGGCTGAACGCCCGCGATTTGACGGCAGCCGATCTCGGCGGCCGCATCCCCGGTTTTGTGGTCTGCGACGTCTCGTTCATCTCGCTGAAGCTGGCGCTGCCGCCGGCGCTGGAATTGGCGGGCGAGAGCGCCAGGGCAATTCTCCTGGTCAAGCCGCAATTCGAGGCCGGCCGCGAGGCGATCGGCAAGGGCGGCCTGCTCAAGGATCCAGGCGATGCAGCGCGCATTGCAGCTAACCTGCGCGATTGGCTCGCTGGTATTTCCGGCTGGCGGGTCTTGGGACTCCACCCGTCGCCGATCGAAGGCGGCGACGGCAACCGCGAGTTCCTGCTCGCCGCCACGAAGGACGGGTGATGAGCACACGCTTGACGATCGCAAGGCTCGGCTCGCAGGGCGACGGCATCGCCAATGCGGAGGGCGGGGAGGTCTTCGTCCCGTTCACGCTGCCGGGCGAGGCGGTCATGGCCGCGCGCCAGAAGGACCGTGCCACGCTGATGTCGGTGCTGGAAGCCTCGCCGCTCAGGATCGACCCGGCCTGCCGCCATTTCACCGAATGCGGCGGCTGCGCGCTCCAGCATTTCGAAGCGGAAGCCTACCGGCAATGGAAGCGCGAGAAAGTCGCGCAGGCCCTGAAGACCAAGGGCATCGCCTGTGACATCGCCGCGCTGGTGCCTTGCGCGCCGCACACCCGCCGCCGCGTCACGTTCAGCGCCAGGCGCACCGAAACCGGGATGCTGCTCGGCTTCGTGCGCGCGCTGTCCTCAGAGATCATCCCGATCGAGGAATGCCCGATCTCGCTGCCGCCGATCGTTGCGGCGCTCGACAAATTGCGCGCCCTGGCCGGCCTGGTCTGCGCGACGTCGAAGGCGTTTCATATGACCGTGACCGTCACCGCCTCGGGCCTCGACATTGCCGTCCATGATGCCGGTAAGCTTGGTGACCACCAGCGCCGCATAGCTTCGAACTTCGTCATGGCCGAGAGTCTGGCGCGGCTTTCCGTCGATGGCGAGATCGTCGTCGAGCCTAAGAAACCGGTGGTGCAATTCGGATCGGTTGCTGTCGCTCTGCCGCCCGGCGCCTTCCTGCAGGCGACGGAAGCCGCCGAGCAGGCAATGGCTGGTCTCGTCAGCCAGCATCTGTCGCGCGCCAGGAAGGTCGCGGACCTGTTCGCCGGCTGCGGCAGCTTTGCGCTGCGGCTTGGCGCGAAATCGGAGGTCCATGCCGTCGAAGGCGATGCGCCGGCGCTTGCCGCGCTCGACCGCGCCTACCGCTTCGCCGGCGGTCTGAAGCGGGTGACCAGCGAACGTCGCGACCTCTTCCGCCGGCCGCTGACCTTCAAGGAGTTGAACGTCTTCGACGGGCTGGTCTTCGATCCGCCGCGCGCCGGCGCCGAGGACCAGTCGAAGCAGATCGCCCGTTCCGACGTGCCGCTGGTCGCCGCCGTCTCCTGCAATCCGGTGACGCTGGCGCGGGATCTACGAATACTGATCGACGGCGGCTATCAACTGAAGAGCGTCACGCCGATCGACCAGTTCCTGTGGTCGTCGCATGTCGAGGCGGTGGCATTGCTGGAGAAGCCGAAGCGGCGGCGATAGCCTACGACTGGCGGTTGGCAAGAAATTTTGTGAAGCCTCTGTTCCTTCGACGAAATTGCGCCCTAAAGCCGCCTTTTTGCGGGACTTAAATTTTAGCGGTTCGGGAAACGTTCCGACCTTTGGAGCGTTACCATTTTGAATGGATGGCGGATTGCAATGCGCACGCTTCAGAAATTCCTCGGTCTCGTCGTCGTTCTCGTCATATTCGCGGTCGGTTCCGCGGCCGGAGCGCTGGCGCAAGGTGAAAAGCGGCTGGCCTTCGTCATCGGCAATGGCGCCTATCAATCCGGAGAGCTCGCGACAGCCGCCAACGACGGCGGATTGATCGCTCAGACCCTGCAGGCGGCCGGTTTCGATGTGGTTGGGGCCCGCGATGTGGATCAGGAATCACTGCGCGGCGCGTTGCGTGATTTCCTTGGAAAGGTCTCCGCCGCAGGTCCCGATGCGGTCGTTTTCGTGTACCTCGCCGGCCGCGGGGTGCAGTTCGAAGGTGAGAATTATTTCTTGCCGGTCGACGCCCAGATCGCCAATCCGGCCGACGTGCCGCTTCAGGCCATGCGGCTGTCCGATGTCACCAAGTCGCTGGCGGGACTGCCGGCGAAGGTCAATATCGTGGTCCTCGACGCGGCGCGGCCGAATGACTTCCCACAAATGAGCCAGCCGCTGGCTGGCGGCCTCGCGCTGCTCGACCCCGACCCGAACATGCTGATTGCGTTCAATGCCGCCCCGGGAACGGTCGCGCCTGAAGGCAAGGGCCCCTATGGCGCCTATGCTCAGGCGCTGGCCGAGATGATACGCGAAGGCGGGTTGTCGCTCGACGACGTGTTCGACCGCACGCGGCTGCGGGTCAACGAGGTGACGCAAGGCGCGCAAGTGCCGTGGAATGCCTCGAAGATCAATGTGCCTTTCGTCTTCTTCGATCGTGCCCCGGACGCGCCTGCGCCCAAGGTTTCGGAGGCCGAATCCCGGTCCAACCGCACTCGGGAAATACGCGACTTCGATGCGCACGACGCCTATGTCGCGGCTCTCGACCGCGATACCATGCGCGGCTACCAGGATTTCCTCGTCGCCTATCCGCACGATCCCATGGCCAAGCGGGTGCGCGCCATCATCGCGGCGCGGCGCGAGGCGATCACCTGGCGCGAGACATGGCTGCGGGACACGCCGGAGGCCTATTGGTCTTATCTGCGGCGCTATCCGCATGGCCCGCACGCCTGGGACGCGCGTCGTCGGCTCGAGCATTTCGATGCTGCGCTGGAGCCGCCGGAGGAATTCACCGTCTATGACTATGATTTGCCGCCGCCTCCGCCGGAGGAAATCATCTATGTCGACCGGCCGGTGCTCTATTTCGACGACCCGGATTTCGACTTCGACCCGCCGCCTCCGGTTACGGTGATCTTCCTGCCGCCGCCGCCGCCGGATTTTGTCGTGCTGGCGCCGCCTCCGCCACCGGTCGACGTCTTCGTCCTGCCGACGCCGGTCTTCGTGCCCGTGCCGGTATGGGTCAGGCCGCCGCATGACATCGTGCCGCCGCCGGACAATTTCATCTTCAACAACATCCACAACACGACCGTTATCAACAACACGACGATCAACGAGAACAATCAGCAAGGGCAGGGCGGCGGCCTCACCACCGGCCAGAAGCTGACCGCCGGCGCGGTTGGGCTGGGCGCCGCGGCTCTGGCTACCAAGGTGGCGCTGCCGCCGCTGTTGCAGAAGCGGGCGGCGTTGTCCAACCAGAATCCCGTTCAGGGCAAGATCGGCCAAGGTGCGGCGCAAGGCCAGCAGCCAGGCGGTGCGGCGCCGCTTTCGAAAACACTGGGCAAGCTCTCGACCGATCATGCACTGCCGGGAACGAACGGCAAGACGTTGCCGCTCGTCAACGGCAAGCCGGTGCTGAATGGCCAGAATTTCCCCAACGACAAGTCGAAGAAGCTGCTCGGCAAGCAGGGCACCCCGGGAACCAACCAGCAGGCAACCGGAAATGCCGGTGCCGCCGTTACCGGTAGCGGCCAGCAGAACGGAGCCGGCAACGGTCAGGGCAAGAATGGCAAGTTCCGCAAGCTGCCGACCGTCAACGGTCTGCCGGCCGAGAACGGACAGAGCGCCCAGCAGAAATTCGGGAAGAACAATACGAAAGTGTTGTCCGATCAGAACGGAGGCAAACCGAAGAAGCTGACACGCAAGGATCTTACGGCAGGCCAGTCCGTCGTCGGACCGAGCGATCAAGGCTCGGCCGACGGAAGCGACAAGGGCAAGAAGTTCCGCAAGCTGCCAACCGTCAACGGTTTGCCAACCAACAATCGGCCGAGTGTGCAGGAGCGCCTCGGGAAGAACAATCCGAACGTGTTCTCCGACCAGAATCAGGGCTCACCAAACGGGAACAAGAAGTTCCGCAAATTGCGAAACGGTGGTGCAGATTCTGGCGGCGCGGAGGTCCAGCAGAACTTCAAGGTCAACAGGCCAAACGAGAATGCGCAGCGCCAGCTCAAGCTGCAGGAAAAGCCGAATGTGCAGGTGTTCGCCAAGCCGCCGAAGCCGGAGTTCCATGCGCAGCCGAAGTTCCAGGTCCAGCAGCAGGAGCGGCGTCTGACGCAGCAGCCCAAGGAGCAGCCGCCGCAAGGCAACAAGAAGCCGAGCTGCGGGCATCCGGGCGAGCCGCCCTGCAAGCAATAGGCTTGCCGCTGTCGGGCGGAAGCGTTCCTTTCATGGGCCGGATCTTCCGACCCATGAACTTGCGAGAGGCGGCCACGAGTCCATGGCGCGGACCATCGTGTTAAAGGCGAAGGGCAGATCTCGCCAAGCGGCCGCTTTGCCTACGAACTCGGCGTCAGCCGTTTCGCCGTGCCGCCGCGCTGATTGATCGACACCCAGGTGTTCGGGTTCTGCTGCGACTGGCGCTTCAGGAAATAATAGCCGGTGGCGTTCCAGGGGCGGATTTCGTCGACCATATTGTCCAGGACGAGATCGCCCTTGTCGGTCTTCACCGTCAGGATGGTGTGGCCCTCATTGTGAAGGTCGCGCACCACCGTCATCAACAGCGCCTGACGGGGAAATCCTGCCTCCTGGAGAAGCTTGCGCTTGTAGAGCGCGTAGATCTTGCAATCGCCCTTGCCGTCCACCGGATAGTCCCAGTGGTCCATCATCGTGCCCCAGTGGTCATAGTTGCTGACCGGCTTGATGGAGCGGTTCGCCTTCTGGTTTACCCGCTTGAGGATGCTCATGTTCTGCGCGGTCAGCTTGACGCTGGCGGCAGGCAAGGCGGGCACCTTGCACTCTTTCGGCCGGCGATGGCAGAAATCGAGCCAGCCATATGGGACGCTGGTGCTGCCGCCGACGGCGGCGGAACTGGCCGCAGGCCGCGTCGACGCTAGTTTGACCAGCGACGACTGCGCGGCCGCTGGGCCGACTTGCAGCGACGAAACGCCAACCAACGAAATGAAGCCAAGGAGGAGAGAAGAGGTCGAGACACCAGGGGATCGCTTCACTGCCAACACCACCGCAACGAGGAGACTGGCGACAGGCTAATGCGCAAACGCCGGCCCGGCCAATTAAACAATTAATAATGTCCTAACACGATTGTGTTCACTTCAAGGTGCCGGCGGGAAGTTCGGGCTGGAAACCATCAGCCCGTGCCCGAAAGGATGCGCTCGACGAAGGCGGGCACCACTTGCGTCGCCGGCCCTTCCAGTTGCTCGTCGAAACGGGAAGCCCAGCCGGCGCATTTCAGGTTGAGCTCGACGGTCAAGGCGCCGGCGATGCGTGCCTCTTCTACGAAGCCGGCGGCCGGATAGACGCTGCCGCTCGTCCCGATCGCCGCGAAGAGGTCGCAGCCGCCCAGCGCTTCGCTGATCTCTTCCATGCGATAGGGCATCTCGCCGAACCACACGACGTCTGGCCGCAGCCGTCCCCTGGCGCCGCAGGCCGGACACTCGGAATGGTCGGCGATGTCGTCGGCCCAGGCGCTGCTGGCGCTGCAATCTTGGCAAAGCGCGCGACAGAGCTCGCCATGCATGTGGATCAGCTTTCGCGAGCCGGCACGCTCATGCAGGTCGTCGATGTTCTGGGTGACGACCAGGACTTCGCGGGGAAAGGCTTGCTCGAGCCTGGCCAGCGCCTCATGCGCGGCATTGGGCTTGACGTCGCCAAGCTGCCGCCTGCGCATGTTGTAGAAGTCCTGCACCTTGGTTGGGTTGCGGGCGAAGCCCTGCGGGGTCGCGACCTCCTCAAAGTCGAAACTAGCCCACACCCCCTTCGGATCGCGAAACGTCGCGACGCCCGATTCCGCCGAGATGCCGGCGCCCGTCAGGATGACGATCTTGGGTTTGGACATTGGTCGATGGCACCGGCCCGCAGGCTATCTCTTTTGTCGAAACAATGGGTAGCTTTTCAGAAGCCGACATTGTGGCCTTTCCAGCGTTCACGCGCTCAAACCCTGGTGCCGCCAACCGTCATCTGGTTCATCCGCAGATGCGGCTGGCCGACGCCGACGGGCACGCCCTGTCCGGCCTTGCCGCACATGCCGATGCCGTTGTCGAGCTTCATGTCGTTGCCGATCATGCTGACGCGGTGCATGGCGTCCGGCCCGTTGCCGATCAGCATCGCGCCCTTGATCGGCTGCGTCACCTTGCCGTTCTCGATCATGTAGGCCTCGGTGCAGCCGAACACGAACTTGCCTGACGTGATGTCGACCTGGCCGCCGCCGAAGGAAACGGCGTAGACGCCGTTCTTGACCGAGGCGATGATCTCTTCCGGCTCCATGTCGCCGGAGGTCATGTAGGTGTTGGTCATGCGCGGCATCGGCTGGTGCGCATAGCCCTCGCGGCGGCCGTTGCCTGTCGCCGTCATGCCCATCAGCCGGGCGTTCTGTCGGTCCTGCATATAGCCGACCAGTTTGCCGTCCTCGATCAACACGTTGCGCGCCGAAGGCGTTCCTTCGTCGTCGACGGTGAGCGAGCCGCGCCGCTCGGGGATGGTGCCGTCGTCGACCACAGTGACGCCTTTCGCCGCCACCTGCTGGCCCATCAGGCCGGCGAAGGCCGATGTCTTCTTGCGGTTGAAGTCGCCTTCCAGCCCGTGGCCGACCGCCTCGTGCAGCATCACGCCCGGCCAGCCGCTGGACAGCACGATGTCGAACGTGCCGGCGGGCGCCGGGACCGCTTCCAGGTTGACCAGCGCCTGCCGTAGCGCCTCGCTGGCCGCATGCTTCCAGCTTTCCTCACTGACGAACTCGCCAAAACTCTTGCGGCCGCCCATGCCGTAGGAGCCGCTCTCCTGCCGGTCGCCATCGCCGACCACGACGGAAACGTTGATCCGGACCAGCGGGCGGATGTCGCGCACGATCTGCCCGTCGCCGCGCACGATCTCGACATGCTGCCACGAGGCGGCGAGCGACGCCGTCACCTGGCGCACGCGCGGATCCTTCGCCCGCAGCCAGCCGTCGATCTCCTGCAAGAGCTTGGCCTTGGCCTCGAAGGAAGGCGAGGGGATCGGGTTCTCGTCGCCATAGAGGTGACGGTTGGTGCGTGCGGGCGCGCCGGCGAGCTGGCCGGAATAGCCGCCCTTTACCGCCGAGACGGCGTCGGCCGCGCGCTTGAGCGAGGCTTCGGAGAGATCGCTGGAATGCGCATAGCCGCTGGCCTCGCCGGCCACGGCGCGCAGGCCGAACCCTTGGTCGGTGTTGAAATTGGCCGTCTTCAGCCGGCCATTGTCGAACATCAGCGCTTCGCTCTCGCTGTATTCGAGGAACAACTCGCCGTCGTCGGCGCCCTTGATTGTGTCGGCGACGATCTCCTTGACGCGATCGTCGGAAATGTCGAATTGGCCGATCAGGCTGGTCATGGCAAATCCATTCGTGGAAACAAATCGTTCTAGAGCATGATGCCGAAAAGTGTGAAGCGGTTTTCGGACGACATCATGCTCTACCTCTTTGATCTGGGGGATGTAGGCGCGAAGCCGCCGTTGCACAATCGCCAACAGGATCAAGCTGACGATTGCGTCGCCGTCACTTGCCGGCGACGAAGTCCCTGATGTTGGCGGCCATCGCGTTCCAGTTGGAAAACTGCTCCTCGACATTGGCCCTCGTGATGCCGCCGGCAAAGCTGACATCCATCCTGAAATTCGAGCCGTCGCCCGCATAGGCCTTCACCCAGCGGTATTTCGCGTTCCAGGCGTTGGCCTGGTCGGCGCTCAGCGGGTCGGTGTAGCCTGTCGAGAATTGCAGCGATTTGCAGTTCTCGTGGTCTTCGCAGCCGTAGAAATAGATGACGTATTTGACGCCCTCGATCCGCCCCGAAATCATCGGATCGCCATTGTCGTCCTTGTCCATCCTGGCCGAGCCGAAACCCTTGGCGATATCGAGGATCGCCGCCGGGTCGGGTGTCTGGAGGATTTCGGCATCCTCGGCCCGTACGGCCGAAACCGTGCCGGCCAACGCCAGGCCGGTAATGAAAGCGGATAAATTCGCGCGCATTTGAACTCCTGGCCGCCAAACGCGCATTCGCCACCGGACCTCAGCGTCAGGAGCGGCGCATGGGCAAGAAGATCAAGGTAGGGCGGCGAAGCCGTCCGCAAAGCCCTTGAGATCGACGGGAATGCCGATGCCTTCCTCGGGCGTCTGGAAGACGATGAAGGTGGCCGAGGTGCCGCTCTTCAGCGTGTCGAGCAGCGGCTTTTCGAGGATCACCTCGGCATAGCAGCCGTCCTGGAAGCAGCGCACGAAATAGGCGCGGCCGATATCCTTGCCGTCGACATTGAGGCCGAGGCCGTTGGGCAAAAGCACGCCGAGCGGCGCCAGCACGCGCAGGATCTCGGCCTTGTTGTCGGCGGTGCGCAGCACAACGACCGAAAGCCCCATTTCAGGGCGATCCTCGGCGACGACATTCTGCATCATCACGCATTGTTCGGAGGTAGCACCGGCAGGCGTATCGCAGATGATCGACCATGCGCCATGCGTCGACTTCACCGTGCCGCTCGGCGGCGAGGCGTTGTTCGGCGAGGCGGCGGCGCCGACGGCTACGCCGACACCGAGCAAGGCGACGGCAAGGACGACCTTCGCCAGGGTTCTCGAAAGCCAGGAAGTCATAACGGCTCCATTGCGAATCACGGCACTTTAAGCTGCGCCGGGGCCAAGTAAAGGACGAGACCGCCGCCGGTCCGCCCCGATACCGGCAATTCCATGCTTTTCCAAAGCAAATTCGCCCGAATTGCGACCGACGCGCATATCGCATGGCGAGCGCCGAACACGGCCTTCGGCCTGCGCGCAAAAATGCCGCACGGTTTCCTCCGCTCCTTTCTTGCGGAGGGAAATAGAGTATGGTTTGAACCAGCCTAGGGACAGACCGGGATTCCCAATTCCGGCGTCGTCCGTTATTGGTGCGATCAGATCGCGGGAAGTGGGAGACGAGAGGGCGATGAGGAAATTCCTGGCAAGCGCTGAATTCTTGGCAGGTACGGCAGCTTCGGCCGTGCTCTTCTCCAGTGCTGCGGCCCGTGCCGACCAGCCGCGGGAATGGGAGATGACCTTCCAGGCTCCCGCGACCGACATGATGCGGCAGATCGAGCGGTTCGGGAACTACACCATGTGGTTCATCGTCCCGATCACCATCCTCGTGCTGCTGCTGCTTTTGGTCTGCATCGTCAGGTTCCGCGCCAGCGCCAATCCGGTGCCATCCAGGACCAGCCACAACACGCTGATCGAAGTGATCTGGACGGTCGGGCCGGTGATCGTGCTCTTGCTTATCGCCATTCCCTCCTTCCAGCTGCTCACCGCGCAGTACACGCCGCCGGAGGAAGCCAAGCTCACCGTCAAGGCGACCGGCAACCAGTGGAACTGGGATTACGAGTACCAGGTCGACAAGACCTTCTCGTTCAACTCGGCGGTGCTTCAGGATGCCGACCGCGCCAAGGCCGGCAAGGAGGATCGCGCCCTCTATCCGCGGCTGCTGGCGGTCGACAACGAGCTGGTTGTCCCGGTCAACACCACGACCCGCGTGCTGATCACCGCCACCGACGTCATCCACTCCTTCGCCGTGCCGTCCTTCGGCATCAAGATGGATGCCGTTCCTGGCCGCACCAACGAGACTTGGTTCAAGGCGGAGAAGGAAGGCCTCTATTACGGCCAGTGCTCGCAGCTCTGCGGCAAGGACCATGCCTTCATGCCGATCGCGGTGCGCGTCGTGTCCGACGCGCAGTTCAAGACCTGGCTGGACACGGCCAAGACCAACGTGCCCGCCGCCAACAAGGCGCTGATGGCCGAGATCGATGGTACCAACAAGGTAGCGGCCGCCGGCAACTGATGCCGCGGGTTAGCAGGATTTAGGGAACGGAGCGGAACATGGCAGAGGCTGCAGCTCACGATCACGGCGACCACAGGCCGCATGGCTGGGTCCGCTGGGTCTACTCGACCAACCACAAGGACATCGGCACGCTCTACCTGATCTTCGCGATCATGGCCGGCATCGTCGGCGGCGCGCTCTCGGTCGCCATCCGCATGGAGCTGCAGGAGCCGGGCATCCAGATCTTCAGCGGCCTTGCCCAGATGGTCTACGGCATGCAGGGCGATGCCGCCATCGACGGCGGCAAGAGCATGTACAACGCCTTCGGCGCCGCGCACGGCCTGATCATGATCTTCTTCATGGTCATGCCGGCGCTCATCGGCGGCTTCGCCAACTGGATGGTGCCGATCATGATCGGCGCGCCGGACATGGCCTTCCCGCGCATGAACAACATCTCGTTCTGGCTGCTGCCGCCGGCCTTCATCCTGCTGCTCTCCTCGATGTTCCTGCCGAGCGCGCCGGGCGCATTCGGCGTCGGCGGCGGCTGGACGATCTATCCGCCGCTCTCGACCTCCGGCCAGCCTGGCCCTGCGATGGATCTGGCGATCCTGTCGATCCACATCGCCGGCGCGTCGTCGATCCTAGGCGCCATCAACTTCATCACCACCATCTTCAACATGCGCGCTCCCGGCATGACGCTGCACAAGATGCCGCTGTTTGCCTGGGCGGTGCTGATCACCGCCTTCCTGCTGCTGCTGTCGCTGCCGGTCCTGGCGGGCGCCATCACCATGCTGCTCACCGACCGCAATTTCGGCACTTCCTTCTTCGTGCCGGACAATGGCGGTGACCCGATCCTCTTCCAGCATCTGTTCTGGTTCTTCGGCCACCCGGAAGTGTACATCCTGATCCTGCCGGGCTTCGGCATCGTCAGCCACATCGTCTCGACCTTCTCGAAGAAGCCCGTCTTCGGTTATCTCGGCATGGCCTACGCCATGGTCGCGATCGGCGCCGTCGGCTTCATCGTCTGGGCGCACCACATGTATACGACCGGCCTGTCGCTCGACACGCAGCGTTACTTCGTGTTCGCCACCATGGTCATCGCGGTGCCGACCGGCGTGAAGATCTTCTCCTGGATCGCCACCATGTGGGGCGGTTCGATCTCCTTCAAGCCGCCGATGCTGTGGGCGCTGGGCTTCATCTTCCTGTTCACCATCGGTGGCGTGACCGGCGTTCAGCTGGCCAATGCCGGCCTCGACCGCTCGCTGCACGACACCTATTTCGTCATCGCCCACTTCCACTACGTGCTGTCGCTGGGCGCCGTGTTCGCCATCTTCGCCGGCTGGTACTACTGGTTCCCGAAGATGACCGGCTACATGTACTCGCCGATGATCGCCAACACCCACTTCTGGGTCACGTTCGTCGGCGTCAACCTGATCTTCTTCCCGCAGCATTTCCTCGGCCTCGCCGGCATGCCGCGCCGCACCGTCGACTATCCGGACGCCTTCGCCGGCTGGAACATGGTGTCTTCCTACGGCTCCTACATCGCGGCCGTCGGTGTTGCGATCTTCCTCTACGGCGTGTTCGAGGCCTTCCAGAAGAAGCGCGTCGCCGGCGCCAATCCGTGGGGCGAGGGTGCCACCACGCTCGAATGGCAGCTGCCTTCGCCGCCGCCGTTCCACCAGTGGGAACAGCTGCCGAAGATCAAGTAGGCAGCGTCCCGACGCATACGAGACCGCCGGCTTGTCTGGCGGTCTTGGCCAACGGAATGATGGACTTTAAGTACGCATGGCCCTTGCCGAAGACGGATTGATGGAGGAAGCGGGCTTTCGCATGTCGGAAGCGACCGCGGGCGATTTCTTCGCCCTGTTGAAGCCGCGCGTCATGTCGCTGGTCGTCTTCACGGCCTTTGTCGGCCTCGTCGCGGCGCCCGTTGCCATCAACCCGCTGCTGGCGATGATCGCCATCCTGGCGATTGCCATCGGCGCCGGCGCTTCCGGCGCGCTCAACATGTGGTACGACGCCGATATCGACGCGGTGATGACCAGGACCGCCGGTCGTCCGGTGCCGGCCGGCCGTGTCACGCCGGGCGAGGCGTTGAGCTTCGGCCTGGTGCTGTCGGTGCTGTCGGTGATGACGCTCGGCGTGCTGGTCAACTGGCTGTCGGCATCGCTCCTCGCCTTCACCATCTTCTTCTACGCCGTCATCTACACCATGTGGCTGAAGCGCTGGACGCCGCAGAACATCGTCATCGGCGGCGCCGCCGGGGCTTTCCCGCCGGTGATCGGCTGGGCCGCGGTGACCGGCTCGGTCAGCCTCGAAAGCGTGATCCTGTTCCTGATCATATTCCTCTGGACGCCGCCGCATTTCTGGGCGCTGGCGCTGTTCAAGTCCGACGACTACGCCCGCGCCGGCATCCCGATGATGCCGAATGTCGCCGGCCAGGCCTCTACCCGTCGGCAAATCTTTGCCTATGCGCTGATCCTGGCGCCGGTCGGCGTGCTGCCCTGGGCGCTCGGCTACACCACGGCCGGCTATGGCGTCGTCTCGGCGGTCCTCGGCGCGGGCTTCGTCTGGTATGCCTGGAAAGTGCTTGCCATGGCTGATGACGACCGTGCGATGAAGCCGGCCAAGGCCCTGTTCGGCTACTCGCTGCTCTATCTCTTCGCCATCTTTGCCGCCTATCTCGTCGACTGCGTGGTCGGTCGCGCCCTCATGATGGGGGGAGTGTGACCGTGGCCGACAAGAAACTCGAGCTGGTCACGCTGACCGAACGCCAGCAGAAGGCGCGCCGCAACCGCTCCATCGCCATCGGCATCGCGCTGGCGGCATTGGTCATCATCTTCTATGCCGCCACAATCGTGCGCTTCGGCCACAGCGGGGCCAGCATCACCGGCTCCGGCCTGTTGGGAGGCGGCTGATGGGCGGCGAGACCAGCAGCAAGCCCCGCAAGGTCAACAACGGCATCGTCGCCGCCGTCTGCCTGGCCTTCTTCACCGGCATGGTCGGCATGGCCTATGCGGCGGTGCCGCTCTACAAGATGTTCTGCCAGGTCACCGGCTATGGCGGCACCACGCAGCGCGCCGAGAAGCAATATGCCGGCCGCGTGCTCGACCGCGACATCACCATCCGCTTCGATGCCAACACCAACGGTATTCCGTGGCAGTTCGAACCCGTCGCCCGCTCGGTGACGATCAAGATCGGCGCGACGGCGCAGGCGCATTATAGCGCCACCAACAAGTTCGACCGCGCCATCACCGGCCGCGCTTCGTTCAACGTGCAGCCGGAGATGGCTGGCGCCTATTTCAACAAGGTGGAGTGCTTCTGCTTCACCGACACGACGCTGAAGCCTGGCGAGACGCTGGACATGCCGGTCGTGTTCTATGTCGATCCAGACATCGTCAACGTGCCGGAACTCAAGGACTTGAAGACCATCACCCTGTCCTACACGATGTTCCCGGTCGAAAAGAAACAGCCGGTTGCCTCGTCGGCGCCGGCCGCTGGCAGCAGCAACAAAGTTCCAGATTCCGAAGCAAGCCTCGGGGGTTGATATGGCAGACGCGCACGCAAAACCACAACACGACTACCATCTCGTCAACCCCAGCCCGTGGCCTTTCCTGGGTTCGATCGGCGCCTTGGTCACCGCCGTCGGCGGCGTCTGCCTGATGCAGTATCTGAAGGCCGGCAACTTCCCGGTCTTCGGCCACAACATCGCCAATCCGTGGCTGTTCTTCATCGGCCTGATCATCGTGCTCTACACGATGTTCGCCTGGTGGTCGGACACCATCAAGGAAGCGCATGAGGGTCACCATACGCGCGTCGTGTCGCTGCACCTGCGCTATGGCATGATCATGTTCATCGCCTCGGAGGTGATGTTCTTCGTCGCCTGGTTCTGGGCCTTCTTCGACGCCAGCCTGTTTCCCGGCGAAGCCTCGCAATATGCCCGCACCGCCTTCACCGGCGGCGTCTGGCCGCCGAAGGGATTGGAGGTTCTCGATCCCTTCCACCTGCCGCTCTACAACACCATCATCTTGCTGCTGTCGGGCACGACGGTGACCTGGGCGCACCACGCGCTCCTGCATGGCGACCGCAAGGGCCTGATCAACGGCCTGGTGCTGACTGTCGGCCTCGGCATGTTGTTCACCATGGTGCAGGCCTACGAGTACATGCACGCGCCCTTCGCGTTCAAGGATTCGATCTACGGCGCCACCTTCTTCATGGCGACCGGCTTCCACGGCTTCCATGTTATCATCGGCACCATCTTCCTGCTCGTCTGCCTGGTGCGTGCGATGCGCGGCGACTTCACGCCGAAGCAGCATTTCGGCTTCGAGGCGGCAGCCTGGTACTGGCACTTCGTCGACGTGGTCTGGCTGTTCCTGTTCAGCGCGATCTATGTCTGGGCCTCGAACGGCGCGCTGATCGAAGGCCACTGATAAAAAGCAATTCCGGAAAGGCGCGTAGCGATTTTCCCGAATTTGCTTTCAGCAGTTTTTCAGGAGTTTTGGAAGGCGGCCGCGGCGACGCGGCCGCCTTCTTCTTTTCGGCGCAATGGCCGGCCATCGCTAGGTCATGTGGGCGAAGATTCCTTTGATCATCTGCGCGTATCTGATCACCACAACCTCACTGCTCGACAGGGGTATGTGGCCCGGACAAACGGTCGACCTGGTGCGTGTCGAGAAATCGCAACGGCAGTTGCAACTGATCGGCGGCGGCCAGATCCTGTGCCGCTACAGCATCGCGCTCGGCGGCGATCCGGTCGGCCACAAGCACCGCGAGGGGGACGAGCGAACGCCGGAGGGGCGCTATGTGCTCGACTGGCGCAACCCCAACAGCGTCGCGCACAGGTCGATCCATATCTCCTATCCAAATGCCGACGATAAGGCGGCGGCGACAGCGCTGGGCGTCGATCCCGGCGGCTTCATCATGATCCACGGCCAGCCGAATGGTTTCGGTTGGCTGGGCAGGCTGCTTCAAATGGTCGACTGGACCGACGGCTGTATTGCAGTTACGAACTCCGATATGGATGAAATCTGGACAATGGCGGCCGACGGCACACCGATCGAGATCATAAAATGAGTGAAGACAAGGCGATCTGGCCACCCATCGATCCGATCTCTGCCGGTCTGCATGGCCGCTGCCCGCGCTGCGGCGAAGGCAAGCTGTTCTCGGGTTTCCTCACCGTCGGCAAGCGCTGCTACAATTGCGGGCTCGACTATTCCTTCGCCGATGCCGGCGACGGCCCGGCGGTGTTCGTCATCCTGATCATCGGCTTCGTCGTTGTCGGCCTCGCGCTGTGGATGGAGGTGACGTTCAGTCCGCCGCTCTGGCTGCACTTCATGTTGTGGATACCACTGGCGCTGGTGCTCTGCCTGACGGCGCTGCGCCTGATCAAGGGCGTGCTGATCACCTTGCAGTATTCGAGGAAGGCCTCCGAGGGCAGGCTGGATTCCAGCGAATGACCGAGGCGACCGGTTTGGCCGCCGGCCGTTCGCGGCCGCGCTCGGCGTTGCTGCTCGGCCTTGGCCTCGTGCTGTTCGCCGCCCTGATCGGGCTCGGCACCTGGCAGGTGCAGCGCCTGCACTGGAAGGAAGGCCTGCTCGCGACCATCGACAAGCGCACTCATTCCGCGCCGCTGCCGCTGGCTGACGTCGAGAAGGAATTCGCCGCTTCCCACGATGTCGATTACACGCCGGTGACGGTGACCGGCACTTTCCTGCACCGGGGCGAGCGCCATTTCTTTTCCACCTGGCAAGGCGACAGCGGCTTCAACGTCTACACGCCCCTGCAGTTGGAGGACGGCCGCTTCGTGCTCGTCAACCGAGGCTTCGTTCCCTACGATCTCAAGGATCCTGCCAAGCGCCAACAAGGTGAGGTTGCCGGCAAGGTGACGCTGACAGGGCTTGCCCGCAATCCGCTGCCCGCAAAGCCGTCGATGATGCTCCCCGATAATGATGTCGCCAAGAATATCTTCTTCTGGAAGGATCGCGACGTCATGGGGGCGACCGCTGGCCTGCCTGCCGGCTTCGTGCTGGTGCCGTTCTTCATCGATGCCGACAAGACGCCGAACCCGGGCGGCCTGCCGGTCGGCGGCGTCACCATCATCGACCTCCCGAACAACCATTTGCAATACGCGGTCACCTGGTATGGCTTGGCCGCCGCCCTTGCAGCGGTTCTCATCCTCAGGCTTCGCCGTCCAGCGAAGGAAGCGTGAAGCCTGCCGCTCTTGACAGGGCAGGGGTGCACGCCTCATTTCCCTCCAGCTTTCCGACTGAACCGGCCTCGCATTCATGACTGAGAAAAAGCCACCGCTTACGATCAGGCTCTGCCAGCCGCGCGGCTTCTGCGCCGGCGTCGATCGCGCCATCCAGATCGTCGTGCTGGCGCTGAAGAAATACGGCGCGCCGGTCTATGTCCGCCACGAGATCGTGCACAACCGTTACGTCGTCGAAGGCCTGCAGAGCCTGGGCGCCGTCTTCATCGAGGAACTGTCCGAGATTCCGCCGGAGCATCGTCAGTCGCCGGTGGTATTTTCCGCGCATGGCGTGCCGAAGTCGGTGCCGGCGGATGCCGAGGCGCGCAATCTCTTCTACCTCGATGCCACGTGCCCGCTGGTCTCCAAGGTGCACAAGCAGGCGATGCGTCACCAGCGGCTCGGTCGCCATGTGCTTTTGATCGGCCACGCCGGGCACCCGGAAGTGATCGGCACGATGGGCCAATTGCCGGAAGGCGCCGTGACGCTGATCGAGACCGAGGCCGATGCGGCGCGCTTCGTGCCGGTCGATGCCTCTGCCCTCGGCTTCGTTACCCAGACGACCCTGTCCGTCGAGGACACCGCCGGCATCATCCGGGCGCTGCAGGAGCGGTTTCCCGAACTGCACGCGGCCGCGGCCGAATCGATCTGCTACGCCACCACCAACCGCCAGGAAGCGGTGAAGGAGACGGCGGCGGGCGCCGATCTTTTCCTTGTCGTCGGCGCTCCCAATTCGTCCAACTCCCGTCGCCTTGTCGAAGTGGCGGAGCGCGCGGGCGCGACGATGTCGCTTCTCGTGCAGCGCGCCGCGGAAATTCCGTGGGAAGAGATCGCGGGGATCAGGACGCTCGGCCTGTCGGCCGGTGCCTCGGCGCCGGAGATCATTGTCGATGAGATCATCGACGCGTTCCGGCAGCGTTTCGACGTCACCATCGATCTGGCCATAACGGCCACGGAAACGGAGGATTTTCCGGTGATGCGGGTGTTGCGCGATGTCGAACTGACGGCGGCCGACATGGCCTTCGTCAATGGAGCGGCGTGAAAACGGATGGCCGTCTACACCGACGTCAACGAGAACGAACTCAGTGCGTTCCTGAAGGCCTATCCGGTCGGCGAGCTGCTCTCCTACAAGGGCATCGCCGAAGGCACCGAGAATTCCAACTTCCTGGTCCACGCCTCGACCGGCTCCTACATCCTGACGCTCTACGAAAAGCGCGTCGACAAGGCCGACCTGCCGTTCTTTCTCGGCCTGATGGGCCATCTCGCCAGGAAGGGCATTTCCTGCCCGCTGCCGGTCACCGCGCATGACGGCACCGTCATCGGCACGCTTGCCGGCCGGCCCGCCGTCATCATCACCTTCCTCGAAGGCCTGTCGCTCAGGCGGCCGACGGCCGCGCATTGCGCGGAAGTGGGCAAGGCGCTCGCCAGTCTCCATCTCGCCGGCCAGGATTTCCAGATGAGACGGCCGAACGCGCTGGCGATCGACGGCTGGCGCAAGCTCTGGGCTGCCTCGCGCGAACGCGCCGACGAGGTCGAGCCGGGCTTGGCGGCCGAGGTCGACGCCGACTTCCAGGATTTCGAGCGCAACTGGCCGGCGGGCCTGCCGCAAGGCATCATTCACGCCGATCTGTTCCCGGACAATGTCTTCTTCCTCGGCGAGAAACTGTCCGGGCTGATCGACTTCTATTTCGCCTGCGACGACCTCTACGCCTATGATGTCGCCACCTGCCTCAACGCCTGGTGCTTCGAGAAGGATTTTTCCTTCAACCTGACAAAGGGGGCGGCGCTGCTCGCCGGCTACCAGTCGGTGCGGCCGCTTCAGGGTGACGAGAAGGCGGCGCTGCCGATGCTGGCGCGCGGCTCGGCGCTGCGCTTCATGCTTACCCGCCTCTATGACTGGCTGACCATTCCCGATGGCGGGCTGGTGATGAAGCGCGATCCGACCGAATATATCCGCCGCATGCGCTTTCACCGCGCGATCCGATCTCCTTCCGAATACGGACTGACATGAGCAAGCACGTTGAAATCTTCACCGACGGCGCCTGCTCCGGCAACCCGGGGCCGGGCGGCTGGGGCGCCATCCTGCGCTTCAACGGCAAGACCAAGGAATTGTCGGGTGGCGAGGCCGAGACGACCAACAACCGCATGGAGCTGCTTGCCGCCATCACCGCGCTCGATGCGCTGAAGGAACCTTGCACGGTCGATCTCTACACCGACAGCAAATACGTCATGGACGGTATTTCCAAATGGATCCATGGCTGGAAGAAGAACGGCTGGAAGACCGCCGACAAGAAGCCGGTGAAGAACGGCGAACTATGGCAGGCGCTCGACGCAGCCAACCGGCGCCACAAGGTGACCTGGAACTGGGTCAGGGGCCATGCCGGTCATCCCGAGAACGAGCGCGCCGACGAGCTCGCGCGCGAAGGCATGGCGCCGTTCAAGAAAGGGCCGGCCACCCCTGCAATGCCGAAGCCGGCAGCGGCGCCGAGGCCGGCCACACCGGCAAGCCAGCCGGCAACCCCAAGGGCACGTCGCTCCACCCAGAGCTATTGATTTCGGCAGGCTGGCTTGCACTCTGACCGGAGAAGCATGTCGTGCCGATAGCCTATTACATCACACACCCGCAGGTGCGCATCGACGCCGGCGTTCCCGTGCCTGAATGGGGATTGTCCGACATCGGCCGGGCAAGGGCCGTCGCCATGCTCGATCAGCCCTGGATCGGCTCGATCCGGCGCGTCGTGTCGTCCGCCGAACGCAAGGCGATCGAAACCGCGGAAACCTTGGCGTACCACCTCGGCCTTGCGGTCGAGGTGCGCGAGCGGATGCACGAAAACGACCGGTCGGCAACCGGCTTCCTGCCGCCGCCGGAATTCGAGGCGGTTGCCGATCAGTTCTTCGCCAACCCGCATGTCAGCATCCGTGGCTGGGAACGGGCGATAGACGCGCAGCAACGTATCATGAGCGAGGTCGATGCGGCGCTCGCCGCCAATCACGTCGGGAACATTGCTTTCGTTGGCCACGGAGGCGTCGGGACGCTTCTGCTGCTTTTGCTCGATGGCAGAGAGATCAGCCGTATCGCTGATCAGCCGGCGGGCGGCGGCAACTACTTCGCCTATGACATTGAGGCGCGCCGCATCCTGCACGGTTGGCGCCCCATCGAACCGGCGCCGCGTCACTGCATTTGATCGTCAGCGGATCAGCAGCGCCGTCGAGAACATGCCGAGCGCGAACACCGTGTGCGCCACGAGATTGAGCGCACGTACTTTCGTCGGGTTGGGGAGCTTGGATGCCGCCCAGCCGGCGCCCATGCCTGGAGCCAGCAGAAACCAGCCGGCTCCGACCGTGACGATGCCGAGGATGAAGGCCGGCAGGAAGGTCGGCGCCGCCAGCCAGCCTGCGCCGGCGAGCACCACCAGGATCACGCCGTAGAGGATACCGACCAGATAGTGGAAGGCCCAGCCGAGCGCCTTTTCATGCGCATAGGGTGCGGCCTTGCCGATATCGTCGTGGAAGACCTTCTCGGGCAGATGCCGGACCCAGCGTCCAACCATGCCCCAATTGGGTAAAGGCTGGCCGATCGCCTTGTTGAGGATAATCGCCCAGATATCCATGAACACCGTGGCGCCGATGCCGATCGCCACCGCGCGCCAGATTGTGTCAAACATCAGAGCATGATCCCGTCAACGAAACGTCATCCTGATCTAGAGCTGCTCGAGGATCTTGGCCGCGCCGCTCTCGTTGACGCCGGGCTTTGTCTCGACATTGAGCGCGGTGACCTTGCCGTCGTCGACGATCATCGAAAACCGCTTGGAGCGCAGGCCCATGCCGGTTGCGGAAAGATCGTTGTCGAGCCCAACGGCCTTGGCGAAATCGCCGCTGCCATCGGCGAGATAGAGGATCTTGCCTTCGCCGCCGGAGAAGCGTGCCCAGGCGCCCATGACATGCACGTCGTTGACCGAGACGACGGCGATCGTGTCGACGCCGCGCGCCAGAATGGCGTCATGGTTTTCGAGATAGCCCGGCAAATGGTTGTTGCTGCAGGTCGGCGTGAAGGCGCCGGGAACACCGAACAGAACCACCTTCTTGCCGGCGAAGATCTCGTTGCCCTTTATGTCCTTCGCGCCATCGGCGGTCATCGTCTTGAAGGTCACGTCGGGCAGTTTTTCGCCAACCGCTATGGTCATGGGGAGCCTCGCTTGGGGGATATGGAAGGGTAGATGCCTTCGATATCGGACCGGACGATTTCCCGCAACCGCTGACCAAATGCTGGATCAAGGGAAAGGCAACAGCCCGTCCACCGAACCCTCGGCGCTGGTCAACGTGTAATAGAGCCCGCCATCGGTCGGCGTCGCTGACGGCCGGTCGAGGATCGGCACGGTGAAGACGAGCTTGCCGTCCTTCTCGCTGCGCACCGGCGCGCCGAACATGTAGTCCCGCTCGCCGGCGATGAAGAAATCGACCGATGCCGGGTCGCCGGGCGACTGCGCCTGGACGACAAGCGTCTCGTGGTCGCCGGGCAGCACGCTGACGCCGAAATCGGACCGGGCCGGAGAGGGCAGCGTCGCGAGCGCGGTTTTCACCAGAGCCGCGTCGGTCGCGTTGTCCGGATCGGCCCCGGGGTCGACGCTGAGCCGGGTCTGCACCGGAATGCAGATCGTCTCGCAGATGCCGAGGAAGACATGCGCGTCGATGGTCGCCGGCTGGTCGGGCGAAGACAGCGTGAAGGTCACCGGCAGCGATACCGGACGGTCGTAGCCGGCCCATTTGCCGTAGCCGTCGTCATGCCGCTGCGGCGGCGGGAACGACAATTGGGCGTCGGCGATGTTGGTGCTGCCGGATATGTCGAGCTGCGGCGGCACGCCGGCGTCGCCCGGATCGCGCCAATAGGTCTTCCAGCCGGACTTCAAGGCGATGTCGAGCACGCCGTGGATCTTGCCGGCCTCGTCAGGCTTGCCGGTGGTCACCAGCCGAACCTTGCCGCCTTCACTGTTGTACCAGATCGAGGAGGAGGCCTCGGCCGGGAGGCTTGCAGCCCACCCGAAAACGACGCCGAGAACCAGTATTTTCATGTATCGCATGCGGTGATTTGACCGTCCGTTCTTGGCCGCGCAATGACTTCATCGCTTTTCCGGTATCATATTTGCGTTACATCCGGGACCGGCGCCATCTTTTCGGCGCGGCCGAAACGCGTTACGCTCAAGCCATGGACTTGCTGCGCCACAAGAAGGGAGCCGCCGGACGCGGTTTCCTCGACGACCAGTTCCTGATTGCCATGCCCGGCATGAAGGACGACCGTTTCGCGCGCTCCGTCATCTACATCTGCGCCCACAGCGACGAGGGCGCGATGGGCCTGATCATCAACCAGACGCAGCAGATGCTGTTTCCGGACCTGCTTGTGCAGCTCGGCATCATGAATGAGCAGGAAGCGATCCGCCTGCCGGCGCACACGCGCGATTTCGTCGTGCGCAATGGCGGGCCGGTCGACCGCAGCCGCGGCTTCGTGCTGCATTCGGGCGACTATCGCGTGGAGTCCTCGCTCAACGTCTCCGACGATATCTGCCTGACGGCAACCGTCGACATCCTGCGCGCCATCTCCACCGGCCGCGGGCCGCGTCGTGCGCTGATGGCGCTCGGCTATTCCGGCTGGGGCGCCGGCCAGCTCGAAACCGAGATCGCCGAGAACGGCTGGCTCACCTGTCCCGCGACGCCCGAGCTTCTCTTCGACACCGACATCGAGCGCAAATACGACCGTATCCTCGCCTCGATCGGCATCGACCTTGCTCATCTCAGCGCCGCCGCCGGCCACGCATAGCGCGCTCGTCATCCTGTTAGGTTAGCGCGAGCTTCCCCAACGTCGTCATTCTAGGGCGAAGCAGGAGCGAAGCGACGCGCGCAGACCCTAGAATGACGATGTTGGAGGTCTCCGCCAAGCGCTGATGGGCCTCTAAGCCTTGGTCAGCGGATACTGCTCCCTGAGCGTCTTCAGCACCTGGTCGCCGGGCATCGGCGCGCCGAACATGAAGCTCTGGACATATTCACAGCCCATCTGGCGCAGCTCCAGCGCGTCGCTCTCGTCCGAAATGCCTTCCGCTACCACCGAAAGCCCGAGCTCATGCGCCATGTTGACCATGGATTTGAGCAGCACCGCGCGCTTCGGCGTCGAGTCGTCGACGAAGCTCTTGTCGATCTTGATCGTGTCGAAGGGGAAGCGCGTCAGATAGGAAAGCGAGGAATAGCCGGTGCCGAAATCGTCGAGCGACAACCCGATGCCGAGCTGCTTCAGCTTGGTCAGCACATGCGCGGTCTGCTCGGGATTGTCCATCACCAGGGATTCGGTGAGCTCGAGCCGGAAGCAGCGCGGCTTCAGATTGGCGCGCGCGATGACCGAGCGGACATCGCTGACCAGGTCGCGGCGGATGAGCTGGCGGCTCGACAGGTTGACCGAGATCGACAGCGGCGCGTCGCCGATCTGCTTCTGCCAGCCCGCGAGGTCCTCGGCCGCCTGCTGCATGGCGAACAGGCCGAGCTGCACGATCAGCCCGCAATTCTCGGCCACCGGGATGAAGTCCCCCGGCGGGATCATGCCGCGGCGCGGATGGTCCCATCTCAGCAGGGCCTCGAAGCCGGCGACGCTGCCATCCTCCAACCGCACGATCGGCTGGTAGGCAAGCGTGAACTCGCGTCGCTCGATGGCGCGGCGTAGGTCTGATTCGAATTGCAGCCGGTCGGTGCCGACGGTGCGGAAGGCGGGCCGGAACGGCTCGATCCTGTCGCCGCCGAAGCGCTTGGCCTGGTGCATGGCAAGCTCGGCGTCCTTGACCATGTCCTCGGCCGAGGTCTGCGCCGTCGTCCAGGTGATCAGGCCGATCGAGGCGGTCAGCACGATCTCGCGCTTGGCGAAAGTGATCGGATTGTTGATCGCATGCTTGATGGCGTCGGCGATTGCCGCGATGCGGGCCGGATCCTGCTCCGAAAGCAGCATCAGCGCGAACTGGTCGCCGGCAAAGCGCGACAGCGAATCCTTCGGCTTCAAGATGCGGTGCAGCCGGCGTGCGACGGTGAGAAGAATGGTGTCGCCGGCGGAAATGCCGAGACCGTCATTGACCTGCTTGAAGCGGTCGATGTCGATGATGAAGACGGTCGGCCGCACCTTGTCCTCGGTGCGGGCGATCGAGATGATCGCCTCCAGCCGGTTCATGAACAATTCGCGGTTCGGCAGTCCAGTCAGATTGTCGTGCACGGCGTCGTGCAGCAGCCTTTCCTCGGACTTCTTTTGCTCGGTGACGTCGACCATGGTGCCGACGCAGCGGATCACCTCGCCGTCGGAGCCGATCACCGGGCGGGCGCGCAGCGAGAACCAGTGATAGTGGCCGTCGGCGCCGCGCAGGCGGAAGTTCTGCGCCACCTTGCCGCGGCGGTGCTCCAGCACCACGTCGAGCGTGGTGCGGAACGTGTCGCGGTCGTCGGCATGCAGCACCGGCAGCCAGTTGCGGGCAGCCCCTCCAAGGCTGTTGGACGCAAGGCCGAGCTGCAGGCTGATGTCCGGCTTGGTGACCACGCGGTCGCGCAGCACGTCCCAGTCCCAGACGATGTCGCCCGAGCCGGCGACGGCCAGCGCCTGCCGCTCGAGGTCGGAGAACAGGCCCTGGTGCAGCGCGCCGCCGGCAAAGGCGTGCTGCATGACAGTGAAGCCGATCAGGAGGATGATCAGGATCAGCCCGCCGCCCAGCGCCGGCTGGGCGATGTCGTTGTCGAGCATGCCGGTGATCGCCATCCACGACCCGCATAGCCACAGGAGCACCATCACCCAGCTCGGCACCAGCATGATCGCGCGGTCATAGCCGCGAATGCCGAGGAAGATGATGAGGCCGAGGCCGGTGAGCGCGGTGGCGGCGAACGAAATGCGGGCAATGCCGGCGGCGACTGCCGGGTCGACGATGGCCACGCCCGCGATCAACAGCAGTCCGAGGATCCAGACCAGCGCGCCGTAGCTGAAATGGCCATGCCACCGGTTGAGGTTGAGATAGGCGAACAGGAACACCACGAAGGTTCCCGCAAGCGCCACCTCCGTGCCGGCCCGCCATATCTGCTCGTTGCCAGGCGATATCTCGATGATCTTGTTGAGGAAGCCGAAGTCGACGCAGATATAGGCCAGCACCGCCCAGGCGAGTGCCGCGGTCGCCGGGAACATCGAGGTTCCCTTGACCACGAACAGGATCGTCAGGAACAGCGCCAGAAGGCCAGAAATGCCGATGACGATGCCGCGGAACAGCGTGTAGGAATTGACCGAGTCCTTGTAGGAATCCGGCTCCCAGAGATAGATCTGCGGCAGCTTCGGCGAGGCGAGCTCGGCGATGAAGGTCACCACTGTCCCGGGGTTCAGCGTCACCCGGAACACATCGGCGTCGGGACTTGTCTGGCGGTCAAGCGCGAAGCCCTCGCTGGGCGTGATGGCGGCGATGCGGGTCGAGCCGAGATCGGGCCAGAAGATGCCGGAGTTCACCAGGCGGAAATGCGGTGCGACGATCAGCCGGTCGAGCTGCTGGTCGGTGGTGTTGGCAAGCGCGAACACGGCCCAGTCGCCGCTCGAGCGCGTGTCCTTGGCCTCCACCTCGATGCGCCGCACGATGCCGTCGGGTCCGGGCGCGGTCGAGACCTGGAAATTCTCACCCTGATTCGGGTACAGGTCGAAGGCGCGCGAAAGGTCCAGCGCCTTGTCGTCGCGCGCGATCTTGATCGGCTCGACGGCGAAAGCCGGCATGGCCGCGAAAAACGTGACAACGACCGCCAGGATAAGGGCGAACAGCGACGCGAATCGCGGAAAATTCGTCACATTCAGCCCTTCGTTCCATCGCCCGGCGGATCGTCCGCGATCCGGGCGTAGAGGTAGTGATCCTGCCAGATGCCGTTGATCCTGAGATAGGATCTTAAGAGTCCTTCGCGCCGGAATCCGGCTTTTTCAAGCACACGGATCGACCGGGCGTTTTCGGGGATACAGGCAGCTTCGATCCGGTGCAACCGCAGCGTATCGAAGGCGAAGCGCGACACCAGCTTGACCGCCTCGGTCATCAGGCCGTGGCCGCCGAAGCGTTCGCCGATCCAGTAGCCGATATGGCCGCTCTGCGCGACGCCGTGACGGATGTTGCCGAGCGTGATGCCGCCGGCAAGCTTGCCGCTCGATTTTTCGAAGATGAAGAAGGCGATCGCCGTGCCTTGCGCGTAATCTTCGCGGTAGCGGCTGATGCGCAGGCGCCATGCGGTGCGGTCGAGCTCGTCCGGCTGCCAGCGCGGCTCCCAGGGTTCGAGGAAGGCGCGGCTTTCGCCGCGTACCGCCGCCCATTCGCGGTAGTCGTTGGTCAGGGGCACGCGCAGCGTGACCTTTTCGCCCTTCAGTGCCGGCAGGTCGCGGCGAAAGAAAGGGAGCGCGAACACGGGAGCAGTTCTAGGCAGATATTCGTGGGATGCCCCACGAATATCTGCCTAGATTCCCTGGTTTCTCGAAGGTTTTGATCGCAAAACCGTGGGACACTTTTGCGCAACCTGCTTAGGGTCAGACGGCGAGCCGGCGGGCCGCCGTCTGCGGGCCCGCAAGCGATTCGAGGATCGCTTCGTAGGGCGCAAGCGTGCCCACGGGGCCGACCGCCGTAAGGGTCGGTTTGGTCGAGAACAGCCGCGAGGAGAGGTCGGTCAGCCGCTCGACGGTCAGCGCCGAAAGCCGCTCCATCAATTCCTCCTTGGCGATCGGCCGTCCGAACAACAGCAGCTGCCTTGCGATCTGCGAGGCGCGGCTGGCCGGGCTTTCGGCCGACATGATGAGGCCGGCGCGGTATTGCGCCCGCGCCCGGTCGAGCTCTTCCTGCTGGATGCTCTCGCCGGCCTTCTGCAATTCGTCGATGATCACCGGCACCAGCTTGGCGATGTCGCTCTGCCCGGTTGCGGCATGCACGCCGAAGATGCCGGTGTCGGAAAAACCCCAATGGAAGGCATAGACCGAGTAGCAGAGGCCGCGCTTCTCGCGCACCTCCTGGAACAGCCTCGACGACATGCCGCCGCCCAGGATCATCGACAGCACCTGCGAGGCGTAGAAATCGCGCACATGGTAGGCGCGGCCCTCGAAGCCGAGCACGATCTGCGCATCCATCAGGTCGCGGTCCTCGCGGAAGTCGCCACCGACATATTGGGCATATTGCGGGATATTGCCCGCCGCCTTGGCGCGGAAGCCGCCGAGCTGCTTTTCCACCTCGCGCACGAAAGCGTCGTGCTTGACGTCGCCGGCGGCCACGATGACCATCCGCTCGGCGTCGTATTGCCGCTCGATGAAGTCGTGCAGCTGCTTGGAGGTGAAGGATTTGACCGTCTCCGGCGTGCCCAGGATCGAGCGGCCGATGGTCTGGTGGCGGAAGGCGGTTTCGGTGAAACGGTCGAAGACGATGTCGTCGGGCGTGTCGTGCGCGGCGCCGATCTCCTGCAGGATCACATGCTGCTCTCGCTCGAGCTCCTCGGGATCGAATTCGGACTCCTGCAGGATGTCGGCCAGTATGTCGACCGCCAGCGGCACGTCGCCGGAAAGCACCCTGGCGTAGTAGGAGGTCGTCTCGACGCTGGTGGCGGCGTTGATCTCACCGCCGACATTCTCGATTTCCGAGGCGATCTCGAAGGCGCTGCGGCGCTTCGTGCCCTTGAACGCCATGTGCTCGAGCAGATGGGCCATGCCATGCTCTTCGTCGCGCTCGTTGCGAGCGCCTGACTTCACCCAGGCACCTAGGGCGACCGATTCGATGCTTGGAAGGGTTTCGGTGGCGACTGTCAGGCCGTTCGACAGACGGCTTACCTCAACACCCATATGGCAAGTACTCCCTAACGCGCCGCCCGCGAGTGGCGGTTCACATAATCTTCCACCATTTTCAAGTCGGAGGGAAGTGTCGTGTATTTTTCGTCGGCTGTCATCAAGCCGCCTAGCCATGCGGGCAGGGCAGGAGCGATGCCGCTCGCGGCCTCGACCGCTGCCGGGAATTTCGCCGGGTGCGCGGTGCCGAGCACCACCATGGGCACCGGACCGGAGGCGTGCGCGGCCGCGACATGAACGGCGGCGGCCGTGTGCGGATCGAGCAGGTAGTTGCTCGCTTCCAGCGTCGTACGGATGGTGGCGGCGACCTCGTCGACACTGGCGCGGCCGGCGTCGAACTCGGCGCGGATGCGCTTGAGCTCGCCTCCCTCGATGGTAAAGGCGCCCGACTGCTTCAGCCCGTTCATATAACGCGTGACCGTCTCGGCGTCGCGACCGGCCGCCTCGAACAGCAGCCGCTCGAAATTCGACGACACCTGGATATCCATCGACGGCGAGGTCGTGGCGAATACGCCCTTGGTGCGGTATTCGCCGCTCGCAAGTGTGCGCGCCAGTATGTCGTTGTCGTTGGTGGCGATGATCAGCCGCTCGATCGGCAGGCCCATGCGCTTGGCGGCGTAGCCCGCGAAAATATCGCCGAAATTGCCGGTCGGCACGGTGAAGGAAACCGGCCGGTCCGGCGCGCCGAGCGACAGCGCCGACGAGAAATAATAGACGATCTGGGCCATGATGCGGGCCCAGTTGATCGAATTGACGCCCGACAGCGACACTCGGTCGCGGAAGGCGTGATCGTTGAACATGTCCTTCACCAGGCCCTGGCAATCGTCGAAATTGCCTTCGACCGACAGCGCGTGGACGTTTGCCGCGCTCGACGTCGTCATCTGGCGCTGCTGCACCGGCGAGACCTTGCCGTGCGGGAAAAGGATGAAGATGTCGGTGCGGTCGCGGCCGGCGAAGGCGTCGATCGCGGCACCCCCGGTGTCGCCCGAGGTCGCGCCGACGATGGTGGCGCGCTGTCCGCGTTCGGCAAGCACATGGTCCATCAGCCGCGCCAGCAACTGCATCGCCACGTCCTTGAAGGCCAGCGTCGGGCCATGGAATAACTCGAGGACGAAGGTGTTTTTGCCGGTCTGCACCAGCGGGCAGACGGCCTCGTGCCGGAAAGTCGCATAGGCCTCGCGCACCAGCCGCTCGAAGACGGGCGCCGCGATGTCGCCGCCGAGGAAGGGCGTCAGCACGCGGATGGCAAGATCCGGATAGGCAAGCCCGCGCATTGCGCGGATGTCGGCTGCCGAAAAGTGCGGCCACTCGCGCGGCACGTAAAGCCCGCCGTCGCGCGCCAGCCCGGCCAGCACCGCGTCGGAAAATCCAAGCGCGGGCGCATCCCCGCGGGTACTCACATATTGCATCGTCAAAGGCCCATTGCTGCCGGTCGCGTCATCCACGGCAATTGGTTAATTTTCCGAGCCGGCTCAGTCGCATTTTTGCCGCGCGGTTGCTATACGTCACCGGCTTTGTGAGAGGGAAGTGCAGTTTCATGGCGTTTTATTCGGTCAACCGTCGTCTTGTCGCGGGTCTGGCGCTCACCGGCTTTATGCTCGCCGCCGCCGGCTGCCAATCGGGCGACAATGGCATACTGGACCTGGGTTTTGGCAAGAAGAGCGATCCGACCGCGCCGCCGCCGCCGCAGGATCCCAAGATCCTCGCCAGCCAGTTGCGCGCCTATTGCCCGAAGGTGACGTTGCGCGACGGCACCGCTTATTTCAACACCTACGCCAAGGGCACCGCGGCGAAGCCGAAGAAAAAGAAGCTTGATCCCGCGGCGCAAGCCGAGGCCGAGGCAGCCGCCGCGGCCGCCCAGACCGGTCCCAACGGCCAGCCGATCGATCCCGATCACGATCCGTCGAAGGTCATCTACCAGGCCTCGATCACCGACGTGACGCGCGATTGCACCCATGCCAACGGCCAGATGTCGATGAAGATCGCCGTCGCCGGCAAGGTCGTGCCGGGGCCGGTGTTCACGCCCGGCACCGTCACCATGCCGATCCGCATCGCGGTTCAGCATGGCAACGAGGTGCTTTATTCGCAGCTGCATCAGTACCAGGTGCAGGTCACCGACCCTTCGGCCGCCACCCAGTTCGTCTTCGTCGACAGCAATGTCGTGGTGCCGGAGCCTTCCGCGCGCGACTATCAAGCCTATGCCGGCTATGACGAGAACACGCCGGTCGCCTCGGCGGATAAGTCGAAAGGCAAGAGGAAGAGAAAGCACGCCGCCGCTACGAACTGAGCAAGGCCAGGAAACAACGACGGCGTATCGCTTGCCAAAGAAACACACGCGGTTCGTCGTCTATTCAGGCAATCCGGCTGCCCGTAGCGCACTGCCAAGAACCTCCGCCAGCGCGGGCGCGCAATTTACGCCGGCAAACTGGCGGCTGCAGCGAAAGGCCGGCTGCAGCTCGATCACCCGAGCGGCTGCCGTCCTTGCTTGATCCAACCGGCCAAGCTTGGCCAACGCGGCGGATAACTGCACATAAGTGATGCTGTGCGCCGGATTGGCCTGAACGGCCTTGTAGGCCGCCCGGCAAGCTTCGTCGTAACGGCTGCGCAGCAAATGGCTCATTGCCTGGGCGTCGAATGCGGCCCAGGCCCACGAATCGAACGGGCTTAGCCGCAGACCCTGCTCGCTCCACTCTATCGCGCGCTCCGCTTCACCACTCCATCCAAGAATGACGCTGCCAAGGATGTATGTCAGCGCCGATGACGGGCTGATGGCGAGGGCGGCTTCCAATGCCGCGAACGCAGCGGCGCGATCATGCGCGTCCATCCCGATGGAAAAGCCCGCCCACGTCAGGGCGAGCGCATCATCCTGTCCATGAACAAGGGCAGCCCGAGCGTGGCGGATCGAAGACGCGCGGTTGATCTCCTGCAGGCCGGCGCGAAGGAACAGGCAATGATGGCACATCGCGGCATTGCCATGCGCCAGCGCATAGGCCGGTTCGAGCGCGATCGCACGCTCGAGGAGCACCAGCGCCCTGGTCACTTGCTCCGGCATGCCTGAATCGACGTCAGGCTGGGCCTGCAGCACGAGATCATAGGCATCGAGACTGTCAGGACGCTTGCGCCTGACACGTTCGATTTCGGCTTTCCGCACGCTTGGCGCAATCGCGCCCACCGCTGCCAGCGCGATCTCGTCTTGCAGCGCAAAGATGTCGTCGGAATTGCGGTCGTAGCGCTCGGCCCAGACATGCGCGCCGGTCGACGCGTCGATCATCTGCGTGGTGACGCGCACGCTGTCCCCGGCTTTGCGCACGCTGCCCTCAAGGACGTAGCGAACGCCAAGCTCGCGGCCGACCTGCTTCACGTCGAGGGCGCGACCCTTATAGCTGAAGGTCGAGTTTCGCGCGACGACGAACAGCCATTTGATGCGTGCCAAGCCTGTGATGATGTCGTCCACCATCCCGTCGGCGAAATACTCCTGCTGCGGATCGCCGCTCAAATTCGAGAACGGCAGGACCGCGACGGAGGGCTTCTCAGGCAAGCTCGGCGCCGACTTAGCGCGGGTGGCGGCCGAGGTTTCGGGAACCGTGACGGCGGTCGGTCCGACATAGCGATAGCCGCGGCGCGGCAATGTTTCGATCCAGCTCTCGACATTCGCGGCGTCAGCCAGCACCCGGCGCAAGGCTGCGATCTGAACCGTCAAATTGTTATCGGCAACCGCCGATCCGCCCCAGCCGGCGTCGATCAGCGCGTCCTTGGACACAGGGACGCCGGCGTTCTGGATCAGCAGCCGCAGCAGTGCGACGGCGCGCTGCCCGAGCATGGTCGGCTCGGCCCCGCAAAAGAGAATGCCCACCTCCGGATCGAGGCGGAACGGGCCGAACTGATAGAGGTCGCCCCTGACGGTCATTTTATTCTTTTAGCAAATTTTTGGGAACGGATTCACGACTTTCCGGTGTGAGCGGCCGATGTTGCGCGAACGCTTGCCGGAAACAAGCGCCCTGTCAAAGGAGGATCATATGAACGCCGATGCCGTCATCCGCATGCCCGACGAGAAGAAGGGCGTCACGCTGCGTGGCTATCCAATGGCTTTCCTCGTCACCGACGAAAATACCAGGCATACGAGCATGTTCGACTGGACGATCCCGCCGGAGTTCGCGACCGGGCGGCATGTTCACCGGGTGCAGGAAGAGACTTTCTACCTGCTCGAGGGCGAGTGTGAATGGCATGTCGGCGACAGGACGATCCGGGCAACGCCCGGAACCTTTCTGTTCATCCCGCCGGGAGTGCCGCACAACATCACCAATGTCAGCGAGAAGCCTGCTCGCGTGCTGATGACCGTCTCTCCGCCCGGTCACGAGCACTATTTCGAGGAGCTCGCCAAACTTGCGGCGCAGGGTGCGCCGGATCCGAAAGCGCTCGCTGATCTGCGAAACCGCTACGACACCGACCAACTGTCGACGCTGACGACGCGTTCGTAGCCAGGTCCGTCAATTTCTAGGCGTCTTCCGACCACTCCGACAGCGCCGCGATCGTGCTGTTGAGTTCCGCCCAGCGCCGGATGACCGTTTCGGCGCCTGCCTCGGTCAGCGCGTCGGCGTGGCCGGGATAGCTGTGCCCGGCGCCGGTGAAGCCGATGACGCGCATGCCGGCCGCCCTGGCGCCGGCGATGCCATGCACGGAATCCTCGATGACGAAGGTGTTCTTCGGGTTGGCGCCGAGCTTCTCGGCGGCGTAGAGGAACACGTCCGGCGCCGGCTTGGTCTTCTTGCTGGGGATATCGAGGCCGGAAAAGATGCGGCCGGCGAAGAACGGCAGCAGCCGGACCTTCTCAAGCATGAACTCGACCCGCTCGGTCGACGAATTGGAGCAGACCGCGCGCGGTGCGGTGACGGCGGCGACCGCCTCGCGGGCGCCGTCGATGATGCGCACGTCCGAGCGCAGCTTGCGGTCGACCAGTTCCTCGGCGCGGTCGATCAGCGAGGCCTGGAACGGGATCTGCGACTTTTCCTCGACCCGCAGCATGATGTCCTTGAAGGTCAGGCCGGCATAGGTCTCGGCAAGCTCCTCGGCCGATATCTCGAACCCGGCCGACGTCAAAAGCTCGGCCTCGACGCGCGCGGCGACGATTTCGGAATCGACGAGCACGCCGTCGCAATCGAAAATGACAAGATCTGGCTGGGGCATGGCAATCCGAAAGAAATTGGGGAAGGGCCTGACTGGCTTAGAGCATGATGCCGAAAAGTGTGGAGCGGTTTTCGGACGACATCATGCTCCATTTCTTTGATCCAGAGCCGGATTCAGATTTCAGGTCATGTCGACCTGAAATCTGAATCCGGCTCTAGGCGGGCGCGGCATACACCAACGGGCGGGCGGGCGCAAACCGCGTGAGCCGGGTCTCAGGTCTTCACCGAATGTTTACGCTGATCGGTAACCATAACAGCCAGTAAACCGTAACGCGTTCCTTTGGGTGTTTTGATGTCAGCCGTGCGTCTTCTCGACGAGCTTTCCCACGCTCCCCAGCAGTCCGAATGGCTGGACACCATCCTGAAGGGCGACTGCGTCGCCGCCCTCGACAGGCTGCCGGAAAAGTCGGTCGACATCATCTTCGCCGACCCGCCCTACAATCTCCAGCTCGACGGCGACCTGCATCGGCCCGACCAGTCAAAGGTCGACGCCGTCGACGACGATTGGGACCAGTTCGAGAGTTTCGAGGCCTATGACGCCTTCACCCGCGCCTGGCTGCTCGCGGCGCGCCGCGTGCTGAAGCCCAGCGGCACCATCTGGGTCATCGGCTCCTACCACAACATCTTCCGCGTCGGCGCCCGCATGCAGGATCTCGGCTTCTGGATCCTCAACGACGTCGTCTGGCGCAAGACCAACCCGATGCCGAACTTCCGCGGCCGCCGCTTCCAGAACGCGCATGAGACGATGATCTGGGCCTCGCGCGACCAGAAGGCCAAGGGCTACACCTTCAATTACGAAGCGCTGAAGGCCTCGAACGACGACCTGCAGATGCGCTCCGACTGGCTGTTCCCGATCTGCACCGGCGGCGAACGGCTGAAGGACGAGAACGGCAACAAGCTGCATCCGACGCAGAAGCCGGAGGCGCTGCTGGCCCGTATCATGATGGCCTCGACCAAGCCGGGCGATATCGTGCTCGATCCCTTCTTCGGCTCCGGCACCACAGGCGCCGTCGCCAAGCGCCTCGGCCGCCACTTCGTCGGCATCGAGCGCGAGCAGGCCTATATCGATGCCGCCAATGAGCGCATCGCCGCGGTGCGCCCGCTGGAAAACGCCGATCTCACCGTGCTTTCGGGCAAGCGCGCCGAACCGCGCGTCGCCTTCATCAGCCTGATCGACAACGGCCTGGTGACGCCGGGCGCCACGCTCTACGACGCCAAGAAGCGCTGGGCCGCGAAAGTGCGCGCCGACGGCACGCTGGCGATCGGCGACAGCGCCGGCTCTATCCACAAGATCGGCGCCGAAGTGCAGGGTCTCGACGCCTGCAACGGCTGGACCTTCTGGCACTATGAGCGCAGCGGCGGCCTGACCCCGATCGACGAATTGCGCCGCATCGCCCGCCTCGGCATGGAGCGGGCAGGGGCCTGAATCAACACTTCAACGGATCGCCGCAAGCGATTCAGTTCAAGCTGCAATCCCGAACCGCTCAAGGTCTGCTTTAAGCGTCCTGGCGTCGGTGAACAGCACCGACTGCCAGCCGGCGGCCTTGGCCCCGTCGACATTCTTCTGGCTGTCGTCGATGAACAGCGTGGCCGATGGCTCGAGGCCGAATGCGCTCACGTGGTGATCGTAGATGGCGCGGTCGGGCTTGATCTGGCGGATGTCGGCCGACACGGTCACGCCGCGCGGCCGGTTGAGAAAGTCGAAACGCTGCCTGGCTTCGGCAAGCGTGTCGGCGGCGAAGTTGGTCAGCATGGTCACATCGTGGCCGCGCTCGATCAAGCCGAGCATGATGGCGACGCTGTCGTCATAGGCATGCGGCACCATCTCGTGCCAATGGCGGCGGAAATTACGGATGTTCTCGGCGTGATCGGGATGCTCGGCAATCAGCAGCGCCTCGGCATCTTCCCATGTGCGGCCGCGATCCTGCTCGATGTTCCAGTCATGCGTGCAGACATTGTCGAAGAACCATTTCCGCTCGTCGGCATCCGGAATAAGGCGGCTGAACGGGATATTCGGATCGTAGTGGATCAGCACCCTGCCGATGTCGAACACGATATGGCGGATTTCGGTCATTGCGGGCCTTTCGGTTTCTTGGTCGCGCCCGGTATCGCCGCTTCGATTACCTTTTTCATGACGGTGGGCAGCGCTTCCCCGGAAATTTCATGGGCCAGCGACCAGAAATGTCCTGCCGGCGCATCGCCCTTGATTTGGGCATGGAAGACTTCGAGTTCGAGCGCGAAATGGGTGAAGACATGTCCGATCTGGCCGGCACGCCGCCAATCGGCGTGAAAGGGCGCGGCGTCGGCGGTCGTGGCGCCGTCGACCCGCGCCGTCCAGCCGGTCGTCGGCACCTCGGTCATGCCGCCGAGCAGGCCCTTCTCCGGCCTTTTACGCATAAGGATGGCACCGTCCTCGCGCTCGGCGACGAAGGCCGCACCCTTGCGCAGCGGCTTGTCATCCTTCGGCAGGCGGACCGGAAACCGTTCCGGGTCGCCGGTGAGGATTGCGCTGCAATCTTCGCGCACCGGGCAGAGCATGCAGCGCGGCCGCTTCGGTGTGCAGATCGTGGCGCCGAGGTCCATCATCGTCTGGGCGAAATCGCCGGGCCGGTTTTGCGGCACCAGCTTCTCGACCAACGCGCGGATTTGCGGCTTGGCTTCGCTAAGCGGTGTTTCGATCGCGTAGAGCCGGGTCATGACCCGCTCGACATTGCCGTCCACGACCGCCGCCGGCCGGTCGAAGGCGATTGCCGCGATCGCCGCCGCCGTATAGGCGCCGATCCCCGGCAATTCGCGCAGGCCCGCCTCGGTATCAGGGAAGCGGCCGCCCCGGAGCGCCACGAGGTCCGCGCAGGCTTTCAGGTTGCGTGCCCTGGAATAATAGCCGAGACCGGCCCAGGCCTTCATTACATCCTCGGCGGGCACCGCGGCCAGCGCTTCGACCGTCGGCCATTTCTCGACGAAATTGCGGAAATAGGCTTTCACCGCCTCGACCGTGGTCTGCTGCAGCATCACCTCGGACATCCAGACGCGATAGGGATCGGCCCTCACGCCACGCGCAAACGCGACCGGCGTGACGCGCCAGGGCAGGTCGCGATGATGCGCGTCATACCAGGCAAGCAGGCGGGGTCCGATATCCAAGTATCCAGCTTTGCTGGTATCTCCGGATCCGGCATCGCCGGATGCGGCCTTCTGTGATGCCTTGCGGGTCTTGTCGAGCGGTGCCATTGATCGGATGAACTGGGGAACTGGAGAACGCACATGGCAGGGAAAAGGCCCTTCGGCAATCCCGTTCCGGTGAGCGATCTCGCCACCGAGATACTCGATCCGGTGCTGAAGAAGCGCGCCGGCATCTCGATAGGGCTGGTGCAGTCCTGGGAAGAGATCGCCGGGCCGCGGCTCGCCACCCACTCGCGGCCGGAAAAGATCCAGTGGCCACGCCGCCTGCACGAGGACGATCCTTTCGAGCCGGCGACGCTGATCATCGCTTGCGAAGGCATGGCGGCATTGCATCTGCAGCATGAGGCAGGCGAGGTGATCAACCGCGTCAACGCCTTCCTGGGTTTCAACGCGGTCGGCCGCATCAAGATCCTGCAAAAGCCGGTGCTTTCGCAAAAGGCGCGGCCGAAACCGGCGCCGCTCCCTTTGAGCGAGGCGGAGAAATCGAAGCTCTCACATCTGGTCGGCAAGATCGAGGATGACGGCCTGCGCGCTTCGCTGGAGCGGCTCGGCGCCACGATTATGGGTGAAAGGAAGCGCAAAGGGTCGTAAGAAACGTCATGAATGCGTCACCAATCTCGCGCATTCGTGATGCTCATGACCGAGTTTCGCGATTGGATTGGGGAACGCGATGCCTTAATTCGCGCCAACTCTCGCCTTTTCTAGCCGCTGCATTGCAAAATCCAACTCATATCAGGTGATTCGCATGAACCGCGCCCCGTTTGGCAATAGCTTGTCCCGCAGAAACGTACTGACCACGCTGGCCGCTGTTCCTGCGGTGGCGTTGCTTGCCGCATGCAGCAACTCCGGCGAGGAGGCGAAGGCCGCCGATGTGAAGCCGGCCGATCCGTCGACGCCCGCCAAGCCGGCCGCTACTCCGGCTGCGGCTCAGGTTCCGCAATCGAGCGGCGACGTCGACATGGCCGAGCTGCTGAAGCCTGGCGCCCTGCCCGAAAAGCAGCTCGGCAAGGATGACGCCAAGGTCACAATCGTCGAATATGCGTCTATGACCTGCCCGCATTGCGCGCATTTCGCCATGACCACCTTCCCTGAGTTGAAGACCAAGTATATCGACACCGGCAAGGCCCGCTACATCCTGCGCGAGTTCCCGTTCGATCCGAGCGCCGAGGCCGGCTTCATGCTGGCGCGCTGCTCCAAGGACAACTACTTCGCCATGGTCGACGTGCTGTTCAAGCAGCAGCCGAGCTGGGTTGGCGTCAACAACACCAAGGAAGCGCTGCTGCAGATCTCCAAGCTGGCCGGTTTTACACAGGAGTCCTTTGAGTCCTGCTTGACGGACCAGAAACTTCTGGACGATGTGAGAGCAGTCCAGAAACGCGGAGCGGACGAGTTCAAGGTCGACTCGACGCCGACCTTCTTCATCAACGGAAAGACCTACAAAGGGGCGATGTCGATTGAGGAAATGTCGGCCATCATCGACCCTCTGCTCTGACATCCAGGCCGCGCCGAAGCGGTCCGGCTTCGGCGCGCGCGGGCCTTTGTCTTGTCGCGGGTTCTTGTCGCAAAACCGCGGAACACTTTTGCGGAACCCGCTTAAGGGGCGGCGCGAATGAAATTTTCGCGCCTTCGCCTCCTCGGTTTCAAATCCTTCGTCGAGCCCGGCGAGTTCGTCATCGAACGCGGGCTGACCGGCATTGTCGGGCCGAACGGCTGCGGCAAGTCGAACCTCGTCGAAGCCTTGCGCTGGGTGATGGGCGAAAGCTCTTACAAGAACATGCGCGCGTCCGGCATGGACGACGTGATCTTCTCCGGCTCCGGCGCGCGCCCGGCCCGCAACACCGCTGAAGTCACGCTTTTCCTCGACAACACCGACCGCACGGCGCCCGCCGCCTTCAACGATGCCGATGAATTGCAGGTGTCACGCCGCATCGAGCGCGAGGCGGGCTCGCTCTATCGCATCAACGGCAAGGAAGCGCGCGCCAAGGACGTGCAGTTGCTGTTCGCCGACCAGTCGACCGGCGCCCGTTCGCCTTCCATGGTCGGGCAAGGCCGCATCGGCGAGCTGATCCAGGCCAAGCCGCAGGCCCGCCGCGCGCTGCTGGAAGAAGCCGCCGGCATTTCCGGCCTGCATACGCGCCGCCATGAGGCCGAACTCAGGCTCAAGGCGGCCGAGCAGAACCTCGAGCGCCTGGACGACGTCGTCGGCGAGCTCGAAGGCCAGATCGAGAGCCTGAAGCGCCAGGCGCGCCAGGCCTCGCGCTTCAAGAACCTGTCGGCCGATATCCGCAAGGCCGAAGCGACGCTGCTGCATCTGCGCTGGACGCTGGCGAAGACCCAGGAAGGCGAGGCGCGTTCCGCGCTTGCCGTCGCCACCACGCTGGTCGGCGACCGGGCCGCCGCCCAGATGGCCGCGGCAAGAGAGCAGGGCATCGCCGCGCATCGGCTGCCGGACCTGCGCGACGCGGAAGCCGCCGCCGCTGCCGCCTTCCAGCGCCTGTCGATCGCCAAGACGCAGATCGAGGAAGAGGCCGGCCGCATCCGCGCCCGCCAGACCGAGCTTGAACGCCGACTGCAGCAGCTGGACGCCGACATCGCCCGCGAGGAGCGGATGGTGCGCGACAACGCCGATATCCTCGAGCGCCTGCGCACCGAGGAAGCCGAGCTCAATTCAGAAAACGCCGGTGCCGCCGAGCGCGAGGCGACCACGCGCGCCGCTTTCGAACAGGCCGGCGCGACGCTGTCGCAAAGCGAAGCCAAGCTTGCTGCGCTGACCGCCGAACGCGCCGAGGCGGCCGCCTCGCGCCACCAGATCGAGCGCAGCCTGCGCGAGACAGCCGAGCGTCGCGACCGCTTCGCCCGCCAGCTCGCCGAGGTCGACCGCGAGCTTTCCGACATCGTCGCGCGCATTTCCGGCCTGCCGGATCCGGCCGAGAAGCGGCTTTTGGTCGAAGATGCGCTTGCCCGGCTGGAAGAGAGCGAGGCCGGCACCATCGCCGCCGAGCAGGCCGTCGCCGAGGCGCGCGCCGCCGAAAGCGCCGCAAGGCCTCCGCTGCAGGACGCCAGGGCGGAACTGGCGCGCATCGAGACCGAAGCGCGCACGCTGGCCAAGATACTCAACGCCACCAGCGGCGGCGATCTTTTCCCTTCGGTGCTGGAGCAGATCAGCGTCGAGCGCGGCTATGAAACCGCGCTTGGCGCAGCCCTTGGCGAGGACCTCGATGTTCCGCTCGACCGCAGCGCCCCGGTGCACTGGGGCGAAAGCGCGGTGCAGCCCGGCGATGCGTCGCTGCCCGAAGGCGTGAAGAGCCTGGCAAGCGTCGTGCGCGCGCCGGCGCAGCTTGCGCGCCGCTTGGCGCAGATCGGTATCGTCGAAGCCGCCGATGGCCGCCGTCTTCAAGCGCTGTTGGCGCCTGGCCAGCGGCTGGTCAGCCGCGACGGCGCGCTGTGGCGCTGGGACGGCCTGACCGCGAGCGCCGACGCCCCGACCGCCGCCGCGCTGCGGCTGGCGCAGAAGAACCGCCTGGCCGAGCTCGATGCCGAAGCCGTGCAGGCGACGCGCGTCGTGCGCGAGGCCGAGGAAGCGCTGGCGCATGCCGAGCAGGCGATGCGCCAGGCAAGCGAGGCCGAGCGCAATGCACGCCAGGCCGGCCGCGACGCCCAGCATGCGCTGGACGCCGCGCGCAACGCGCTGGCCGAGGCCGAGAAGGCCGGCGGCGAGCTGTTGAGCCGGCGCGCCGCGCTTGAAGAGGCACGCGCTCGCATCGTCGATAGCCATGAGGAGACGCAGGCCGCCTTCCTCGAAGCCGAGGAGATGCTGAAGGACGCGCCCGATCTCGGCGATCTGCAATTGCAACTCGAACAGGCCTCCGCCAACGTGTCGCGCGATCGCGCCACGCTTGCCGATGCGCGCGCCGTGCATGAAGGGCTGCGGCGCGAAGCCGAGGCGCGCATTCGCCGGTTGGATGCCATCGGCGCCGAGCGCAAGAATTGGCTGGAACGCGCCGAAAACGCCTCGACGCAGATCGCCGCCCTTGGCGAGCGCAAGGCCGAGGCCGAAGCCGAGCGCGAGAGGCTGGCCGATGCGCCCGACGAGATCGACGCCAAGCGGCGCGCCTTGCTGACTCAGCTCTCCGAGGCCGAGGCGTTGCGCCAGGCCGCAGGCGACCGCCTGCAGGAGGCGGAGAACAGGCAGGCCGAGCTCGACAAGGCGGCTACCGCCGCCATCCAGTCGCTCGCCGAATCGCGCGAAACCCGCGTTCGCGCCGAGGAGCGGCTCACCGCGGCCGATGAACGCCGCGTCGAGGTCGAGGCGCGCATCCAGGAGGCGCTTAACACGCCGCCGCATCTGGTCATCAAGCATACGGGCCTCGAAGCCGACGATCCGATGCCCGACATGGTCGAGATCGAGCGCCAGCTCGACCGGCTGAAGATCGAGCGCGAGCGGCTCGGTGCGGTCAATCTGCGCGCCGAGGAAGAACAGAAGGAATTGTCGGAGCGTCTGGAAACCATCGTCTCCGAGCGAGAGGACATCATCGAGGCGATCAGAAAACTGCGCCAGGCGATCCAGAGCCTCAACCGCGAGGGCCGCGAGCGGCTGCTCTCGGCCTTCGAGGTTGTCAACGGCCATTTCCAGCGGCTGTTCTCGCATCTGTTCGGCGGCGGCACGGCCGAGCTGCAGTTGATCGAGTCCGAGGATCCGCTGGAGGCGGGGCTGGAAATCCTCGCCCGTCCGCCTGGCAAGAAGCCGCAGACGATGACGCTGCTTTCGGGCGGCGAGCAGGCGCTGACGGCGATGTCGCTGATCTTCGCCGTGTTCCTGACCAATCCGGCGCCGATCTGCGTCCTGGACGAGGTCGACGCGCCGCTCGACGACCACAATGTCGAACGCTTCTGCAATCTGATGGACGAGATGTCGAAGACCACCGAGACGCGTTTCGTCATCATCACCCACAACCCGATCACCATGGCGCGCATGGACCGGCTGTTCGGCGTCACCATGGCCGAGCAGGGCGTCAGCCAGCTGGTCTCGGTCGACCTGCAGGCCGCCGAAGCGATGCGCGAGGCGAGCTGAGCTCGACCCGCGGTTCCCTTAAGCTGTAGCGGTCAAATCTACTTCTCCGGAGCGGAGGCCGGCGCGGTATAGCGCCTCCGCACGGCGTCGATCACCAGCTTGCGACTCTCGTCGGCCGATAGCGTCTTGTCCTTCTCCGCCTCGGCTGTTTCGCGGGCGAGGTCCTTGTCCCTGATCTGGTGACGGAACCATTTGGAATAGTCGCCGGCGCGCAGGTGATATTCCCAGGTCTTGTCGTCGATGCCTTCGGCCATCCGGGCGAAGATGATGAAATTGTGAGCCCGCAGATTCATCGCCTTCTTCGGTCCGGTGAAATAGAAGCTGCCCGCTTCGTCGAGCTCGCCCTCGGCATATTTGCGGCTGTGCCGTTTCAGCGATTGGCTGGGCTCGATCGCCTTCACCGTGAACGGCTTCTTGGCCTCATGCGGCCGCCAGAAAAGCACGCGGTCGCCCTTGGGCAGCGGAATGTCCTTCGGCGCCTTGAGCCCGGTTTCCTTGCAGAAGGTCTTGATCACGCCCTTGGCCTTGGGTCCGAGCGCGATCACTGCCGTCACCAGACGCAACGCATCGGTGGAAATCGCTTCGGGATGCACGGTGATCAGCACCGTGCCGGGTAGCTCGATCGAAAGCACGGATCGCGTATCCCAGCGTCGCTTGGGCATCAAATGATGCGCTTCGTCGATGATCAGCCAGTGCGGCCTGGCCGTGCGATAGCGGACATTGCCGAGGCCAGGCAGCAATTCGGCAAAGAAGTCCGGGCGCTCGTCGACCTTCAGCGCCAGCCCGTTGACCACGACATTGGTCCCGGGCTTCTCGATCAATTCCAGCAATTGTTCCTTGTTCGGCGCGGTCGAGCCGTTGCCGAGCGGCACCGCGCCTTTCAGCCCGTCATAGTCGCCTTCGGGATCGAAGATGCAGAACTGCAGGCCTTTCTCGACCAGCCGCTCGGTCAGCGCCGTGGCCAGGGTCGATTTGCCGATGCCCGAGCTTCCGGCGATCAGCACCGTCTCCGTTGGCGACAGGTAAATCTCCTTGCCACGCGAGGTCCCGAGCAACACGCCGCGCGGGCGCTTTTTGGCGATCCGGTGATCGCGCTTGATCAGCTTGCGGATCAGTTCCTCGACGCCCTTGCCGCGCGGCGCCTTGGTGACGAGGTCGGCGGTTTCCTTGACGGCGGGCAGCGCGTTGGCGACCGCGACGCTGCAGCCCGAGGCTCTCAGGAAAGCGTGGTCGTTCTCGGCGTCGCCGACGGCCACGACATTGCGCGGCGACAGTTTCAGGTCTTCCAGCGCAGCCGCCAGCCCGGTCGCCTTGTTGATGCCGGAAGGCAGGATCATCACCGCGCCCTTGTTGAAGATGATCTCCAGCTCCAGCCCGAGCTTCTTGATGACGTCGAGCACGGTCGCCTGGTGCGGCTCCCAGGTGGCGAGGATGGAACGACCGACCGACAGCGGTTTCACGCCGCGCTTCTTGAGCCTGTCGACGAGATCGACGGAAGGCGAGGGCGAGATCGTGCGTTCTTCCTCGCTGGCCGGCGTGTAGATCAGCGCGCCGTTTTCGGCGACCACCTTGTCGAACAAGGAAAGTTCCGGAAAAACCTCCTTGAGATCGGGCAATTCGCGACCTGTGACGAGGATCAGCTTTCGCCCCGATTTCTTGAGCTCCTCCAGCGCCGAGATTGTGCTGGCGTTGACCAGCCCGTCATGCGCCAGCGTGCCGTCATAGTCGGTGGCCAAAGCCGCGAAATACATCGATTGAGCCTCTCCGTGAGCTGTCGTGTTCGGTTAGTCTGGAACGAACAACGCCTGTCGGTGGAAAAGGTTTAGGCCGACATGCCGGGCCGTAGCGATCACGACCGGGGGCGCCGCGCCGCGACAGGTCGAGGTTGCAGCGGGCGGTCGGCCCGGCCGAGGCTATCGCGTCGAGGTCGTTTCCGACGGCATGAAGCGGACGTTTGCCGACCGGCTGTCGAGCGCGGAGGGCCCAGCGGGACGTAGCCAGTCGACGGAATGCCCATTTTTCTGCCAGCGGTACGATGCCAGCGCGCCGCCGACGGTCGGGGCGATCTCGACCGTCGCCAGGCCATCGGCGATCGCGACCATCCCACGCGATCCTCTCGTCTCAAAATTCCCGTCCATCCTCCCTCCAATGGCTTGACTCTCATCGCCGGCCGGATAAAGACATATCATATGAATAGTATGAAGAATACGAAATCCTTCAGCACCGCCCGCACGTCGCGGGTCGTCGCGGCGGTCGCCAGCGGCTCGACGGCGTTGCATGCGACGGTCGTCGAGCAGATCGGGTTGCGCATCGTGCAGGGCGATTTCCTGCCTGGCGAGGCGCTCCCCAATGCTGACGATTCCAGTGAGATGCTTGGCGTCAGCCGCACCGTGCTGCGCGAGGCGATCAAGGTCCTGGCGGGCAAGGGGCTGGTCGAGTCGCGGCCGAAGACCGGCACGCGGGTGCGCCCGCGCTCCGACTGGAACTTCCTTGATCCCGACGTCCTTTCATGGCGCTACGCGGCGGGCGTCAGCGCCGAGGATGTCACGGCCCTTTTCGAGCTGCGCCGGGCGATCGAGCCGATGTCGGCAGCGCTCGCGGCCAAGCGCGCGACGCCGGCACAGCTTGCCGATCTCAACGCCGCCCTCGCCGAAATGGAGGCCGTGGGTGACGACGGCGACCGCTTCGCCAAGCCCGACCTCGTCTTCCACCAGACCATCCTGCGCATGACGGGCAATGAGTTGATCGGCTCTCTGGCGGCGTTGGTGGAGACAGCCCTGATGATGAGCTTCCGTCTCTCCAACGACAATCCGGAGGGGCAGCGCCACTCGCTGCCGCTGCATCGCGAGGTGGCCGAGAAGATCGCCGCCGGCGATGGAGGCGGTGCACAGCAGGCTCTTCTCGTGCTCATCGACAACGCCGAGGAAGATGTTCGCCGCAGTGTCGAGAACCGCAACAGGCGCCGTAAGGAACAGAAATCGTGAGCGAGCAGAAGCGAAAGCTGCGATCGACGGCATGGTTCGGCGGTGAAGGCAAGAACGCCTTCATGCATCGCAGCTGGATGAAGAACCAGGGTATTCCGGCCGACGCGTTCGACGGCCGCCCGGTGATCGGCATCTGCAACACCTGGTCGGAACTGACCCCATGCAATGCGCATTTGCGGGCGCTCGCCGATCACGTCAAGCGCGGCGTCTATGAGGCCGGTGGCCTGCCGGTGGAATTCCCGGTCATGTCGCTCGGCGAAAGCAATATGCGCCCAACGGCCATGCTGTTCCGCAACCTGGCGAGCATGGATGTCGAGGAGTCCATCCGCGGTAACCCGATCGATGGCGTCGTGCTTCTGGTCGGATGCGACAAGACCACGCCGGCCCTCCTGATGGGGGCGGCGTCATGCAACCTGCCGACCATCGCGGTGTCCGGCGGGCCGATGCTCAACGGCAAGTTCCGCGGCCAGGATATCGGTTCCGGCACCCATGTCTGGAAATTCGCCGAGGAGGTGAAGGCCGGCCGCATGAAGGTCGAGGATTTCCTGGCGGCCGAGCAAGGCCAGAGCCGGTCGGCCGGCAGCTGCATGACCATGGGTACCGCCTCCACCATGGCCAGCATGGTCGAGGCGCTCGGCATCGGCATGCCCGACAATGCGGCGATACCGGCAGTCGACTCGCGTCGCAGCGTGCTTGCGCAGCTGGCCGGCCGGCAGATCGTCGACATGGTCCACAAGGACGTGACGATTTCGCAGATCCTCACCCGGCAGGCCTTCGAGAACGCCATCCGGGTCAATGGCGCCATCGGCGGATCGACCAACGCGGTGCTGCACCTCATAGCGATCGCGCATCGCGTCGGCGTCGATCTCAGCCTCGACGACTGGGATCGCCTCGGTCGCGATGTGCCGACCATCGTCGATCTGATGCCGTCGGGTCGGTTCCTGATGGAAGATTTCTACTATGCCGGGGGGCTGGCTGCGGTCATGGCGTCGCTTGATGAAGTGGGGCTTCTTCATCGCGACGCCATGACCGTCAGTGGGAAGACCATCGGCCAGCTGGTCGACGACGCGCCGAACTACAACAGCGAGGTGATCCGGCCGCTCGACCGGCCGCTGACCAGGGAAGGCGGCATATCGGTGCTGCGCGGCAATCTCGCCCCCAATGGCGCCGTCATAAAGCCGTCGGCGGCGACCCAGGCGCTGATGCAGCATCGGGGCAGGGCGGTCGTCTTCGAGAATATCGAGCACTATTACGCCCGCATCGACGATCCCGACCTCGATATCGACGCCTCCTCGGTCATGGTGCTCAAGAATTGCGGGCCGCGCGGCTATCCTGGCATGGCCGAGGTCGGCAACATGCCGCTGCCGGCCAAGCTCCTGAAGCAGGGCGTGTCCGACATGGTGCGCATCTCCGATGCGCGCATGAGTGGCACCGCCTATGGCACCGTGGTCCTGCATGTCGCTCCGGAAGCGGCGGCGGGCGGCGCGCTTGCCCTGGTTCGCGATGGCGACCTCATCGAGCTCGACGTGGCTGGCCGGCGTCTCGAATTGCTGGTTTCCGAGGAGGAGCTTGCCGCCCGCCGGGGCGACTGGAAGCCGCCGGCATCACCCCAGGGCGGCTACCAGAGCCTTTACGTCGAACGTGTCCTGCAGGCCGACAGGGGTTGCGATTTCGATTTCCTCGTCGGCCGCCGCGACGTCGGCATTCCCCGCCATTCGCATTAGGTGCCGCGATGACCACCGAGACCTACGCCGTCTACCCCAGCCTCAGGGGCCGCAGTGTCTTCATAACCGGCGGTGGCAGCGGCATCGGCGAAAGCCTCGTGCGCCATTTCTGCGCGCAAGGCAGCCGCGTCGCCTTCGTCGATGCGGCGGCGGAGCCTTCCCTGCGGCTGATGGCGGCGATCGCGGCCCAAGGCCATCCGGAACCGTTCTTCATTCCCTGCGATCTGCGCAATGTCGAGGCCCTGCAGGCAGCCGTCGAACAGGCGAGAGAGCGAAATGGCCCCATCCAGGTACTCTGCAACAATGCCGGCAATGACGACCGCCACCAGACCGCCGATGTCAGCGTCGCCTATTGGGACGACCGCATGGCCGTCAACCTGCGCCACCAGTTCTTCGCCGCCCAGGCCGTGCGCCCGCAGATGAAGGCGCTTGGCGGCGGCTCGATCATCAATTTCGGTTCCATCACCTGGATGGTCGGCGATCCGGATTGCCCGGCCTATGTGACGGCGAAGGCGGCCGTCTACGGCATGACGCGGGCGCTCGCCCGCGAACTGGGCCCCGAGCGCATCCGCGTCAACTGCATGGTGCCTGGCTGGGTGATGACGGAGCGCCAGATGCGTCTGTGGCTGACGCCGGCCGGCGAGCGTCAGATCGAGGAAAGGCAGTGCCTGCCCGACAGGCTGCAGCCTTCCGACATTGCGCGCATGGCGCTGTTTCTTGCCGCCGATGACAGCCGCATGTGCTCGAGCCAGCAATTCATCGTCGATGGCGGCTGGGTGTGACCGCCATCGGACCGCAGCAAAAAGGTAGCATCATGCGTCTCGTTCAGTTCGAATTGCCCGATGGCAGCCGTCGTGTTGGCCGCGTCAGCGCCGATGGCGATCACCTCAACCTCCTGGTCGGAACCGAAACCGTCCTCGAACTTGCCACGGCGGCCATCGCCGAGCGCAGGTCCATTGCGTCGCTCGTCGAGGAGCGGACCGGCGGCGGGAAAGTCGATTACGACCAGCTGCTGCGTGAAGGCCGCGTGCTCGCACCGGTCGACCATCCGGAGCCGGCGCGTTTCCTCATCACCGGCACCGGCCTGACGCATACGGGAAGCGCCGCCGCGCGCGACAAGATGCATGTGCTGACCCACGGCAAGGACGCCGCCGAATCCGACTCGCTGAAGATCTTTCGCATGGGGCTGGAGGGGGGCAAACCCGCGCCGGGAGAGCTGGGCGTCCAGCCCGAATGGTTCTTCAAGGGCGTCGGCACCTGCGTCGTCCCGCCTGGTGCTGCGTTGCCGCTGCCGGCCTTCGCCAAGGCGGGTGCCGAGGAGGCCGAGATCGTCGGCCTCTACCTCAACGGACCGGATGGCCGCCCCTATCGCATCGGCTACGCGCTGGGCAACGAGTATTCCGACCACGTGACCGAGGCCGAGAATTATCTCTACCTCGCGCACTCGAAACTCCGCTCCTGCTCGATCGGTCCCGAGCTGCTGATCGGCGAGCTGCCGCGGGAGGTGCGCGGACATTCCCGCATCCGGCGGGACGGCGCTGTCATCTGGGAGCAGGAATTCCTTTCCGGCGAAGCGCACATGTCGCATTCGATCGCCAATCTCGAGCACTACCATTTCCGCTACCCGATGCACCGCCGGCCGGGCGATCTGCACGCCTATTTCTTCGGCGCAGCGGTGATGAGCTACGCCTCTGGCATCAAGACGGCACCAGGCGACGAATACGAAATCCAGGCACCGGAATTCGGCAAGCCGTTGCGCAACCGGATGCAGGCGGTGCCGGACGAGGGGCTGGTGGCCGTCACCCCGCTGTGACGGCAAGACCCGCGGACTGAGATCATCACAACAACAAATGGGAGAATGATCATGCTGTTGAAGAGACTGCTTCTAGGGATAGCGAGTGTCGGCCTGGGCATCGGCCTGATGGCCTCGTCGGCGCTCGCCGCCAACCTGCGCGTGCTGGCTTGGGACGGCTACGCCGATGCGGACTGGGTCAAGGACTTCACCGCCGAAACCGGCATCGGCGTCGATGTCGTCTTCATCGGCAGCGACGACGAGATCTGGGCCAAGATCAAGGGCAGCGAAGGGCAGGACTTCGATGTCTTCGCCGTCAACACCGCGCAACTGCAGCGCTACATCAAGGCCGAGTTGGTCAACCCGATCGACCTTGCCAAGCTTCCCAACCAGAAGGAGGTGCTGCCGCGCTTCCGCGACCTCACGCAGGTCAGCGGCGACACCAAGGACGGCAAGGTCTACGGCATTCCGTTCTGCTTCGATTCCATCGGACTGATCTACGACACCGACAAGGTCAAGCCGGCGCCGACCTCGATGTCGGTGCTGTGGGATCCGGCCTACAAAGGCAAGGTGCTGGCCTATGACAATGGCGAGCACAATTTCTCCTTCACCGCGTTGACGCTGGGCTACAAGGACCCATTCAATCTCGACGCCGAGCAGATGGCGGCGGTCAAGGCCAAGCTGGTCGAGCTGAAGCGCAACGTGCTCAGCTTCTATACCACCGCCGACGAGGCCCAGCAGATCTACCAGAACAACGACGTCGCCCTGATCTGGGCCAATTACGGTCAGCAGCAGGTCAAGGCCCTGCAGAAGATCGGCGCCCACGTCGCCTACATCAATCCGAGCGAAGGCGCGCTCGCCTGGCTCGACAACTGGGTCATCTCGAAAGGGGTTCGCGACAAGGAGGCGGCCGAGAAGTGGATCGACTTCATGCTCAGCAAGAAGGTCAGCGGCGCGCTGTCCGAGCGGACCGGCTTCGGCAATACCGTGGTCGAATCGAGCAGCGCCGGCAGCAACGACAAGCTGGTCTGGCTCAACAATGTCGAGGACCCGACCAAGCGCTCCGACCTGTGGAACGAGATCAAGGCGACGCCCTGATATCCTTCCGCCGAGCTTTCAAGGACCTGGCGGTCCGGGCATCGGGCCGCCAACAGCGTATTTCTGGAAGTTTGTGATGAACCTGAACAGCGACCTGCTCACGCTGCGCTCCGTCTCGAAATCCTACGGCACGGTTCCCGTGCTGCACGACATCGATCTCGCGATCCGCGATGGCGAATTCCTGACCGTGCTCGGGCCGTCCGGTTCGGGCAAGACCACGGTGCTCAGGCTGATCGGCGGCCTCGAGCCGCTGACCTCGGGCGAAATCCGGCTCGACGGCCGCGACATCAGCGGCATGCCGATCAACCGGCGGCCCTTCAACACCGTGTTCCAGGACTACGCGCTGTTCCCGCATCTTACCGTCGCCGGCAATGTCGGTTACGGCCTGTCGGTTCGCCGCGTGCCGCGCCAGGAGATCGCGGAACGCGTCGCCAAGGCGCTGGAGCTGGTGCAGCTTGGGCGCTTCGCCGAACGCTTTCCGGCCCAGTTGTCGGGCGGCCAGCGACAGCGCGTAGCACTCGCGCGTGCGCTGATCTGTCAGCCGCGACTTGTCCTGCTCGACGAACCGCTCGCGGCGCTCGACCTCGAACTGCGCCGGCAGATGCAGGAATTCCTCAAGTCGATCCAGCGCGAGGTCAAGACCACCTTCCTGTTCGTGACCCACGACCAGGAGGAGGCCATCGGCATGGCCGACCGGATCTGCGTGATGGAGGCCGGCCACATCCGCCAACTCGGCGCGCCGCATGACCTCTACTACAAGCCGAACTGCGAGTTCGTGGCGCGTTTCTTCGGCGAGAACAATCTCGTGGCCGGGACGCTCGGCGAGGCGCAGGGCGAATTCCGCGCGATCGAGACGGTGCTCGGCCGGCTCGTCTGTTCGGTCGCGGGCCAGCCGCATCTCAAGGCTGCGGCCACCGGCGCGCGCGGCTTCGCCGCGTTCCGCCCCGAAGCACTGCACATTGCCGGCGACGGCGATGTCGACAATCGTCTTTCCGGCACCATTGCCGATCTTGCCTTTGCAGGCTCCTCGACGGTAGCCACCATTACGGCTGGCGGCGATGCCGCGCAGCGCCTCAGGTTGCGCTTCCCGAGCCGGGTGGACGGCAGCGCCCTCAGGGTTGGCGACACCGTGGCGCTTTCCTTCGCGCCGCATGAAGGCCACCTGGTGCTGGCATGAGAAGCGCAGGCCTGGCGCGTCCCGTCGCCATCCGCTGGTCGCCGCTGGTCACCGCGCTTGCCTTTGCGCTGCCGGTGGTGTTCGTCCTGGCGCCGCTGGCGATCTTCCTCGTCTACAGCTTCTTCAGCGTGGACCAAGGCCAGATCGTCTATGCGCCGACGCTTGCCAACTATGCTCGCTTCTTCACCGACCCGGTCTTCCTCCCGGTGTTCTGGCGCACGATCATGCTTTGCCTTTCCGTGGCGGCGATCTCGATCCTGCTCGCCTATCCGACGGCCTATTTCCTGACCACGCTGCGCGGCCGCTGGCGCTACGCGCTGCTGATGCTGCTGATGGTGCCGCTCTTGATGAGCTACGTCATCAAGATCTACGCGATCCGCAGCATCCTCGGCCTCAATGGCTTTCTCAACAAGGCGCTGGTGGGGCTGGGCATCATCGCCGAGCCGTCGACGCTGTTCGTCTTCAACATGAACGCAATCCTGCTTACGCTCACGCTGCTCTTGATCCCGTTCGCGATCCTGCCGATCTTCCTGGCGCTGGAGCGCATACCGCAGGTGTTGCTGCGCGCATCCGACGACCTCGGCGCAAGCAGCCTGCAGACTTTCCTGAGGATCACCCTGCCGCTTTCCTTGCCCGGTGTCGCCTCGGCGGCGAGCTTCGTCTTCGTGCTGGCGATCGGCGACTTCCTCACGCCGCAGATGGTCGGCGGGATCAGTGGCTTCACTTTCGGCCGCATCCTCTACAGCCAGTTCGGCACCGCCTTCAACTGGCCATTCGGTGCCGCCCTCTCGGTGGCGCTGGCCATGGTGGTCATCGCCGCCATCCTTGCCGGCGAGCGGTTCGGGCGCAATCGGGGGGCTTCGCTTTGATCGTCGCGCCGCGCCTGTCCACGATACTTCTCGCCGCTGTCACCACGCTGGTCGCGGTGCTGCTCTACAGCCCGCTCTTCGTGCCGATCGTGTCGTCCTTTTTTCCGGTGGCGCGTGGCGAGGTCGACTGGTCCTCGCCGACCGTTTCGACCTATGCCGCGCTGGCCGGGAACCACGAGATACTCGCGGCCCTGCGCACCACGCTTGTCGTCGGGCTATGCACGGTCGTGCTTGCGGTGGTCAGCGGCACGCTGCTGGCCCTCTATTATCACGGCCGCGGCGCCGGCCGCTCGTTGCTGCAGTTCATCGTCTTCCTGCCGTTCCTGATGCCGCCCATCATCAGCGGCCTGGCGCTGTTGATCTTCTTCCGCGAGATCGGGCTCGAACGCTCGCTGCTGACGGTCGTCATAGGCCATACGGTCTTCGTGCTCGCCATCGTCTACCGCACGGTGCTGACGCGCTTGCAGTCGATGAGCCGCACGCTGGTCGAGGCCTCCTACGACCTCGGCGCGACCAAATGGCAGACTTTCTGGCGCGTCATCCTGCCCAACCTGTCGAGCGCGATGATCGGCGGCGCCATCCTGGCCTTCGCCCTTTCGTTCGACGAGACCATGATCACCATTCTGGTCACCGGCACTCAGACGACGCTGCCGGTGCGCCTGTGGGCGATGATGCGACTCGGTTTCTCGCCGGATATCAACGCGCTGGTGGCGCTGATCCTGATGTTTACCGTCCTGCTCTGCGCTCTTGCGGCAAGGTTCCTCATTCCGAGGCAGGTCGCCACGCAGCGCAGCTGAAACGAGGCCAACCCAGCGCCGGATCACGCCGGAGGCAAGCCATGCCTTACCACTTGGCGGCGCCCCAGCAGGCGGGGCACCAGGAGCTCAATCCACCCACTTGCCGCGCGGCAAAGCCTTCGTTACTGCCATCTGATGGCAACGCACAAGCTGATCAACTCCACTTGGCACAATGTCCTCGGTACGATCACGCCGGCGCTCACAATCGCGTCCGGCGATATCGTGATCACGGAAACGCTCGACGCTCGGGGCTTCGACAAGAACGGTGGGCGGCCGGCTCATGGTCCAAACCCGATGAACGGCCCGATCTTCGTGACGGGGGCCGAGCCTGGTGACGCGTTGCGCGTGGACATCCTGCGCATGGACCCGATCCGCCCCTCCGGCTGGACGATCTCGTCATTGGCCGCAAACGTCGTCGATCCTGAGGCTGCTCGTGGACTGCCGGCACGGGATACAGTCACCTGGCGGATCGACCTCGAATCGCGGACGGTGAGGCTGCAGGAGCCGCCGCCAGGTCTCGAGAACTTCGTTTTGCCGCTCGAGCCGATGATCGGCTGCTTTGGCGTGGCGCCGTCGATGGGTCAGGCTTTCTCCACCGCGACAAGCGCGGAGAATGGCGGGAACATGGATTACCGCGGGTTTCGGCCCGGCGCGACCGTCTGGTTTCCCGTTGCCGTGGAGGGTGCGCTCTTCTTCGCGGGCGATTGTCATGCAGCGCAGGGCGATGGTGAGATCGTCGGAACCGGGATCGAAACCTGCTTTGAAGTCGAGCTACGCTTGACTGTGGAAAAAAGCAGGCGGCTGGTATGGCCTCGCGGTGAGAACGAGACGCACATTTTCTCTGTCGGCAACGCACGCCCACTTGACCAGGCTCTTCAGCACGCAACGACGGATATGCTGAACTGGTTGACCAGCGACTATGGATTGTCCGCGACGGCCGCGTCGCATCTGATGGGGCAGGTTGTCCGCTATCACGTCGGAAACGTTTTTGACCCTGCCTATACGATGGTCTGCCTGGTCGAAAAGCGATGGCTTTCGAACCGGCCTCCATCGGCTGACGGGACAACACCATCAAGTCGTTGACCGGTCGGATTTGCTCGATGACGGTTGGCTGGGGCGCCAGGATTCGAACCTGGGAATGTCGGTACCAAAAACCGATGCCTTACCACTTGGCGACGCCCCAGCATGCGGGGCATGCCCGCTGCGCGCGGCCTTATAGGACGAGGCGAGGCAAAGCTCAATGCCGGGAGATCAACTAAAATCGGCAGCGATAAGGGCCGCCATTCCCGGCCGGTTGGTCGCCACGATCGCCGGGGATGGATCGCAAGCCCCACGCGGCTTCGCGCTTGTGCCGGCCGTGAGCAGGTCAGCTCAGGCTTCCGGGACCTCGGCCACGCGCGCGCGGCAATCCTCCAGGACGGCCGCGAGCGTATCCTCGAAGGAATGCCCGGGCGCCCAGCCAAGCAGGGTCCGGGCGCGGGTCGCGTCGCCGACGATGCATGGCAGGTCGCTCGGTCGCAGCCGCAGGGGATCCTGCTCCGTGGCTATCTTGACGCTGCTCCAGGCCAGCAGCCGATCGAGGATGTCTCCCATCCGCCAGGACACGCCGGATGCGACATTGAAAATGCTGTTCGGGGCGAGGTCGCGGCTGTTCAGCACCGCGCGGGCATAGGCGTCGGCGATGTCGCGCACATCTAGGAAATCGCGCCGCGCATCGAGATTGCCGACGCGGATGACCGGCGGAGCCAGGCCTGCTTCGATCCGTGCAATCTGCATGGCGAAAGCCGGCACGGCAAATGCTTCGGTCTGACCCGGGCCGGTATGGTTGAAGGGGCGCATCCGGACACACTTCAACCCCTGGCGTGAAAGCGCGCCGAGCGCGAGATCAGCCGCGGCTTTGGTCACGGCGTAGTCGTCGATCGGAGCAAGAAGCGTGCCTTCGTCGAGCGGCCGCCCGGTCTTGGCGCTCTCGCCATAGACCAGGCCCGACCCGACATGAACCAGCCAGCAGCCCGGAGCCTTGTCGATTATGGCATTGGCCACGTTGAGCGCGCCGCCCACATGAATGCGCCAGGTGTTGCGGGGATCGGCCTGGGCGGCGCCCAGGGCCGCGACCGCCGCCAGGTGAATGACATGGCTGGGCCGGTGACGGACAATGGCATCCTGGACGGCGGCCGGGTCCGTCACGTCCAGCTCTTCGACCTGGCCGAAGGCGGGATGCGGACCGCCATCTTTGGAGGTCGCGGCAACGGCAACGCCATCGCCGCAAACGCTACGCAGCGCGTCGCGCACATAGGGGCCGACGAACCCGTTGGCACCGGTTATCAAAACGCGCATGCCGGCCGCTTCCTTCAACGCCTGGCGGCGAAGTGGCGCGCCAGATCTGCGTCCACCATTTCGCGGATCATCTCTTCCAGGGAGATCGTCGCTTCCCATCCAAGCTTCGCCTTTGCCTTGGCCGGATTGCCGAGCAGGATTTCGACTTCCGCCGGCCTGAACAGGTCGGGATCGATGACGAGATGGTCGTCCATGTTCAGCCCGACATGCTCGAACGCGATCCTGCACATGTCGCGCACCGTCGTCGTCCTGCCGGTGGCGACCACATAGTCGTCGGGCTGGTCCTGCTGCAGCATCAGCCACATGGCGCGGACATAGTCCCTGGAGTGGCCCCAGTCGCGCCTGGCGTCGATGTTGCCCAGGCGCAGTTCCCTTGCCAGGCCCTTCTTGATGCGCGCGACGGTGTCGGTGACTTTGCGTGTCACGAATTCGATGCCGCGCAGCGGCGATTCGTGATTGAACAGGATGCCGCTCGAAGCGTGCAGGCCGAAGCTTTCGCGATAGTTGACGGTGATCCAGTGACCGTAGACCTTCGCCACCGCATAAGGGGAGCGGGGATGGAAAGGCGTGGTCTCAGACTGCACCGGCTCCTGGACAAGGCCGTACATCTCCGAAGACGAAGCCTGATAGAAACGCGCCTCGGGGATTTCGAGACGCAGCGCCTCGAGAACATTCGTGACGCCGATGCCGGTGACGTTGCCCGTCAGGATCGGCTGCTGCCATGAGGATTTGACGAAAGACTGAGCGGCAAGGTTGTAGACCTCGTCCGGCCTTACGTCGCGCATGGTCCGGGTCAGGCCCGACAGGTCCGTGAGATCGCCGTCCACGATCCGCACGTCGTTCTCGATGCCCAGCCATTTCAGCCGCGCGGTGTTGACGGCCGTGCTCGACCGTCGCGCCAGTCCGTGGACGCTGTAACCCTTCGAAAGCAGGAGTTGGGCCAGATAGGCGCCGTCCTGCCCCGTAATGCCGGTTATCAATGCTGTCCTTGTCATGGATGCTTTCTGGGATCGAGCGAGATGCGGGTGCGCGAGCCCCCTTGTTATTAACCAGCCGCGCTTCAGGCCTGCGGCAACCGCCGGCGCCACTTTCGTTACACGGCCTCTGGTTCATCCGCCAGTGTGGTGTCCCGCGCCCGTTCCAGCGCCATTGCCACAATTTCGGTCGCCTTGTCGGCGCTGGCGGCCTCGGCATAGCAACGAAATTCCGGGGCGTTGCCGGAAGGCCTCAGATGGATGATCTCGCCGCTGGTCATCCGTGCCCTGAGACCGTCGGTCTCATCGACATCCGCGACGGTGCCGAAGGGGGCAAGGAATTGCCGCAACGCATCGCGGTCGGCGAGCTTGCGCATCAAGCCGCGCGATGCCTCGACAGGGAAATTCTCGAGCCGTTCGCTGGCGCAGACCGGAAGGTTCCAGGTTTTGCGCAGGCCCGAAAGCGATTTGCCCGTCGATCCCGCCGTGCCCAGAACCGCCAGGATGGGCAAGAACGAATCCCGCGTCGGCAGCGCCGACAAGGTCCTGCCGTTCACCAGGCAGTCCGAGCCCAGGAGAACCCCGCCATTGGCTTCGAAACCGACGACGATGCCGCCGGTCGATTGCGCGGCCTCCATGCCCGCTATGACGAAGGGCGATCCAACCTTCGTTCTCACCACTTCGAAGCCGAAAGCGTGTGAAATGCCCGAATTGGACGTTACGGGCGTCACCACCATGTCGGCCTTGAGGAAGAGCGCCGTCGCCAGCCCGATCAGGTCGCCGCGGAACAGCTCGCCCTCGTCGTCGATGACGAGAGGACGGTCGGCATCGGCGTCGGCGGAAAGCACGGCGTCGAATTTGAATTCGCGCACCCAGTCCTTCACCTTCGCCATCGTTTCCGGGCCGACGGCCTCCGTGTCGACAGGCACGAAAACGTCCGTTTTCCCGATCGGCATCACGTCGGCGCCAAAGGATCTCAGGACCTCGACCAGCAACTCGCCCGCGACGGTGCTGTGCTGGTAGACGCCGAGCCTCATGCCCGAAAGGGCGCCAGGGGCGAGAATGCCGCCAACCCGGTCTCGAAAGGCCGCGAGCGCCTGTTCATGGCCGCTTTGCCAGTCCGCATGGGCCGGCGGCCAGGGATAGTGGTCCGACAACTCGGCGACCGCCTGCGTGATTGAGGCCTCGTCCGCCTTGTCGATCTCGCCCTTCGGCCCATAGAACTTGATGCCGTTGCGGTCGGCGGGAATGTGCGATCCGGTCACCATCAGCGCCGCGGCACCGTGCAGGCGGGCAAAATAGGCAAGCGCGGGCGTTGGGATGGGGCCGCAATCGACCGGCTGGAAGCCGCTTGCGGCCAGCGCCGCCATGCAGTCTTGCGCAATCGCTTGGCTGCTGTCGCGCAGGTCACGCCCGACGAAGACCTTGCCCTGCTGAAATCCAGTCGACCGCAAGCGCCGGGCGAAACCCTCGGTATAAAGTCCGCTTGGCCTTCCAACCAATTCGCTAGCCAAACCCCGAACGCCGCTTGAGCCGAATTTCATCAGTCTGCTTTGCTGTTGGAAGATTGCCGCCGCTCATTGGAATGAGCCCGGCTGCCCCCCGGCTGTCAACAGCAAAAAACAACTCGAAATCCCGTGTCTTTCCTAATGTCCCCAAACGGCCAGTTCGTTGCCGGCCGGATCGGTGAAGTGGAACCGCCTGCCGCCTGGGAAGGAAAAGATCGGCTTGACGATGACGCCGCCGGCATTCTCGACCGCGTCCAGCGTTTCCTCAAGGTTTTCGGAATAGAGCACGGGCAGTGGCTTGGCCGGGGCTTCGCCGGCGTCTGTCTGGAAGCCGCCGTCGAGCCCTTCGGCAAAGGCGGCATAGGTCGGGCCGTAGTCGGTGAATGACCATGAAAAAGCGGCGCTGTAGAAGGACTTGACGCTGTCCAGCGTGCCGCCCGTCGCCGGCAGTTCGAGATAGTCGAGTTTTCCGTTGAGTTTCATCACGCTACTCCAATATGTTCCTGTTATGTTCTATATCGCGCCGGACCCGTCCGGCAAGTCTTTTTGACGCAGCTTTTGCTTAATCGATTGTAGTTTCGGCGGCGATCAGGCCAGTGCCTTGCCTTTCGCACTGCAGCATCCTATCGCTCGGGTCGGGGAAGGCGGGGAACCGGGCCATCGTCCGGGGTGTTCTATCTTCCACGAACTGGAGGGCTAGCATGACCAAGTGGGTTTACACCTTCGGCGACGGTGCCGCCGAAGGCCGTGCCGGTGACCGCAATCTTCTCGGCGGCAAGGGTGCCAATCTGGCCGAGATGTGCAGCCTCGGGCTGCCGGTGCCGCCCGGTTTCACCATCACCACCGAAGTCTGCAACGCCTATTACGCCAACGGCCGCACCTATCCCGGCGGGCTCGAGGCGGATGTCGTCTCCGCCCTCGACCATATCGGCCGGATCACCGGCCGCCGCTTCGGCGATACGTCGAAGCTGCTCCTGGTCTCCGTGCGCTCCGGTGCCCGCGCCTCCATGCCCGGCATGATGGACACGGTGCTCAATCTCGGCCTCAACGACGAGACGGTCGAGGCCTTGGCCGCCGATTCTGGCGATGCGCGTTTTGCCTACGACAGCTACCGCCGCTTCATCCAGATGTATTCCGACGTCGTGATGGGCCTCGACCACGAGGTGTTCGAGGAAATCCTCGAGGACCAGAAGGCAAGCCTCGGCCACGAGCTCGACACCGGGCTTTCGGCCCAGGAATGGCAGAGCGTGATTTCGCTCTACAAGGCCAAGGTCGAGGAAGAGCTCGGCAAGCCTTTCCCCCAGGATCCGCGGGAGCAGCTGTGGGGCGCGATCGGCGCCGTGTTCTCGAGCTGGATGAACAACCGCGCCATCACCTACCGGCGCCTGCACGACATCCCGGAAAGCTGGGGCACGGCCGTCAACGTCCAGGCCATGGTGTTCGGCAATATGGGCGAGACATCCGCGACCGGCGTCGCCTTCACCCGCAATCCCTCGACCGGCGACAGGCAGCTTTACGGCGAGTTCCTGGTCAACGCCCAGGGCGAGGACGTGGTGGCCGGCATTCGCACGCCGCAGAACATCACCGAGGCGGCGCGCATCGCCGCCGGTTCCGACAAGCCGTCGCTGCAGAAGCTCATGCCCGACGCCTTCCAGGCTTTCGTCGACATCTCCGACCGCTTGGAAAAGCACTACCGCGACATGCAGGACCTCGAATTCACCATCGAGCGCGGTAAATTGTGGATGCTGCAGACCCGCTCTGGAAAGCGCACCGCCAAGGCGGCGCTGAAGATCGCCGTGGACATGGCGAAGGACGGGCTGATCACCAAGGAGGAGGCCGTCGCCCGCATCGATCCCGCCTCGCTCGATCAACTGCTCCATCCGACCATCGACCCGAAGGCTGCGCGCGATGTCATCGGCATGGGCCTGCCGGCGTCGCCGGGTGCGGCCACCGGCGAGATCGTCTTTTCGTCCGCCGATGCCGAGGACGCCAGGGCGCAAGGGCGTAAAGTCATCCTGGTGCGCATCGAGACCAGCCCCGAAGACATCCACGGCATGCATGCCGCCGAAGGCATCCTCACCACGCGCGGCGGCATGACCAGTCATGCCGCGGTGGTGGCGCGCGGCATGGGCAAGCCCTGCGTGTCGGGCGCCGGCTCGCTGCGCGTCGACTACAAGGCCGGCACGCTGCTCTCGATGGGCCAGACCTTCCGCAAGGGCGACACCATCACCATCGACGGCGGCAACGGCCAGGTGCTAAAAGGCGCTGTAGCCATGCTGCAGCCGGAGCTGTCGGGCGATTTCGCCGCCATCATGGAATGGGCCGACGCCGCGCGTCGCATGAAGGTGCGCACCAATGCCGAAACGCCGCTCGACGCGCGCATGGCGCGCTCCTTCGGCGCCGAGGGCATCGGGCTGTGCCGCACCGAGCATATGTTCTTCGATGGCGCCCGCATCGTCGCCATGCGCGAGATGATCCTCGCCGACACCGAGAAGGACAGGCGAGCGGCGCTGGACAAGCTGCTGCCCATGCAGCGCTCGGACTTCCTCGAACTGTTCGAGATCATGGCCGGCCTGCCGGTGACGATCCGCCTGCTCGACCCGCCGCTGCACGAGTTCCTGCCGAAGACCGAGGCCGAGCTCGCCGAGGTCGCCTCGGCCATGAACGTGTCGGCCGACAAGCTGAGGCAGCGCACCGATGCGCTGCACGAATTCAACCCGATGCTCGGCCATCGCGGCTGCCGGCTCGCCGTCTCCTATCCGGAGATCGCCGAGATGCAGGCACGCGCCATCTTCGAGGCGGCGGTCGAGGCCGGCCACAAGGCCGGAGCGCTGGTGGTGCCGGAAATCATGGTGCCGCTGGTCGGCCTCGTGAAGGAGCTGGAATATGTCAAGGCGCGCATCGATGCGGTCGCGCAGAGCGTCATGCAGGAGACCGGCACCAAGATCGACTACCTGACCGGTACGATGATCGAACTGCCGCGCGCAGCGATCCGCGCACATGTCATTGCCGAAGCGGCCGAATTCTTCTCCTTCGGCACCAATGATCTTACGCAGACGACTTTTGGTATCTCTCGCGATGATGCCGCGTCCTTCCTCGAAACATACCGGCAGAAGGGCATCATCGAGCAGGATCCATTCGTGTCGCTCGACATCGACGGCGTCGGCGAGCTGGTGCGGATCGCGGCAGAAAAAGGCAGGGCGACGCGGCCCGGCATCAAGCTCGGCATCTGCGGCGAGCATGGCGGCGATCCGGCCTCGATCCGTTTCTGCGAGGAGGTCGGCCTCGATTACGTGTCGTGCTCGCCCTACCGGGTGCCGATCGCCAGGCTGGCCGCCGCGCAGGCTGCCGTGGCGGCGGCGAAGAGCGCTCCAATACGCGGTTCCTAATGCATGTCGCCCAGAAGTGCGCAGCGGTTCCGGGACAACGACATGTATCGAGGCAAAGACCATGTCGCCCAGAAGTGCGCAGCGGTTCCGGGACAACGACATGTATCGAGGCAAAGACCATGTCGCCCAGAAGTGCGCAGCGGTTCTGGGACACGCGTCAAAACAAAGACTTGAAGCGCACCGCCTGAATCCGTTTCGGCGCGGCGCGCTTTAAGGACATTCGGGTACCTTACGATTTTGTATGCAATGTCACGCGAACGTGCGTGTCACGGCCCTGAATCTCGACACCGTTTCAAGGCACATTTCGACACTGAATTTATTGGTGCGCGGTTCGCCGCTCGGGCGGGAACGCGAGCTGCCGCCCGTCGGCCGCCTCGAGGCGCTTGGTGGCTCGCAAGAGTCGTTGTGGCCCAGGGCCTGATCGTCCTGTATATGAGATCACCTTGAAATACGCGTGATGGTCCCGCATGTCGATGTCCCAGCCCAGCTCCCTGGAGTCCGATCCGTCCGGAGCCCGGTCAAGGATGTTGCCGGTTGGCCCCGTCCGCTCGATCCTGATCCTGCAAACGAAGTACATCGGCGATCTCATTCTTGCCTCCGCGCTGGCGAAGAATCTCCAGATCGCATATCCCGGCGCCAGGGTTGTCTTCCTTTGCGAGGCCCGTTTCGGAAGCTTCCTGACCGCACACGGGATCGCGTCCGAGACCGTTACTTTCAGGCGTGGCAGTGCGCGCGGCACTATATTGCAGCGCGGCCTGGAACTCTGGCGAGTAATCCGCAATCTACGCCGGTTCGGCTTCGATATGACCATCGACCTGACCGATTCAAGAACGTCGCATTTCATCGCCATGGTCGTCAATGCGAAGACCCGGGTCGGCTACTATCCGTCGGAACACCCATTGCGTCGTTTCGAGCGCCAATCCATCAATGTCCAGGCAAAGCCGTTCGGCTACGGCGAGAGGCATTTTCTCTATCGCTATCTTTCGCCGCTGGAGGCGCTTGGCGTGGATCTACGTGTGAAGGCTCCCTCAATCCAGCCGCTGCCGCTGGAAACGGCGCGGGCCCTGGCCTTGCTGGACAACTCCGGTCTTCGGCGCAAAGCCTTCATGGTGGTGCATGCCGGTGCAAGCTTCCCGGGGCGCCGGTGGCTGCCCGAGCGCTTCGCCGCAGCCATCGACACGATATCGACCGAAACCGGTCTCTCCGTCGTTCTGGTTGGCGGTCCCGATGAGGCCGAGGCGAACGATCAGATCATGGCCATGGTCAGCACGCCGGTCGTCAATCTGGTAGGGGCACTATCGCTGGAAACGTTGCTGGCGCTGCTCCAGGAGGCACGGATGTTTCTCGGCAACGAAAGCGGCCCGATGCACATGGCGGCGGCAACCGGCACGCCGGTGGTCGGTCTGTTTGGTCTGACCAACCCGATCCGGTGGGGGCCGGTCGGTGCGCCCAGCATTTCGATGCGACCATCCATGCCTTGCGACTGCGTGGGCGGCGACCTGTGTCACCGGACCGATCCGAGCAAGGCATGCTGCGTCTGGCGCGTCGAAGTGGCCTCGGTCGTCGATGCCGTGCGCGAGCTTCTGTCGCGGACAGAGGTGGCCCTCAACAGCACGGTTTGATATTGCGGGAAAATTCCGCGTTTGCGGGTTGGGCATCCTGATTTTCGCCTTGATGCCGGTCGCCTTTGGGCGCGGTTTTCATGTGGCAAAACGTTCGATATGAAGGACTTGAAATAAGGAATGCGCGTGTTTCGAAACGCTCTTTGCGCGATGGCGCTGTCGGTGTTCACCGCGTCGGCGGGCAATGCCACTGCCTTGCTCGAACCGAAGCTTCATGTGAAGCCGCAGGGCGTCGAGGGCGGCGGCGGGCGCGTCGCCCTGACGCTCGATGCCTGCGGCGGAAAGACCGACACGAGGATACTCTCGGCGCTCGTCGACAACAGGATACCGGCGACGATCTTCGTCACCGGCATCTGGCTGAAGCGCAATGCCGAAGCCGTCGAGATCATGCGGGCCCATCCCGATCTGTTCGAACTGGAAAACCACGGCGGCCGCCACATTCCGGCGGTCGATACGCCGCAGAAGATCTATGGCATCCGCAGCGCCGGCAGTCCGGACGCCGTGCAGGCCGAGGTTGAATCCGGCGCTGCCGCCTTGGCCGGCGCAGGCGGGCCGGCGCCGAAATGGTTTCGCGGCGCAACCGCCGAATACAGCCCCTCGGCGATCGCCATGATCCGCAAGCTGGGCTTCAAGGTCGCCGGCTTCTCGGTCAATGGCGACGGCGGCTCGCTGCTCGGCGCGAAGGAAACGGCGCGCCGCATCGGCGCCGCCAAGGACGGCGACGTCATCATCGCCCACATCAACCAGCCGACCCATGCGGCCGGCGAGGGCGTGGTCCAGGGGCTGCTCGCCTTGAAGCAGAAGGGCATGACCTTCGTGCGCCTCGACGATGCCGTAGGCAATGACGGCACGACGGATTGAGGGGCGGGGCGAGGGGTCGTAGCCTCGTCATTCCAGGGCGGAGCAGGAGCGCAGCTCCGTCGCGAAGACCCTGGAATCCGTTCCGTTACCTTAATCATAGGGCGCAGCGGAGCAGAATTCCGGACCATGGCGTGGCTTCGAAGTCACGGAATGGATTCTATGGTCATCGCCGCGTCGCTTCGCTCCTTGCTTCGCCATAGAATGACGACGGAAAGGCGTTTCGGCCGATCTCAAACGTCTGTGATAATCCAGCCTGTCGCTCAACCGGGCGTGGCTTCGACCGTCACCTTGTTCGTGTAGAACGCGCCGTGATTGCGGATCTCGACCATTTCGTCGAACGGATGCTCATAAGCCCACATCGCATTCTTGCCGGCTTCGCCGGCCGGCTGGACGCTCCAGTAGCTGGCATCGCCTTTGTATGGGCAATGTGTCGAATGGTCGGTCGGGGCGAGCTTGCCGAAATCGATATCGTCGAACGGGATGTAGAAAACGGCCGGGTAAGGTGGCTCCGAGAGAATCTTTGCCGCAGTCGATGTGGCGATGATCCTGTCGCCAGCGCGGACAGTGACGGTGCCGCGATAAGATTCGACCGTGATCACCTTGTCGGGATTGCGTTGAAAGCCGGGGGCTGGATTGGCAAGCTTGTCCATGAATGGTCTCCTTGGGGGAGACTTACATGTGTCGAGCACCCGCCTCGTGCAAGCTTGCGCCGCGCAAGGCGCCATCACCATTCATTGAACGTCTGTCGCCCCGGGCGAGTCGGCGTCAGGCGGCCGTCTTGAAGGCATCCATGAGGCCGGCATAGGCGGCGGCAATGCCCGCCACCGGATTGGTGCTCCTCGCCGCGGTCTCGACCTTTAGCGCGCCTCCGCTGGCCGGCAGCGTGAGCAGCAGGAACTGACGATTGTCGGCATTGCCGATGCAGGCCGCGGCGACATGCTCGCCCTCGGCGCCGTTTTCGACGCGCATCTTGAACAGTAACGTTCCGCCGACGGCCTCCAGCGCGCCGCCGACGACTTCGGCAAATTCATCATCGGAAACAATTTTGGTGTCCGGCGTCAAATCGTCCAGACTTTCGGCAAGCGTGCTTTCGAGGGCTTTATCGTCGAGCTGCGCGTCCATGCGAACCACTCCATTCGCCAATCTCACCCAGCCCGTTAATGAAACTTAACGGCGACGATGGCCGGATTATGGCGGTTTTTCCGGTTCTTCGATCCATCCACGGGCTTCGACTTATGGCGGCTGGACAAACCGCCGGTTCGTTCCACAATGCGTGAAACAAACGACGCGAATGCGCGAAGGGGAGGAACAGATGCTCGGATTGATGCAGGAATGGCCGCTGCTTTGCCACAAGCTGATCGACCATGCGGAACGCCAGCACGGCAGCCGGGAGGTCGTGTCGCGTTCGATCGAAGGCCCGATCGTGCGCACCACCTTTGCCGAAATCCATCACCGGGCGCTCAAGGTCGCGCAACGGCTGGATCGTGACGGCTTCACGCTTGGCGACCGCATCGCGACCCTTGCCTGGAACACGGCTCGCCATATCGAGGCCTGGTACGGCATCATGGGCATCGGCGCGATCTATCATACGCTCAACCCGAGGCTGTTTCCCGAGCAGATCGCCTGGATCATGAACAATGCCGAGGACAAGGCGATCTTCGTCGATCTGACCTTCGTGCCGCTCCTGGAAAAGATCGCCGGTGCGGTCCGGTCGCTGAGAAAGGTGATCGTGCTGACCGACCGGGCGCATATGCCGCAAACCTCGCTGGCAAATGCCGTCGCCTATGAAGAATGGCTGGCCGAGGCCGACGGCGCCTTCGCCTGGAAGACCTTCGACGAGAACACCGCAGCCGGCATGTGCTACACCTCGGGCACGACGGGCGACCCGAAGGGCGTGCTCTACAGCCACCGCTCCAATGTTCTCCACGCCATGATGGCCGCCATGCCTGACGCCATGGGCATATCCACCCGGGATGTGATCCTGCCTGTCGTACCGATGTTCCACGCCAATGCCTGGGGTCTCGGCCAGAGCGGGCCGATGATCGGCGCCAAGCTGGTGATGCCCGGCTGCAGGATGGACGGCGCTTCGATCTACGAATTGCTCGACACCGAAAAGGTGACGTTCAGCGCCGCCGTGCCGACCGTGTGGATGATGCTGCTGCAATATCTGGAGGAGACCGGCAAGAAGCTGCCCTACCTGAAGAAGGTCGTCATCGGCGGGGCGTCCTGTCCGCGCGCCATCACCGCGAAGTTCCAGGAAAATTACGATGTGCAGGTGGTGCATGCCTGGGGCATGACCGAAATGTCGCCGCTGGGCACGCTCTGCACCCTGAAGCCGCAATATGAGACGCTGACCGGCGAGGCGCGGCTCGATGTCCAGGGTAAGCAGGGTTTTCCGCCCTTCGGCGTCGAAATGAAAGTGACCGACGACGACGACAACGCGCTGCCCTGGGACGGCAAGACCTTCGGACATCTCAAGGTGCGCGGCCCCGCGGTGGCGCGCGCCTATTATGGCGGCGCCGGCGCCGAGCAGTTCGATGCCGATGGCTGGTTCGACACCGGCGATGTCGCCCATATCGACGCCAGCGGCTACATGCAGATCACCGATCGCGCCAAGGACGTCATCAAATCGGGCGGCGAATGGATATCGACCATCGATCTCGAGAATCTCGCTGTCGGCCATCCGGACGTGGCTGAGGCGGCGGCCATCGGCATCCCGCATTCGAAATGGGGTGAGCGGCCCTTGCTCGTCGTCGTGAGCAAGCCCGGCAGGCAGCCGAGCAAGGGCGACATCCTCACCTTCATGAGCGGCAAGGTGGCGAAGTGGTGGATGCCCGACGACGTGGCCTTCGTCGGCGAAATTCCGCACACCGCCACCGGCAAGATCCAGAAGACCAGCTTGCGCGACCAGTTCAAGGATTACCGCCTGCCGACGGATTGACGAAAAATGTTCGATCTTTCGGCTTCAAGCCGGCGCCAAAAACCGCTAACTCTCGGCCCGGGTTGGGACGACACGGCAAAGAATGGCATCTATTCCTGAACGGCAGACGTCAAGCGCGGCCGGCTGGTCGCGGCGGATCGGGGCATTTTCCCTCGTCCTTTTGCTCACCGTCATTGCCGCTTATAGGCTGGGTCTCGTCGAGACGCCGCCTTTCCTGTGGGTGCTGGCGCTCGTGGCGCTGCTGGCGGCGCTTGCCCTGTTGCTGGCCGGTCTCGGTTTGTCCAGGGTCTGGAGTTTCGGCGATCGCGGCGGCCGCGATCTCTCGATCGGCGCGCTGCTGGCGCTTCTGGTGCTGGCGCCCTACGGCGTCGCCGTCTACTGGGCGACGATCTATCCGCCGCTGCGCGACATCTCGACCGATCTCGACGATCCGCCGGTGTTGGACACCAGCGATCGCACCGCCGACATGAACGAGCTGTCGTTGCCGACCCCGGGAGAACAGAGCCTGCAGGCCGATGCCTATCCGCTGGTTAGCGGGCGCAGCTACAACCTGCCTTTCGAAACCGTCGTCGACGCTGTCGAAACCGTGCTCGACCGCCGCGATTGGCAGCTGACGGCGCCTTATCCCGACATCAACGGTCAGAGCGAGGCGACGATCAATGCGCTGGCCAAGGGCTTCGTGCTCGGACTGCCGGCCGACGTCGCCATCCGCGTCACCGACGACGGCGAGCAGGTCATCGTCGACATGCGCTCGGCCTCGCGCTACGGCCGCTACGACCTCGGCGACAATGCCGCCCGCATCACGGATTTCCTTGGCGAGCTCGACCAGGAGGTCGCCGGGCAAGTCGGAGCGGCGCCAGCCGAATAGAGCCTACGCAGCGGGCGCGAAAACGCCGTCTATGGCCGGATCGCCGTCCGTGATGATCAAGCCGCGCGCGACCAGATCCTCGATATGGGCAAGCACCGAAAGGCCGGCCGCGCCATGCAGCCGCGGGTCTGTGTCGCGATAGATCGCCGCGACCATTTCCGCGATCGTCCGGTCTCCGGCGCGGATGCGTTCCAGGATCGCCCTTTCGCGCATCTTGCGATGTGTCTTGAGACCGCGCATGAACCCTTGCGGCGCGGTAACAGGTCCGCCATGGCCCGGCAACAGCAAGCGATCGTCGCGCGCCAAGAGCTTGTCGAGGGAGCTCATATAGTCGGCCATGGCGCCGTCCGGCGGCGCAACGATCGAGGTCGACCACGCCATGACATGGTCGGCTGAAAACAGGGTTCCGGCTCCTTCGAGGGCAAACACGGCGTGGTTGGCGGTGTGGCCGGGCGTCAGCACGGTTCGGATTGCCCAGCCGTCGCCCTGGGTCAGCGCATCGTCGGCCAGCACGACATCGGGAGCGAAGCCGAGGTCGGCGCTGGCGTCGAGCGGATTGACCTCGCCGATGCGCAAAGGCCGCGCCGGCCGGTGCGGGCCTTCGGCAAGCGTCGGCGCGCCGGTCAGCTCTTTCAATCGCGCCGCGAGCGGCGAATGGTCGCGATGGGTGTGGCTGACGAAGATGTGGCTGACCGGGCGGCCGGCGATCGCCGTAAGCAGCGCTTCGAGATGGGCATCGTCTTGCGGCCCCGGATCGATCACCGCCAGCGTGTCGCGGCCGACGAGATAGCTGTTGGTGCCGTGGAAGGTGAACGGGCTCGGATTTCTGGCGGTGACGCGCAGCACGTCCGGTGCAACCGCAACCGCCCGGCCATAGGCGGGATCGAAGCTGGTGTCGAATTCAAGGGCCATGCCGGCTAGCTCCGCTGCAATGCGGCAAAGTGATTGCCGCCCGATACGGAAGCCAATATAGGAAAATCAATGCATGTCGCCCAAAACTGCGCAGCGGTTTTGGGAGAACGACACGCATCAAGACAAATTTTTGAAGCGCATCGCCTCAATCCGCTCTTGCGTGATGCGCTTTAAAGCCGGCAAATCAGCCACCCAGTGAATTAGCCAGAACGGGGAAGACCATGGCAACTGCAACCACGATGCGCCCGCTTGTTTCTCTCACCCTGCCGGATCGGGGCGCTGCCCGGCTCGCGACGCAGCTCTTCCTGGCGCTCGCCGGAACCCTGCTGCTCACGCTTTCGGCCAAGACCAAAGTGGTGCTCGGCCCGGTCGACCTTTCGCTGCAGACGCTCGCCGTGCTGTTGATCGCCTCGGCGTTCGGCCTGCGGCTGGCCGTCGCCACGCTTCTTCTCTACCTCGCCGAAGGCGCTTTCGGCTTGCCGGTCTTCCAGGGCACGCCGGAAAAGGGCATCGGCATCGTTTACATGCTGGGCTCGACGGGCGGCTATCTCGCCGGCTTCGTGGTCATGGCGGCGATCGCCGGCTGGGCGGCCGATCGCGGCTGGGACCGCAATCCGTTCAAGCTGTTCGGCGCCATGCTGACGGCGGAGGTCGTGATGATGGCGATGGGTTTTGCCTGGCTGGCGATCCTCATCGGGCCGGAAAAGTCCTGGCAGTTCGGCGTCCTGCCTTTCATCGTCGGCGACCTGATCAAGGTGGCTCTGGCCGCCAGCCTGGTGCCGGCCGTGTGGGCATTGCTCAAGCGCGGCTGAGAACGATCGACGAGAAAAGGGGCCGGCGGGCGACAGGCGCCCGCCGGCCCTTTTTCATGGCGCGGTCGGATTTCGCTCGAAACCAGCGCATGCCGGATGATAGAAAGTGGTGAACCAGCGTCGGGAAGCAGTCAAAGCCGACATTGACAAGCCAGCGCCCGAAACCTAAGCACGGGCAACTTGGCGTCGAGGCGGGGGCCGCGGTAGTTCAAGGAGAGCTTGTTGAAAGGAATTATCCTTGCGGGTGGCAGCGGAACACGCCTTTATCCGCTTACATTAGCGGTTTCTAAGCAGATACTGCCGATCTACGACAAGCCGATGATCTATTACCCGCTGAGCGTTCTGATGCTCGCGGGAATTCGCCAGATTCTGGTCATTTCAACTCCGCGCGACTTGCCGGTCTTCCAGGCTTTGCTGGGCGACGGTTCCGAATTCGGGCTGGAATTGTCCTATGCCGAGCAGCCGCAGCCCAACGGCCTCGCCGAAGCCTTCATCATCGGCCGTGACTTCATCGGCAAGGACAGCGTGTCGATGATCCTCGGCGACAACATCTATTTCGGCGGCGGCCTGCCGCAGCTGTGCCGCGAGGCTGCGACGCGCGATGGCGGCGCCTCGGTCTTCGCCTACTATGTCGATGATCCCGAGCGTTATGGCGTGGTCTCCTTCGACAAGGTTACCGGCAAGGCTCTGACGATCGAGGAGAAGCCGCAAAAGCCGAAGTCCAACTGGGCCGTGACCGGTCTCTATTTCTACGACAACGACGTGGTCGACATCGCCTCGACGATCCGTCCTTCGGCGCGCGGCGAGCTCGAGATCACCGCGGTCAACAATGTCTATCTCGAGCGTGGCGAGTTGCATGTTCACCGCCTCGGCCGCGGCTATGCCTGGCTGGACACCGGCACGCATGACAGCCTGCTCGAGGCATCGTCTTTCGTGCGCACGATCGAGCATCGCCAGGGCATCAAGATCGCGTGCCCGGAGGAGATTGCGCTGGAACAGGACTGGATCAGCGCCGACAAGGTGCTGGAGCGCGCCGCACGGCTCGGCAAGAACGAATATGCAGCCTATCTGCGCCGGCGGGTGGCCGACCTGATGGAGGAACGTGGTGCTTGAGGTCAGGCCGCTCGGCCTCGACGGCGTGCTGGAGATCGTGCCGAAGCGGCATGGCGATGCGCGCGGCTTTTTCAGCGAGACCTGGAATGCCCAACGCTTCGCGGAGGCCGGCATCGATCTCGTCTTCGTTCAGGACAACCATTCCTATTCCGCAGCGGCAGGCGTGCTGCGCGGCCTGCATTACCAGCTGCCGCCGCGCGCGCAAGCCAAGCTGCTGCGCGTCATCCGGGGCAGCCTGCTCGATGTCGTGGTCGACATCCGCAGCACCTCGCCGACATTCGGCAAATGGGAGGCGCTGGAAGTATCGGCCGAGAAGGGCAACCAGATCCTGGTGCCGCAAGGCTTCGCGCACGGCTTCGTCACGCTCGTGCCGGATACCGAGGTGCTCTACAAGGTGACCGACACCTATTCGCCCGAGCATGACCGGTCGATCCGTTTCGACGACCCTGCAATCGGTATCGAATGGCCGGCAATTGCCGGCGGGTTCCAGCTTTCGGACAAGGATCGCAAGGCGCCTCTGCTTGGCGCGGCGGAGGTCTTCGCGTGAGGAGGGACGGCGGCATGAACTTTCTGGTCACCGGTGGCGCCGGCTTCATCGGCTCGGCCGTGTGCCGGCATCTGTGCGCCAATCCGGCCTACCGCGTCACCAATCTCGACAAGCTCACCTATGCCGGCAACCTCGCTTCGCTCAGGCCGATCGAGAACGCGCACAACTACCGTTTCGAGCAGGCCGACATCTGCGACGAGCGCGCGGTGCTGGAGATATTGCGCCGAGACGACATCGACATCGTCATGAACCTCGCCGCCGAGAGCCATGTCGACCGCTCGATCGACGGCCCCGGCGCCTTCATCGAGACCAACATTGTCGGCACCTACCGCATCCTGAATGCGGCGCTGGAATACTGGCGTGGGCTGTCCGAGGAGCGCAAGCCCGGCTTCCGCTTCCATCATGTCTCGACCGACGAGGTGTTCGGCGACCTGCCTTTCGATGGCGGCATGTTCGTCGAGGAGACGCCTTACGCGCCGTCCTCGCCCTATTCGGCGTCGAAGGCGGCGTCCGACCATCTGGTGCGGGCCTGGCACGAGACCTACGGCCTGCCGGTGGTGCTGTCCAACTGCTCGAACAATTACGGGCCCTACCATTTCCCGGAAAAGCTGATCCCGCTGGTCATCCTCAACGCGCTCGACGAGAAGCCGCTGCCCGTCTACGGCGCCGGCGCCAATGTGCGCGACTGGCTGTTCGTCGAGGATCACGCGCGCGCGCTGGAACTGGTGGCCACCAAGGGACAGCCGGGCGAGAGCTACAATGTCGGCGGCAATTCCGAGCGCACCAATCTCGGCGTCGTCGAGACGATCTGCGGCCTGCTCGATCTGAAGCGGCCGCGCGCAGGCGGCAAAAGTTACCGCGATCTGATCACCTTCGTCACCGACCGCCCCGGCCATGACCGGCGCTACGCGATCGACGCCGCCAAGATCGCGCGCGACCTCGGCTGGGCGCCGCGCGAGAATTTCGACAGCGGCCTGGCCAGGACCGTCGACTGGTATCTCGACAACAAATGGTGGTGGGGCCCGATCCGCGAGCAGCGCTATGACGGCGAACGGCTGGGCCGGGGCAGGGTGGAAACGCGCCCGGCCGCAAGCGCCCCGATCGAAAACGCAAAGAGCGAAAGCAGCCCGACCGGAAGCAAGGCCGGGAGCAGGAAGGTGGCCACGTGAGGCTTGCCGTCACCGGACGCGAGGGCCAGGTTGCCGCAAGCCTGGTAGAGACGGCAAGGGGCCGTGACGGCCTCGAAGTCGTCGCCGTCGGCCGGCCGGCGCTCGACCTGGCGCGGCCGGACACGGTGTTCGCGGCACTTGAAGCGGCAAGGCCCGACATCGTCGTTTCCGCCGCCGCCTACACCGCCGTCGACCAGGCCGAGGACGAGAAGGACCTGGCCTTTGCCGTCAACGCAACCGGCGCCGGCAAGGTGGCCGAAGCGGCGGCAAGGCTCGGCGTTCCGGTCATCTATTTGTCGACCGACTATGTCTTCGACGGCACCAAGGACGGCGCCTATGTCGAGACCGACCCGACCGCGCCGCTCGGCGTCTACGGCGCCTCCAAGCTCGCCGGCGAAGAGGCGGTAGCGACCGCCAACCCGCGCCATCTCATCCTGCGCACGGCCTGGGTCTACAGCCCCTTCGGCAACAACTTCGTCAAGACGATGCTTCGGCTTGCCGCCAGCCGAGACGAGATTTCGGTCGTTGCCGATCAGTGGGGAAACCCGACATCGGCGCTCGACATCGCCGAGGCGATCCTGCATGCGGCGGCGAGACTGCAAACCGACAGGAATTTCGCCGCCTTCGGCGTCTATCACCTGGCGGGCGGCGGCGAGACCAACTGGAGCGGCTTTGCCCGTCACATCCTCGACACAAGCCGGGCGTTTGGTGGCCCGCACGCGAGCGTGCGCGACATCGCCACGAGCGACTATCCGACCAAGGCCAGGCGGCCGGCCAATTCGCGGCTGTCGAGCGCGAAGTTTGAAGGCGTGTTTGGGTGGAAGGCGCCGGGGTGGAGGGTATCGGTGGAAAGCGTGGTTCGGCGGCTGGGGGGCAGCGAGACGAAACAGGCATTGAGTGCATGAACGAGAATCCATCACCGGAGCAACTGCGCGATGCGAGCGCGCAGCCGGCCGATCAAGCGGCGCCGAAGAAGCGCGCCAAGGCCAAGCCCGCGAAGCGCACATGCATCATGGTTCTTGGCATGCACCGCTCGGGCACCAGCGCGCTGACGAGAGCGATCAGCCTGCTTGGCGCGGCGTTGCCGAAGAACATGCTTGGAGCAAATCCAACCAACCCTGCCGGCCATTGGGAGCCGCTGCGGTTGATAGATCTGCACGAGCAGATGTTGGCAGAAGCTGGAAGTCGTTGGGATGACTGGCGTCCCTTCGAGCAAACTGATCTCGGTGCCGCGCGGCTGCGTTTTTACAAGGCCGAGATCGCGAAGCTAATAGACGAGGAATACGGCAGCGCACCGCTTTTCGTTCTCAAGGAGCCCAGAATCTCGCGTTTCGTGCCGCTTTATGCAGAGATATTGAAGCAGTTGGACATCGACGTTTGCTACGTCCTGACCCAGCGCAATCCTTTAGCCGTGATTGCTTCGTTGGAAAAACGCGATGGGTTCACATCCGGTTTCAGTGCTCTCCTATGGCTGCGGCATGAGTTGGAGGCAGAACGTGCAACGCGCGGAAAGCCGCGCGTATTCGTGTCGTATGAAGCGATGCTTGAGGACTGGCGGGTGGGTATCGACAAGGTTACCAAAGCTCTACAAGTGGCGTGGCCACAGCCATCGGGCGAAGCCATTTCCACGCACTTTTCATCCGACCACCAACATCATTCGGCAAGTGCGGAACTGCTTTATGCCGATCCACGCATCGTAGATTGGATCAAGCAGGCGTACTCGGCGCTGAAGGATCTGGAGGCTGATCCTTTTGATGCCATGGCAATGGCTCAGCTGGATACCATACGAACTTCCTTCGACAGCTTCACCCCGGTGTTTGGGGAAGCTTTCTTCCAGGAGATCGAGGCGCGTGCCTCAATATCGGAGCGGGCAAATTCTCAGCTGCAGAGTCTTGCGGACGAGCGCGCTGCGGAGATTGATCGGCAGGCGGCGGATCTGACGGCCCTTCATCAAGAGATGGGAGAAAAAAATGCGCAGCTAACGCAGCAGCAGGTAGCCCTTCAGCATTTGGTTGATGAACACGCGGCAGATACGCATCGCCGTACAGCCGACGTCGAAAAACTTCAGGCAAAGGTTGCACGAAAGGATGCTGAGTTGGCCCAGCAGCGGGACGCGGTCAGGCGTCTGACGGACGAGCTGTCCGCCAAAGCTGAGATGCCTACCGATACAAAAGAGAAGGAATTTGCCGCGCGTACGGCTGAATTGCAGATGGAAGTCGAGCGCGAAAGACACCGCGCGTCGGAGGCGGAAGATCGATTGCGTCGCTTGACCCAGGAGTTGGATACTCTTCGCGTTGGACACACGAATATGCTGATGGAGCGAGATGAAATTCTCGCCGATCATCGGGTGCGCCTTGAAGCCATCCAAGATAGTACATCTTGGCGAATAACGTCCCCGCTGCGATCGATAGGTCGCTTCGCTAAGCATACATCGTTCGGCATTGGCTATCCTCTTTCTGTTCTGTGGAAAGTTGCCACAAAGCGCTCTCTTGCGCCGATACGCGAGGTCCGGGCTGCGGGAATCATTAGAAAATCTGGAACTTTCGATAGGGAATGGTATCTCAAGAACAATCCCGATGTTGCTGGATGGCGTATTGACCCCCTGCGGCATTACGTTGTCTTCGGTGCCCGTGAGGGGCGCGATCCAAATCCGTGGTTCAGTAGTAACAACTATCTGCGCGATAACCCCGATGCTGCACGCACCGGGCTAAATCCGCTAGCTCATTTTATAACCCACAGCAAAGGCGGGTTAGCGAATCGGCGTAGCGGTGCTCACGGTGGCACAGAAGCGCTGGCGGACCCTCCTGCAAAACAAACGCCGCCTGTGGCGCATACAGCCATGATTTTGGATGATTTACCTGGCTCCATCTATACCATCTACAGATCTCTGCCTCTGCCCCTGACCGTTCGACGCCAAATCTCTTGGCTGGTGTCCAAGCACGCACCAAGCCTTTTGCGTCTAGTGCACTGGAAAGCTGCGGCGCATTCAGCTCGTCGGGCTGCGACCGCTGCTGCCGAGTTAGCAGTAGTTTTGTCCAAAAGAGAAGAGAATGACGCAAGCGATCCGCGGTTCTCTGTTGTTATTCCCATATATGACAGAACATGGGAGTTGAGAGAAGCCATAGGTTCAATTCTATCGCAAGACAACAAATCCTTTGAGCTAATATTGGTATTAGATGGATCTCCTTCGGAAACTGTTGAAGTCGTAAATGAATTCAAAAATGACCATAGGGTAAGGATTTTTAGTTACCCGATGCCATCGGGAAACGCAGTCCGTGGTCGAAACAAGGGAATTTTAGAGGCTCGTGGCGAGTATGTTGCATTTTTGGACAGTGATGACGTCGCTATCAACAACAGATTGAGTTTGACCGAGGCCGCCTTTGCTGAAACGGGCGCTGATGTCGTTTATGGCGGTTGGCAGGCGATCGTGGACGGATCCCGTACGGTTGAGGGTTTGGAGGACGGGCAGGTTGTCTTTAGCCCCCCATGCGACCTTGAGATGCTGAAGCGTGTATGTGTGCCATGTCAGAGTACGGTAGCGGTCCGAAGAGAAGCGTTCTCGGCGTCTGGGGTTCTTAAGCCTCAGATGGAATACAGGGAAGATCACGAGCTATGGGCTAGGATGGCTTACTTCGGGCACGAGTTCGTCGCTCTTCCTCAAGTTTTGAGCAAACTAAGAATTCATGCTGGAAATAACGAGTTGGCCTTCAAGGCGAATGATGAGTATTGGCTCGAAAGATTTGAACAGGAATTTCAAGTAAGAGCGCCAATATTCAAAAAGATAGTTTTCGTTCTGCCTGGGGTTGGAATTGGCGGCGGGACAGCTGTTGTTTTCAAGCACGCAATGATGCTCCTCGCATTTGGACACGATGTTACAATTATAAACATTGGAGAGCATTCGGACGCGTCTTGGTATCCCGGGCTGACGGTTCCGGTATACAAAGCCAGCATGGTGGACGGATACATCCTTAGGAACATTGATGCTCTTTTCGCCACAGGATGGCAAACTGTTGATTTTGTGGAACAGCTCCCTGCATCGCGAAAGATGTACTTTGTGCAGTCGGACGAGCGGCGCTTCGTTGATGATGAAACGACAAGGAAACGTATCGCCGATGGCTACCATTTACCTTTCGAGTTCCTTACGGAAGCGCATTGGATTCGTCGCTTCCTGAAGGAGGAATTCGGGAAATCTGCCGCCTATGTTCCTAATGGTTTGGATCAGACTATTTTTCACTCAAAAGGGAGGGCGACGTCTGCGCGACGCAGCAGGAAGCGGGTTCTTTTAGAGGGGCCTATCAACGTTCCATTTAAAGGGATGGCGGATGCCTATAGTGCCATTCATGACCTGGATTGCGAGATTTGGGTGGTGAGTTCCGCCGGGCAACCGCCGCAGGACTGGCGGGTCGACAGGTTCTTTGAAGGTGTTGAGTTCGGAAAAATGGGTGAGATCTATTCGTCTTGCGATGTCTTTCTGAAGATGAGCCGCATTGAGGGGTTCTTCGGCCCGCCAATGGAAGCGATGGCTTGTGGGTGTGCGGTCGTTGTAGGAAAGGTAACTGGATACGACGAATACATCGTTGACGGTCGGAACGCTTTAGTCGTCGATACGGGGGATGTCGCCGCAGCGAAAGATGCAGTGCGTCGCCTTCTGATGGACGAAGAACTCAGAGCAAAGCTGATCGATGGAGGGCGAAAGACAGTAAGAGAGTGGACCTGGGAGCGATCGTTTACTGCGATGAACAACGTCATTTCTGACTCTGGAAAATGAATATGCAGATAAATTTTGTGAATCGAAAGAGAGATTGGACGTTCTCCCCCCATGGTGGACCACTTACTGACGAAGAGATTGAACGCCTGCATGCCCGCCTTGTTCAGCCGATCACGGACGCAAAGAATGTGGCGTTGTTGTCGCCGCTGACTCGTCGCCAACGTGAACAGTTTTCACGAGCTACAAAGTCAGTCGTTCTCTACTTTGGAGACGAGGTGCCGGAGGTAGTCAAAGCTGAAGAACTAGCCGCAATGAGTTCGGCGCCGCTAGGCTATCGCCCTGAGGCTCTCGTGGGCCTGAACGTAGGTTGCGGGACTCGGACAATTTCGCCGTATCTACTGTCGGTCGACATCATGCGGCAAGGCTCTCTCGGAAAGGCGTCCGGCGAACATTCCCAGCTAAATGCCTCGGCCTTTTTAGCGCTTTCGGATGATCTTCCGTTTAGGCCAAACACCATCGACTACATTGTGGCGCTTCATATGCTTGAGCATGTGGAAGACCCGGTGGGTACGATCAACCATTGGCTTGATATCGTTAAGCCTGGTGGCGGTATCGGGATCATTGTGCCCGATTGGCGTTTTACCTGGGACTCTCGGAACGACCGAGCTCCATTCGGCCATAAATGGAACCCGACGCCCGATCTAATCCGGCGGCTCTATAAAGAGCATTGGAGTTCCAAGGCAGACCTGCAGCAGTTGGACACCTACGAGTTTGCCATGTCTTTCGATTTTGTGCTTCGCAAGCATGGTCGGTTCGTGCCGTTCGCGGCACCGGACCCTGCGACCATAAAATCAGGCTATCAACGAAATCAGGAAGGGGTCTTCCTTCATGGAGATTGAACGCTCGCAGCTCGAGTACTCAGTCGGCAGGTGACCTTTGCCAAAGCAATTCCGCGAGACCGATTGATGGCGAATTATTCGAAAACAATGCCTCTTCTCCTCTCCCTCACACGTCGCGAAATCACTGGTCGATACCGCGGTTCGGCGTTTGGCCTGCTGTGGTCGCTGCTCACGCCGCTGTTCATGTTGGCGGTCTATACCTTCGTATTCGGCTTCGTAATGAAGTCGCGATGGAGCGTTCCAAGCGCCACAAATACAGAGCATTCAATGGCCGAATTCTCCGTCGTCCTGTTTTCGGGCCTCATAGTGTTTCAGGTATTCTCTGAAGTGCTGTCCACAGCTCCTAGTCTAGTTTTAAATAATCGTAATTATGTGAAGAAGATTGTTTTTCCGATTCATATCCTGCCTGCCATTTCGGTTGGTGCCGCTCTTTTTCACGCCTGCGTTAGCCTGCTGGTGTTGCTCTGCTTCGCGGGGTTCGTGTTCGGTGGCATTCACCTGACCGTCATTCTTGCGCCTGTGGTGATTGCGCCAATGGCCGTTATGGTCCTAGGCGTAGCTTGGATGCTAGCAGCCGTCGGAGTCTATTTTCGCGATATCGGGTTGATTGTGCCGCCGGTACTCACGGCCACTTTGTTTCTGTCACCCGTCTTGTTTCCGCGTACAGCACTGCCTGTTGGGTTGCAGCCCTATCTTTCTTTGAACCCGCTTGCCGTGCCGGTCGAGAGCTTCCGCAATGTAGTCATTTTCGGCGTACAGCCGAATTGGACGGCGCTTGGTAGCTACTTGCTTGTGTCGATTCTGGTAGCAGTTCTTGGCTATCAGTTTTTCCAGACGACACGCAGGGGTTTTGCCGATGTCCTCTGATAGATCTGTTGCCGTTGCCTTAGATGGCCGTTCGGACGTCGCCATTCGCGTGCGCGATGTTTCGAAACATTATGTCATGTTCGGGCGGCCGGAGGACCGCTTCAAGCAGATGGTGGTCCCGCGCCTCGAACGCCTGATTGGCCGCCCGCCCCGACGCTACTTTCGCGATTTCGCCGCTCTGTCAGGCGTGTCCTTTGAAGTCGGACGAGGCGAGACGGTCGGCATTATCGGCCGAAACGGTTCCGGCAAGTCGACGCTATTGCAGATCATTTGCGGCACCCTTCAGCCGACCAGCGGATCGGTCGAGGTCAATGGCCGTATCGCCGCTCTGCTCGAACTTGGCGCCGGCTTCAATCCAGAATTCACCGGGCGCGAGAACGTCTTTCTCAACGCCTCGATCCTAGGCGTGCCACGCAAGGAGATGGAGTGGCGCTTTGATGACATTGCCCGCTTCGCCGATATCGGTCCGTTCATTGACCAGCCAGTGAAGACTTATTCGTCGGGCATGTATGTGCGGCTCGCCTTCGCCACTGCCATCAACGTTGATCCAGACATCCTCGTGGTGGACGAGGCGCTTGCAGTGGGCGATGAGGCGTTTCAGCGCAAATGCTTCGCCCGTATCGAGGATATCAAGGACAAGGGTGGTACCATCCTGTTCGTGAGCCATGGTGCTTCGACAATCGTTCAGCTATGCACACGGGCGATGCTTATTGATGGTGGGGAGAAGATATTCGAAGGCATGCCGAAAGCGGTGGTGAGCCAATACCAGCGACTAGCGAATGCCAGTTCCGCAGGAGCTACGGAAATCCGAGCTGCTATTTTGCAAATGAACGACGACTTCGGACCAGTGGGCGGCCTTCTAAGATCGGATGTCGACGGAGCGCCTCTTGCAGAATCGACCAAGTCTAACATCGAAAGATGGTCCGATCTTTCCATGGCCGCACCGCAGGTAAGCGAGCACGAAGCTAGTGTCACGCAGGATGGGCCAGACAAAGATGGCCTTGCTGACTACTTTGATGCCAACCTCGTTTCGAAATCCACGGTGGTACTTGAGGAAAGAGGCGCCAAAATCCGCGACGTCAGGATAACCACGCTTCACGGACATGTCGCGAACGTATTGCGTTTGGGTAAACGCTATATTTTCCAGTACTCCGTCGAGTTCGACGTTGATGCTACAAACGTAGGATTCGGGATGTGGATTCGAACTGTCGACGGCCTTGGTCTGGCTGGCGTGCAGTCTATTAACTCCCCGTCACAACGTACCCCGAAGGTGGCAAAGGGAGAGACCATAAGTGTCGCAATTGAGTTTTCTTGTCTAACTCTTCCTGGTACATACTTCTTTACCTGTGGTGTTTTTGGGACCGTTGGCGCGGAACAAATAGTAATGCACAGGATCATTGATGCACTGATGTCGCGTACTGCTCCAGAGGCAGACATCGTCGCGATTGGCAGAATCGATCTTGGTGCAAGGCTTAGCTTGGCCTGCGAGAAAAAATCTCAAGCCGCGTCAAATCTTCCTGACCTCTAAGCAGCCTTTGGCGTAAATTCGATGAAGCCTGCAAAACCCATTGTCATCGGCGGATTTTACAGATCAGGGACCACGCTGGTTCGAAGAATTTTGGATTCTCATAGTCATATTCATTGCGGCCCTGAAGTGAAGTTCTTCAAGGATTTTTTTGGCGATTATATAAATGATCCATTGGCGCATGTGCGCCTGTTCTCAACCGCAAGATCTTACGGGCTGCCGGACACGCAGCTGCTCTCGATTTTCGGGGCGGCATTCATCGCGTTTCACGAGGAGGCAGCAAGGCTCTCCGGAAAGGAACGCTGGGCCGACAAAAACCCAGAGAATGTTTTGTATCTACGGGAATGGGACGCGATTTTGCCTAACGGTTTTCTGTTCGTTCACGTGGTTCGAAATCCATTGGATGCCCTGGCGTCGCTTGTCGAGATCGGCTTTGAGAAGGCGGTGCCAATCGAATTCGAGAACAAGGTTTATCTGTATGAACGATTTCGAAAGGCTGGTGATGCGTACTGTTCTACCAATCCGGCGACGAGCATCGAGATTGACTACGATGATCTTGTGAACTCACCTGAGGATGCGGTCATGACCTTGGCAGAGCACCTTGGTGAGCCCTTCGAGGCACAGATGCTTGTCAGTTTGAATGCGCCGGAGCGGCGAGGCGGGATAGAAGATCCCAAATCTTCAAAGCACGCCGTTGTCCACTCAAGGAGTGTTGGGCGTGGCCGTGCCGAGCTTGCCGACAGCGAAATCGAATTGGTAGAGCGGCATCTATCCACCTACCTTTCGTAGGTTCAAATGGTGGGCCGCCTCCACGCGGCGGTTCGACCGGGATGTTACATCGACTGACAACGGAGACCCAGTGCGCATCGTTGCTCTTATCGCCGTCCGAAACGAAGAACTCTACATCAGCCGTTGCCTGGAGCATCTGTGCCGGAATGGTATCGAATTTTGCCTTATCGACAATGGCTCTACTGACCGGACTGTGGAGGCGGCCAAGGACTATCTGGGTCGAGGTTTGATCCGCATCGTGCCTGCTGAATACCCAGGCTTTTATGATTGGGTGGGATTGCTGAAGCTGAAGCAGCAACTAGCAATCGAAATTGATGCGGACTGGTTCATTCACCACGACGCGGACGAGATCATGGAATCGCCCGTTGCTAATGTCCTCCTTGCCGATGCGATCGCCTCCGTCGATGCGGCTGGCTTCAACGCTATCAATTTTGACGAGTTTGTTTTTGTTCCGACCGATGAATCGGAGTCCTTTGAGGGGACGGATTATGTCGAGCGCATGCGCCACTACTATTTCTTCGAGCCGCATCCTGTCAGGCTTGTCCGGTGCTGGAAGAAGGCACTGGATATAGAACTGGCGGAGTCTGGTGGACATGAGGCAAACTTTGAGGGAAGGTGGTTGTTCCCGCAGAGCTTTGTACTTCGGCACTATATTGTGCTAAGCGCGGCCCATGCCCGAAGGAAATATTCAGTTCAACGGAGCTACTCGGAAGAGGAGGTTCGCAATCGCGGATGGCACGGTTGGCGAGCGAAGTTCCGTGACGAGATGGTCCGCTTGCCTAGCCGCGGGCAGATGTTTGAACACGCGGTGCAGACGGAATGGAACAGGACACAACCACACAAGAATCACATCTTCATCACTCAATCGCGATAGCATAGGCAACCGGTCTCGGAGCGCATGCGCGCCCATCCACTAATCAACCGGAACGCGAAAAGATCCAAATCCCTAGCTCTCGCCCAATCTCCCGCGCTAAGGCGATAGCCGGGTAAGTGGTCGTGGATTTTGCAATCCAGCGGCAGCGGGCGCTGGTCGGTCCGAGGGTGCGGCCCGTCGTCATGGTCCTGGTCGCAGCTACCTCCTCTTCAATGGACAGCGAAAAAGAGGCCGGCTCGGAAAAGTACATCTGCGACAAAGATCGCAAACAGCCTGATAACCGCCCGGATCAAGGAGGGGCGTGTCTGCGCAGGATCCATCGGGAAACCAGGAAATTGAGCGTCGTCGTGATCGCAAGCGTTGCAAAGAAGGCCGCCGTGCGGCTTTGCAGCGCTCGCTCGAGAAGATGAAGGGTTGCCAGGCCGGCCACGAACACCGCGACGACCGAACCGCCGACCGCCAGCCGGTCCGCGAAGCCGGTACGCCCGCCTGGAAAGACGCGGTCCGGATAGAACGCCATCACGAATGCGAGGCCCGCCAGCCAGGCAATCGTGTAGGAAACGCCTGACGACAGAACTGTCAGGCCGGCAAAGTAGACGGCGCTCGTCAATGCGGTGTTCAACCCGCCCGCCGCGAGAAAACGCAGCGCATCCGGGCCTATCCGGTCAGTGCTCATCCGGCTTGGACTGTCGCGAGGAAATCCGAATAGTCCCTGATGTAATCGCTTGCGTCATATGGATGCGAGGCCATGACCAGCAGAACCGTATCCGGCTGGAACTTGTACTGGATGCCCCATACCCCGGGCGGCAGGTAGAGACCGATCGAGGGATCCGCCAGCAACACTTCCTTCCTTTCGCGGCCGTCATCGACGACCACCGAGAGGCGGCCATGGGTGGCAATCAGGAATTGGTGGCACTGGCGGTGCGCATGCTCACCCCTGACCTTGTCGGAACGAACGCCATAAACGAGAAACGAGCGCAACGGCTTGAAGGGCAGGTTCCGTCCGAACTCGAGCGGGGCCAGTTCGCCGCGCAGGTCGCTGAAATGCGGCAACCGCCAGAGCTCGCAGCCGCCGACGTCCAGCGCCATCCTGTCGCCGGCGGCGCCGGGTGTCGCTTGCATTATGGTCGGTTCAACCTGCGGACCGGTCTGATAGCCGACGATGACGGCCGGATTTCCGACGACCACGGCGTTGGCCGGCACATTCTTGGTCACCACGGCGCCAGCGCCGACCATTGCCTGGCGGCCGATGGTTATTCCCGGCAGGATCGTTGCATTGGCCCCGATCGAAGCGCCGTCCTCGACGATCGTCTGGAGAAACGTCTCCGGGTAGTGCTTCGAGCGCGGGAAGCGGTCGTTGGTGAATGCAACATTCGGCCCGACGAAGACGCGGTTGCGGATGCGCACGCCATCCCACAACTGAACGCCGCTTTTTATGGTGACGTCGTCGCCGACCGTCACATCATTCTCGACAAACACATGATCGCAGATGTTGCAATTGGCGCCGATCACGGCACCCGGAAGGACATGGGCGAATGCCCATATGCGCGTGCCGTCGCCGACGTTCGTGCTTTCGCAGATGCCGCGGTCATGAACAAAAAAGGTCTTGTCGTTCATGCAGACGTCCCATCGACAATGCGACTTATTATCCGCAGTGGGCGCGATTTGGTATTTTCAACCGCTCGCCAAAGATAACAGCCCAGGATGCCCTGCACCGCGAGGATCGCCGACCCAAATCCCACGATGAGCAGCACCAGTGTCGTGTACCCGGCCGGGTCGATCTTGCCAAGCAAGCGGGCGACGACGGTGATTACCGCAAACACGAGGCTGAGAATGCAGCCGGCAATCCCCACCCAGAGTGTAAGAACGATCGGAAAGTCGGAAAACGACAAGATCGAGTCCATCATATACCGGAGTCGGCGCCCCATGCCCCAGGCGCTTTTCCCATGCTCCCGTTCGCGGCGGTGATAGGGCACGAATTCCCGCCTGAAGCCTACCCAGAACAGTTGCACGACAAGCGAGCTGTTCGGTTCCTCGATTGACAGGATCGCTTCCAGCACCTGGCGGTTGCAGGCAAAAATATCGACGCCCCCGCTTGGCATGCTGGGCAGGATCAGCCTGCGGTACACGCCCCAGAACGCCCGGGAAAGAAACCGCGTCAACAGCGGATCGTCTCGCCCCGCTCTTTTGCCGAACACGACGTCCGTCGCGTCTCTTTCCAGTATTGAAAAGAATTCGACGATGAGTTCCGGCGGTTCTTGAAGATCGGCCGCCATTGCAGCCACATACTTGCCCGATGCATGCTCGAGCCCGGTTCTGATGGCCGTGAAGGAGCCAAAGTTGCGACTGTGGAAGATCACCTTGTAGTCGTAGTCGGTATCCTTCAAAGCCGTGATCAGCAGCGCGCCGGATGCATCCGGCGATCCGTCGATGACGAAGACGAACTCGATATCGCCTTGGTACCTGCCGTGAAAGCCGGCAACCGCCTGCATCAGGGCAGGGATGTTCGCCTCGTTTCGATAGATGGGAAAAACAATGGAACGCGCTGTCACATTGCCTCCCATTCGCCGAGGGCCTTGCAGACTTGCTCGATCTCGTCATTCGACATGTCCGGGTAGCACGGGACGGAACAAAGACGGCCTATGCTTGCCCTGGAGATCGCGAGGTTCTGCACCCCTTTCATGGGCAGGTCTGCCCAACCGACCTGATCGCAATCGAGCACGGGATAGTGAATATCGGTGTCGATGCCGCGGTCCTTCATGAACGCCCGGAATGCATCCCGATCGTCGCAGAGCAGGACCGCAAGGTGCGCAACCGCGCCGGCGCCGCCGTCGAGGAATTTGAGCCGGCGCCCGGCAGCGGCCTTGAATCGGCCGAGGACGGCACGACGCTGTTCATTGCGGCTGTTCAGATCCGGAAGAAGGACGTCCAAAATCGCGGCCTGGACCTCATCCATGCGGGAGTTGCGCCCTCCAGGCAAACCCACATGATATTTGGAGCTCCAGCCATATTGATGAAGCTGACGAACGCGCTCTGCCAGTCTTGGATTGGAGGTGAGGACCGCGCCACCGTCACCCATCGCGCCGAGATTCTTGGTCGGGTAGAAGCTGAAAGTGGCGATGTCTCCAAGTGACCCAGCCATCTCACCCCGGATGCTGGCACCGTGCGCCTGGGCGCAATCCTCGATGACCGGTATGTGCGACATGCCGGCAGCGATAAGTCCCGTCCGAACAGCGGTAACGTCGACCACCCCGCCGTAAAGGTGGGTAACGACGATCGCAGCCGTGTCGACACTCACCGCTTGCAGCACGGATTGGACGCTTACAAGTTGGCTTGCCGGTTCGATGTCGACGTAATGTGGAATGAGGTTGTTGTGCCAGCAGGCACAACTGGCATATCCCCCAGCATTGGCCGCCACGATCACCTCGCGTCCGTGCGCATCATCGAGTCCGACGATCGAGCGTAAGGCGAGTTCAAGGGCGTCCGTGCCGTTTGCGACAAGGATGCAATTGGCGGCTCCTACAAACTTCGCAAAGTTCGCTGCGAATCGCTTGCCCGCCGCGCCGTTGAGCCACCATCCGGACTGCAACGTGCTCGCCACTTCGCGCGCGATCTTGGCCTCGTAGCGCTGGTACAGGCGCTTGAGATCGTTCATCGGAACGGCATTGGGCGTTGTCATCAACAACTCTTATCCATTCCGGCATCCTTGCGTGGCAAAACACCCAGAAAATTCAACTGCTGCCGATGCACCACATCTGACGATACTTGCATCGAGGGCACTGCGGGAAAGCCAAGACCAGAGCCACAACTATTGAGATTCCGGCTCAGCCGCAACTGCTTTGCGAAGCGTGGTAAGCTGCGGTATTGGTCAATGCCGTCTCCGCAGGCTTGATCGGCGCCGCCGTGAGCGACGCCACTCGACCACCTTTGAGCGTTGGTCTCTTCGTGCATAGCCGTTGCAACAAGCTTATGGCGGCTTAGTGAAGCCGAATCGCGATCCTGCGCTATTTATTAGCAGAACCTATTGGGTGTCTTCCGGCGGCTTTTCTGAAGCGACCAACAAGTCCGGCTTGAGTTGTTGCAGCTTCCAGACAAATTATTTGCACAACCGCATATGCACCCAAAAAACCTCTGGCTCTCCCGCCCTCTCCGCGCTAAGGCGATAGTCGGGTAAGGGGTTGGGGACTTTGCAATCCAGAGTGGTGGCGGACGCTGGTCGGTCCGGCGCTGTTCTGGCAGTCATATCCCGGCGCCTGGAGTTCAGTACTACCCAATGACTGCATACGTAGAAGCCGTATCGGGTATCCGACCAAGGATGCGGCGCGCCATCATCATGATCCAGGATCTCGTCATGGTCCTGGTCGCGGTGGCGCTTAGCCTGATCCTGTCGCAGTCGCGGCTTTCCTTCGACGCGTTCTCCGCCAGTGGGCTGGCCTGCTGGGCGCTCATCGTGCTCATCGCCCATCTTTTGTTCCGCACCTGCGGTCTCTACAACACCGTCTGGCGCTTTGCCTCCACGCCCGACTTCTTCAATATCCTGAAGGGCTGCGGCAGCCTCACGGTGGTTCTCTATCTGGCTTCGCTCGGCTTCCGCTTCTTCTTCCAGCCGGTCGCCGGCCTCAACGAGCGCCAGTTCATCGTCTTCTTCCTGGTCTCCTTCACCATCATTTCGGCGCCCAGGCTCTACTATCGCTTCCTGCGCGACGGCGCGAGCTGGCGCATTTTGCGCCGCGCCACCGGCGATGCCTCGACCAAACAGGCACTGTTCATCGGTCGGCTGAGCGAGGCGGACCTGATCGTCCGCTTCACCCGCACGGCCCAGCCCGCCGAATACGCGATCGCCGGCATCATGGCCACCGAGAGCGAGGCGCCGCTCGGCACGCAGATCCAGGGCGTTCCGGTCGTGGCGCTGCGGGCGCGCCTGGTCGAAGTGCTGGAGGACTATGTCAAGGGCACGGAAAACCTCGACCTCCTGATCTTCGGCCAGGGGGTCGAGCGCGAGATCGAGGACTATGCCGAGCTGGTGCGGATTGCCCGCCACAGCGGCATCGGCGTCGTCCAGTTTTCCGGCCTGTCGGAACTGGGGCAGGGCGGCAAGCTGGTCCTCGATGCCGTCGAGATGGAGACCATCATGCGCCGTTCGGCGGTGGCCACCGACACCACGCGGATCGGCGCTTTCGTCGGCGGCAAGCGCGTCATGGTCACAGGCGGTGCCGGCTCCATCGGCCGCGTGCTCGTCAAGCGCGCGCTGGAGCTGGGCGCCGAGGCGGTGCTGGTGGCCGACAATTCCGAGTTCGGCATTTTCCAGCTCGATCAGCAGACCGACGATGGCGACCGCGACCGGCTGACCAGCCGCATTGTCGACGTCACCGACCGGCCTCACATGACGCGTCTGGTCAGCGAGTTCAAACCCGCGATCATCTTCCATGCCGCGGCGCTCAAGCACGTGCCGCTGCTCGAGGAGAACTGGGAAGCCGCGATCGAGACGAATGTCTTCGGCACGCTCGCCTGCGCCGAGATCGCCGCCGAATGCGGGGTGCCGCAGTTCCTGCTGATTTCCAGCGACAAGGCCGTCGACCCGACTTCGGTGCTGGGCGTCACCAAGCGGGCGGCCGAACAGGTCGTCTCCTCGCTGCATGAAGCCCAGGCGACGTCGCCGCAGCCGCGCGCCGGCGCGGCGAACGGCCATGCCGGCGTCTCCGATCTACGTCATTCGGGCACGAAATTCATCGCCGTGCGTTTCGGCAATGTCTTCGGCTCCAACGGCTCGGTGGCGACCATCTTCCAGGCGCAGATCGAGGCCGGCGGGCCGGTGACCATCACCGACCGGCGCATGACCCGCTATTTCATGACCGTGGCCGAGGCCGTCGACCTCGTCATCATGTCGGCCGCCGACGCCGAGCGGCGCCGGGGCGCGGATGACTACGCCATCTACATGCTCGACATGGGCAAGCCCGTGCCGATCCTCGAAGTCGCCGAGACCATGATCCGCATGGCTGGCAAAAGCCCCTACACCGACATTCCGATCCGCTTCACCGGCATCAGGCCCGGCGAGAAGCTGCACGAGGCGCTGCACGCCGAGAACGAGGAGGTGGTCAAGCTCGACATCGCCAAGATCTTCGGCCTCAAGACCGGCGTCATTGAATGGCCGAGGATCGAGGCGGTTCTGCCGGCGCTGGTGGCCGCGATGCACAATCGCGACAAGGCCGCCGCGCTTGCCATCCTTGCCGGACTCTATGGGGCGGAAGAAGACATTCGCGGCGCGCGCGAAGAGGTGGTGCCGAAAACGGCCGGACAGGTCGGTTAACCTGTGCCGTACGCCCGCAATTGGCTATTGAAACCTGTTCAAGCACCCTTCTGGCAAGTGACTCCAAAGCCGTGACCAGAAGAGATCAGCGCGTGGCCGTTCTCATGGGCACGAAGGACGGCGCGGCATACATCGGCGAACAATTGGAGTCCTTGCTCGCACAGTCCTGGCCGCTCGTCGATCTCTGGGTCTCCGACGACGGCTCGTCGGACGCCACGACCGCAATCGTCGAGACGTGGCGATCCCGCTGGACCAAGGGGTCGCTCACACTTTTGCAGGGCCCGCAAAGGGGCTTCGCCGCCAATTTCCGCTCGATGATCATCGATGCGCGCATCGACGCCGACTACTACGCCTTTTGCGACCAGGACGATGTCTGGGAGCCGGATCGGCTGGAGAGCGCCATCCGCTGGATGGAGGGAGAGGACATGGAAACGCCGCTCCTGTTCTGCTCGCGCACGGCGACCATTTCGCAGACCGGCGTTCCGGCCGGCTATTCGCCGCTGTTTCGTCGCCCCCCGTCCTTCCGCAATGCGCTGGTGCAAAGCATCGCCGGCGGCAACACGATGCTCTTCAACCGCGCGGCACGCCAGCTTCTGGCGAAAGCATCGGCGAGAACCGAATTCGTCAGCCATGACTGGTGGGCCTATCTCATCGTCACCGCCGCCGGCGGCAAGGTCCGCTACGAGCCGCGGCCGCTGGTGAGATACCGCCAGCACGCGGCAAACCTCGTCGGCGCCAATGTCTCGTGGAGGGCGAGGTTTTCAAGGCTGGGGCGTCTGTTCCAGGGTCAGTTCGCCACCTGGACGGACAGCAATCTGCGCGGCCTCGCCGTCAACCGCGAGCTCATCGCGCGCGATGCAGCACTTTGCCTTCGCCTGTTCATCAGGGCGCGCAAAGGCAACATCTTCAAGCGTTTCGGCCTGCTCGACAAAAGCGGCGTCTACCGGCAGACATTCATGGGCACGCTCGGGCTCTACGTCGCTTTCCTTTGGCGCCGGATCTGAGCCATGACGGCCAAGCGCGCGTTCGACCTGGCGGTCGCTGTTCCGATGCTGGTGGTGGCGGCTCCCATCCTGCTTGTCGCGATGCTGGCAATCCGGGCAACGTCGGCCGGCCCCGCCATCTTTTCGCAGGTCCGCGTCGGCCGGGGAGGAGCCCTCTTTGCCTGCCGCAAATTGCGCACCATGCATCGGGGAACGCCGTCGCTGCCCACACACGAGGCGCCGGCCGGTTCGGTCACAGCGGTCGGCAAGGTTCTGCGCGCAACCAAGATCGACGAATTGCCGCAGCTCTGGAATGTGCTCAAAGGCGAGATGAGCCTTGTCGGCCCTCGTCCATGCCTGCCGACACAGGCGGAACTGATCGAGCGGCGCAGGGAACTGGGCGTGCTCACAGCGCTTCCAGGCATCACAGGGCTCGCGCAGATCAAGGGGATCGATATGTCCGATCCAAGACTTTGCGCGGAAAGCGATGCGGCCTACGTCAAGGCCGCCTCGACCGGTCTGGACCTCAAGATATTGCTGGGCACGGTCTTTCGCGCCTAGAGCAATTCCAGGAAAAGTGTAAGCGGTTTTCCGTCCGGAATTGCGCAAAACAAAGGGATAGAGCGTTTGACCGTTCACGGAAACGGCAAACCGCTCCCCTGCCGAGCCAGCTCCTCGAGCCGGCCGAGCGTATCGGTTTCCGGCCCCCAGCCTTCCGAGACCAGCAGCGACGGATCGCAGATCTGCGTCGCCATGAAGGCCTGCCATGACGCCCGCCGGCCAACCAACGTTGCCAACAGCTGCAACGGCGAGGCAGGCAGGGGCAGAAGCCGCGCCGGCCGGCCGTATCCGCGCCGGAACGCTCTGATGATTTCGGACATCGCAACCGGCGAAGCGTCGCCGAGCACATAGGTCGGGCGCGGCGGCACGGGGCGGGTCAGAAGATGCGTCACGGCGGCGGCCACGGCGTCGTGCGAGACGAGCGAGCGAACCGCCGTCAGGGCGGCTGCTGGCAGCGGCAGGCCGGTGTCCGCCAGCCGCATCAACCCACGCAGATTTCCCTTCATGCCTTCGCCATAGACCGGCGGTAGCCGCAGCGCCGCCGCCCCGCCGTGCCCTGACGCCGCGAAAGCCTCCAGCATTTTGATCTCGCCTTCGCGCTTGGAGCGCCCGTAGGCGCATTGCGGGGCAGGGGGCGTGGCCTCGTCGATGGTGCCGCTGAAACCGGGGCCTACCACGGCGCGGATCGAGGAGAGATAGATGAAGCGGCCGTCGATGCGCGTCGCCGCCGCCTGGGCGAGCCGGCCGGTCAGCGTCGCGTTGACGGTCCGCAAGTCGGCCGCGCCGGCGCCACGGTCGTTGTTGAGCGCCGCGCAATGGACGACATGCGTCACATCGCGCGTCAGCGCCAGGAAGGCTTCCCCGCGGCGCATCGGCGGCGGGCAGCGCGACGGCGTCGTCCGCGCCGGCCAGCCCTTGCGGGAGGCGGGAGGCTATCCGTATGTCGAATCCGGTCTCGCGCAACCGGATGACGACCCGGCGTCCAATGAAGCCTGTCGCGCCGGTGACCAGGACCTTCATGGGTGTCGGCTGGCGTCCGGCGCCGTCGCAGGCGCGCTTTTCCCGGTCGGCGCCACCGTCCGCCCGGATGCAAGGTAGGTCCCCGAGATCAGGAATACCATCAGCGTGGCGTCGAGAATGTCGTGGCCGACGAGGATGCCGGCCATTCCGCCGGTGAGATAGGTGATGACCGCGACAAGGACCATTGTCGCGCCGAACCGCTCCACCGGGTCGACGCTGAGGCGCAGCGTCCGTGCCGCGTTCCAGGCGGCGACGACGAAAATCGACGCCAGGGTCAGCGCCCCCAGCAGGCCGGCCTCGACCAGCGCCGTCAGGAAGCCATTGTGGAAATGGCTGAAACCCTGGCTCAGGCCGTACTGGTCCTGAAAACCCTGCTTCATCAGCGCCCGGCTCGCCGAGATGCCATGCCCGAAAATCGGCATCTCGCGAAACGCGCTGAAGCCGATTTCCCACATCGCCACGCGCAGGCCGAGCGCCGTCGAATGGTCGCCATTGGCGTTCAGCGCGTCCCAGTCGCTGACCAGGAAGTCGGCTCGATCCAGGATGGCGTGAGAGCCGATGGCGGCGATCACAAGGGCGATCACGACGCCGATCGCCACGAAGCGCGCCAGGCTGGCGCCGGTGAACCGGCGGCGGTTGATGAGAAGCACGACGATGCCGGCAATCGGCACGGCCACCCAGATCATGCGCGACCCCGAATAGACAATCGCAATGGCTCCGGCGATCGCCGCCGGGACCAGCAGCTTCCAGCGTTTCTCGATGCCCGACAGCGCACCGGCAAGGCATGTCATGACTGCGAGGCAGGTAACGGTTGCGAAGACGATCGGATTGCCGGCGCCACCCTCCGCCCTCACGCCGAGCCGATGATACTGGAACACGGCCATCGCCAGCGCGCCGAAGCAGGCCGCGGTGCTGGCCAGAATGGCGATGCGTGCCAGCACGCTCTTCTCGGTGATGCTCCAGGTCGAATAGGAGATGGGGAACAGCAGGAAGGTGATCAGCGGCAGGAAAAACCGCAAATCGGCGGCCAGCGTGCCGTTGACGATCGAAGCCAGAACCATCGCTGCGCAATAGGCATAGATCGCCACCGTGATGGCGAGCATCGGCCGGTCGACGTTGAGGCGCCGCCGTTTCGCAGCCAGCAGCATCGCGGACCACACACCACCGGCATTGAAGGTGATGCTGACCAGCGATCCAAGCACCGGCGGTGAGAAGAAGCAGGCGATCGAGAAATAGATGTTGATCTGTGCGGGCGTGAGGTGGCGCCGGAGCGTTGTAAACGGGTTCAAATGCTTGCTTCGCAATTTTCCAGGTTGCGCCCGGATTCACGGAGCCAGCCAGAGGCCGCCTCGCCGATCTCCGTTTGCCGCGCCTTGCCCGTTCCCCGAGCCCGTATAGCGGCTGGCGCCGCCCTGCGATAGTGCGGTCGACAATCTTGCGGCGGAAATCCCCCGATCCGGCGAGGATCGGGGAGCCCTGCAATTCCCTGGACGCCAAGGCCTTTGCCCGCTTCCCGCGTTTTCGGTGGCTCTGGCAGGATTTTCCGCTTTGCCGGCTGTGCTTGGAAAATTCGTTCTCCAATCACCTTGCGCCGCGCGGGTCTTGCATTGTTATCGGCGGCGCCGATCTGTTAGAACGCCCGCACGAAACAGTTTGTCCGAAGTGAAATCTGCGCCCGGGCGGCATGGAATTGCGCCTGCAATGCAAGATTTCCGCTCGACGGCACGAAAGAATGCTCGACGCTCCATGAATATCGCGCTCACGCATCTGCAGCGGCTCGAGGCCGAATCCATCCACATCTTCCGCGAGGTCGCGGCGTCTTTCTCCAAGCCGGTGATGCTCTATTCGGTCGGCAAGGATTCGTCCGTGCTGATGCATCTGGCGATGAAGGCCTTCTATCCGGCCAAGCCGCCTTTCCCGTTCCTCCATGTCGACACCACCTGGAAGTTCCGCGAGATGATCGCCTTTCGCGATCAGATGGCGCAGAAGCTCGGCTTCGACCTCCTGGTCCACGTCAATGAGGATGGCGTTCGCGAAGGCATCAACCCCTTCGACCATGGCTCCAACACCCACACCCATGTGATGAAGACGGTGGCGCTGCGCCAGGCGCTCGACAAATACGGCTTCGACGCGGCCTTCGGCGGCGCCCGCCGCGACGAGGAGAAGTCGCGCGCCAAGGAGCGCATCTTTTCCTTCCGCAACGCCCAGCATGCCTGGGACCCGAAGAACCAGCGGCCGGAAATGTGGAAGATCTTCAACACCCGCATCGCGCCGGGCGAGTCGATCCGCGTCTTCCCGCTGTCCAACTGGACCGAGCTCGATATCTGGCAGTACATCCTGCAGGAGAACATCCCGATCGTGCCGCTCTATTTCGCCAAGGAACGGCCGGTGGTCGAGCGCGACGGCATGCTGATCATGAAAGACGATGACCGCATGCAACTGCGCCCCGGCGAGGCGATCGAGAACCGGCTCGTGCGCTTCCGCACGCTGGGCTGCTATCCGCTGACCGGCGCGATCGAGTCCGATGCCGACACGCTGGAAGCCATCGTCGGCGAGATGCTGACCGCCCGCACGTCCGAGCGCCAGGGCCGCCTCATCGACCGCGACGAGGCAGGCTCCATGGAAAAGAAGAAGCGCGAGGGTTATTTCTGATAATGCGCCACATCATGGCCAAGAGCCTCGCCCCGACCGATTCGATCCGCGACTACATGGCCGCGCAGGAGAAGAAGTCGCTGCTGCGCTTCCTCACCTGCGGCTCGGTCGACGACGGCAAGTCGACGCTGATCGGCCGGCTGCTCTCCGACACCAAGCAGATATTCGAGGACCAGCTTGCCGCGCTCGAGAAGGATTCGCGCAAGCACGGCACCACCGGCGACGACATCGACTTCGCGCTGCTGGTCGACGGGCTGGAGGCGGAGCGCGAGCAGGGCATCACCATCGACGTCGCCTACCGTTTCTTCGCCACGCCGAAGCGCAAGTTCATTGTCGCCGACACGCCCGGCCATGAGCAGTACACGCGCAACATGGCGACCGGCGCCTCGACCGCCGATCTCGCCATCGTGCTGATCGACGCACGTCAGGGCGTGCTGCGCCAGACCAGGCGCCATTCGATCATTGCCTCGCTGCTCGGCATCCGCCACATCGTTCTTGCGGTCAACAAGATCGACCTCGTCGGCTTCGACAAGGCCGTGTTCGACCAGATCGTCGCCGACTATGGCGAGTTCGCGAAAGACCTTGGCTTCGTGAGTGTCGTGCCGATCCCAATGTCGGCGCGCTTCGGCGACAACGTCACCAGCCGCTCGGAGCGCACGTCCTGGTATTCCGGGCCGTCGCTGATCGAGCATCTCGAAAACGTGTCGGTCGACGAGGCCGCCGTCGAGCTGCCTTTCCGCTTTCCTGTCCAATATGTGAACCGCCCGAACCTCGATTTCCGCGGCTTCGCCGGCACCATCGCTTCGGGCACGGTTTCGCAAGGAGACGAAGTCGTGGTCGCCAAGTCGGGCAAGGCGTCCCGGGTCAAGCGCATCGTCGCGCAGGGCGGCGATCTCGAGCAGGCGGTCGCCGGCCAGGCGATCACGCTGGTTCTCGAGGACGAGGTCGAGGTGTCGCGTGGCAATCTGCTGGTCTCGCCGGCCGCACGCCCGCAGGTCGCCGACCAGTTCGCCGCCAACATCGTCTGGTTTGACGAGCAGGCGCTGCTGCCCGGCCGCTCCTATGTGTTGCGCACCGAGACCGATCAGGTCAGCGCCACCGTCACCGATCTGAAATACCGGGTCAACGTCAACGACTTCGCGCATGAGGCGGCGAAGTCGCTCGACATCAACGAGGTCGGCGTCTGCAACCTTTCGACCCGCGCGCCGATCGCTTTCGATCCCTTCGCCGAGAACCGCACCACCGGCGCCTTCATCCTGATCGACCGCATCACCAACGCCACGGTCGGCGCCGGCATGATCCTGCATTCGCTGCGCCGTGCCGAAAACATCCATTGGCAGTCGCTCGACGTCGGCAAGCGTGGCCGCTCCGACCTGAAGAACCAGCGCCCGGCCGTGTTCTGGTTCACCGGGTTTTCGGGTTCCGGCAAGTCGACCATCGCCAACCTGTTCGAGAAGAAGCTGTTCGCGTCCGGGCGCCACACCTACATCCTTGACGGCGACAATGTCCGTCACGGCTTGAACCGCGATCTCGGCTTCACCGACGCCGACCGCGTGGAGAACATCCGCCGCGTCGCCGAGGTGGCGAAGCTGATGGCCGATGCCGGCTTGATCGTCATCGTTTCCTTCATCTCGCCCTTCGCCGCCGAACGGCGCGTGGCGCGCGAGCTGATGGCTGAGGGCGAGTTCGTAGAGGTGTTCGTCGACACGCCGTTCGAGGAATGCGCCCGCCGCGATCCGAAGGGTCTCTACGCGCGCGCCTTGAGCGGCGAGATCAAGAATTTCACCGGCGTCGATTCGCCCTATGAAGCGCCGCTGAATCCGGAAGTCCACCTCAAGACGCTCGGCAAGAAGCCCGAGGAGATGGCGGAAGCCCTGGAGCACTGGCTGAATGAGCGCGACATTGCCGAAGACCAATACGACAATGGCGGCGGTATCTGACGACGAGGCGATGCTCGGTGTCTTCGAGCGCCTGGCGCTCGAGGCCGGGCGCGAGGTGATGCGTGTCTTCCACGAAGGCTGCGCCGTCGACAGCAAGGCCGACTCTTCGCCGGTGACGGAAGCCGACCGCGAAAGCGAGAAGATTATCCTCGCCGGCCTGCGCGCTGCCTATCCGGACATCCCTTGTGTGGCCGAGGAAGAGGTGGCGGCGGGCATCGCAACGCCCGATCTCGACGGCGCCTTCTTCCTGATCGATCCGCTCGACGGCACCAAGGAATTCGTCAACCGCCGCACCGATTTCACCGTCAACATCGCGCTGATCCGCCACGGCGTGCCGGAGGTCGGCGTCGTCTTCGCGCCGTGCACGGGACGCTTTTTCTCCGGGCGACCCGGCAAGGCCGAGGCACTGGAGGTCGATGCCGACTATCGCGTTCTCGGTCGCCGGCCGATCACGGTGCGGGCAGGAGGCACGCCGCTCGCCGTCGTCGCCAGCCGTTCGCACAATACGCCTGAAACCGATGCCTTCATCCGCGATCTCGGCGCCGCCGAGATCGTCTCGATCGGCTCGTCGCTGAAATTCTGCCTGCTCGCCGCGGCGGAAGCCGACGTCTATCCGCGCTTCGGCCGTACCATGGAGTGGGATACAGCGGCGGGCGACGCAGTGCTGCGCGCCGCCGGCGGCATGACGCGCACGCTGGATGGACGGCCGCTGGTCTACGGCAAGCGCAACCAGGCGAGCGACAGCGATTTCGCCAATCCGCATTTCATTGCGAGCGGGAAGAGCGCATAGTCGCAGCGTCGCCAATTGTAGATGTTGGCAGGACAGCCCCCCTCTCTGTCCTGCCGGACATCTCCCCCCTCAAGGGGGGAGATTGGCAGCTTCAGCGCGCCGCTCATTCTTTCAACGTTTAAGGTTGGCGAAAGCCTGCGTGACATCTGATCTCCCCCCTTGAGGGGGAGATGCCCGGCAGGGCAGAGAGGGGGGCCTGGCGCCGACCTTTAGGCCTCTAAGCCGCCGCGACATGCGCCGAGTTCGAGCCGATATAATTGCGGATCGTCTCGATGATGCGATCCTGGTCGGCCTCGCTCAAATAGGCGTGCATCGGCAGGCAGAGGATCTGCTTCGGCAGTTCTTCCGAGACAGCAAGTCCCGTCGGCGTGCGCGGATAATCCTTGTAAGCCACTTGGCTGTGCAGCGGCTTCACATAATAGATCACCGACGGGATGCCTTTTTCACCGAGATGGGCCTTGAGCCCGTCGCGCTTCGGCGTTTCGATCGCATATTGCGCCCAGGCCGAGCGGCCGTGGCCGAGGTTGCGCGACGCCTTGACGATATCGCCGAGGCCCTTGGCATAGCGGTCGGCCACGACCTGGCGCGCCACCATCTCATCCTCGAGGATGGCGAGCTTTTCGATCAGGATCGCCGCCTGCAGCGTGTCGAGGCGCGAATTGATGCCGACGCGGACATTGTCGTATTGCGTCTCGCCCTTGCCGTGGAAGGCGAAGGAACGGAGCTTGTCGGCCAGCGCGCCGTCATTGGTGAACATGGCGCCGCCGTCGCCATAGCAGCCAAGCGGCTTGGCCGGATAGAAGCTGGTCGAGCCGACATGGCCGAAGGCGCCGCACATTTTGGCGTCGGCGGAACCGCCGATCGCCGTGCCGTCGGCGGAACCGCCCATCGACTGGGCGGCGTCCTCGATCACCAAAAGGTTCTCGCGCTTGGCGATCGCCATGATCGCCTCGTAGTCGGCGGCAAGACCGAACAGGTCGACGGGAATGATCGCCTTCGGCTTCAGCCTTCCTTCCTTCTTGATCATCGCGATCGCCGCCTCGAGGCTGGCGATGTCGATGTTGTAGGTATCGCGGTCGACGTCGACGAAGACAGGCTCGGCCTTGGCCAGCGCCACCACCTCGGCCGTCGCGGCGAAGGTGAAGCTCGGCACGAACACCGCGTCGCCCGGGCCGATGCCGGCGGCAAACAGCGGCAGGAGCAGCGCATCGGTGCCGTTGGCGCAGGCGACCACATGCTTGACGCCGACATAGGCCGCGAGCTTGTTCTCGAATTCGGTGACCTGCGGGCCGAGGATATAGCGGCCTTCCTCGACGACTTTGTCGATGGCGACCTTCAGCCGGTCGCGGATACGTTCGCGCTGCGCGCCAAGATCGATGAACTGCATGTCGGCCTCGAAACTGCCTGTAAAAACCGGCCCGCTGGTAACAGACTTGGATCGGCTGAGAAAGCCGGTGGCGGCCAGGCGAAATTGCTTATGTGTCGCACCCGTTACGGATTTTGCCGGCGCAATGCCTGAAAAAGCCTGAAATCCGAGCTTTGACGAGTGTTTCCCGGCTTGCCTTATCGCGACGTCCCATCGATGGGAAACATAAAGTGATCGGCCGGGGAGGGCAGTGTTACGCCCATCCCGCCGCCGGATCAGGCGATTTCGTTCCGCCAGGGCGGGTTGGCGCCGGCTCGCGAAACCGTCACCGCCGCCGCCTTGGCGCCAAGCTCCAGCGCCTTGCGGATCGCTTCTTCCGGCAGGTCGCCGATGGCGGCCTTGGTGAGCAGGCCCTGCTCATGCAGCGATGCCAGGATGCCGGCGTTGAAGGTGTCGCCGGCGCCGACCGTGTCGACCACCTTCACCTTCCGCGGCATGACGGTGACCTTGTGCGCCCTGCTGTAGCCGACGGCGCCTTCGCTGCCATGGGTGACGACGATCAGCTTCGGCCCGCGATCCAGCCAGTTGTGCACGACATCTTCATGCGAGCCCGCCTCGTCGAACCATTTGAGGTCCTCGTCCGAGAGTTTCACGATGTCGGCCATCGCCATCATCTCGCGGATGCGCCGCAGATGCTTTGCCTTGTCCGGGATGAAGTTCGGCCGGATGTTGGGGTCGAGCATCATTACCCGGCTCTCGTGCTCGCGCCGCATGAACTCCTCATAGGCCGATCCGGCAGGTTCGGAGATCAGGCTGATGGCGCCGAACAGCATCGCCTCGATCTCGGCGCCGAGCTTCGGCAGGTCCTCGACGGTCAGCATGCGCCCGGCGGTATTCTCGTCATAGAAGGTGTAGGTCGCCTGGCCGTTGGTGAGCCGCACGAAGGCGAGCGTCGTCGGACGCGGCGAGGTGTGCGCATAGGTGGAACTCACCTTGCTGGCGCCGAGCGCTTCGCGGAACTGGCCGCCGAACAGGTCGGAGGAGAGGCCCGAGAAGAAGCCTGCCGGGGCGCCGAGCCGGCCGAGCGCGATCGCCGAGTTGAACACCGCGCCGCCGACATAGGGCGCGAAGGCCGCTTCGCCTTCCGTCGTGGTACGCGGCAGCATGTCGATCAGGGCTTCGCCACAGCAAAGGATCATGTCGTCTTGGTCTCCGGCGGATGGATCACGCCCTTGCGGATGATGATGTTGGCAAAGAGCCTGGGTTCGCTGGTCGCAACGATTGCGTGCGCGGCCTTGACGCGTGCATAGAAGTCGGGCCCGGCCAGCGCAACCACCTTATGGCCCGGTGCGCGCCTGGCGCAGACAGCTTCCATCTCGCGATGCACGGGGTCGGCAAGCGCCGGGTCGCCCTTCACCGAGGCACGGAACAATGCCTCCGGCACCGCTTCGTCCACCGGCAGCACGCTGAGCACGGCGTCGAGGACGGCTATAACGTCGTGGCCGTCCGCGCGGATCAGCCGCCGCGCCTGCTCCTCGGCCGGATAATTGCCGTCCACGATCGCGATCTCGTCGCCATGGCCCATTGCCCTGAGCGTCGCCAGGAACTGTGGCCCGAGCAGCGACGGGATGCCGATCAGCATGTCAGGCGCCCCCGGACGTGTTCGGTCCGATCAGGAAGCGCTCGGAGAGCGGCAGGCTGGCGCCGCCCATGGCGCGTGCATGGATGCCGACCGTTCCCTCGCGCACGACAGGCAGCTTCAGTCCTTCGGCATCGATGCCGGCAATCGCTTCCGTGACGGCATCGACCAGCCGGCGCCGCACATCGAGCGGCATCCAGCCGTCGATCACCGCCGCCTCGAAATCGATGACCGACGAGGCGGCGACGATGGCATAGGCGAGCGCCCGCGAGGCGCTGGCGATCCACTCGTCGAGATCGGGGCCGATTTCGCCCCATTCTTGCGGCGAGGTCCACAGATAGGAGCCATCGATGCCCTTGGCGGAGATCGCCTTTTCCAGCATCGCGATCGAGGCGACGTCGATGAGCTGCGTCGGCTTGCCGTCCGGCCCCGGCACTGGCATCGAGCCCAGCGCGCCGGCGTTGCCGTTGGGCCCGCTGTAGAGGCGGCCGTTGAGCACGATGCCGCCGCCGGCAAAGGCGCCGATGTAGAAATAGACGAAATCGCGCGCTCCGCCCGCCCGCCCGAAGACGAGCTCCGCGCCACAGGCCGACGTCGCGTCGTTCTGCAGGTAGACAGGGAACTCGCACTGCGCCTGGATGTTGGCGCGGATGTCGCGATGGCGCCATTCGTCCATGATCTCGCGCGGCGCCCCGGCCGTGTCGGCCCAGTTCCACAGCTCGAACGGCATGGCGATGCCGAGCCCGGCGATGCGCTTGTCCTGCGCCGGCGTCAGCTCGCCGCGCATCGTCTTGATGCCGGCGGTGACGAACTCGACGGTCTCGCGCGGTGCGGGGTAACGGTAGGAGTGCTGCAGCATGGCGCGCACGTTGCCCAGGAAGTCGATCAGAACGAGCTCGGCCGAGCGCCGGCCGATCTTGAGGCCGATGAAAAAGGCGCCTTCCGGGTTGAGCGCCATCGGGATCGAAGGCTGGCCGATCTTGCCGCGCAGCGGCGCCTGGCGCACGAGCAGCTTGTCTTCCTCGAGCTCGCGCATGATCACCGACACGGTCTGGGCCGACAGCCCGGTCATGCGCGCGATGTCGGATTTGGCCAGGCTGCCATGCTGCCGCACCAGGGACAGCACGAGCCGCTCATTGTGGTCGCGCATGCCGCTCTGGTTGGTGCCGCGATGCACCCGGCTTTCCAAAGCCTCGGGCGAACCGTGCCTCGCAATGCCGGTCTCCACCCTGTTCCTCCCGTCTGTTTCCCCTCGATGGCTTTTCGTTCAGAATGAGTGAACAGCGCAAGCGTGTCAATAATAAATAAGAGTGATTTAATTATTGACAGCCGTTGCGGACTGGTGTTTTTTGGGGTGTGTCCACTCTGGGAGAAAATCGGTGGATGCGCTTGAGACGCCGGGTGGCCGGCGTCCGGAACAGTTCCATTGGGAGGAAATCGTGACCAACAAATCACTGCTGAAGTCCACTGTGTTCGCGGCTGCCGGCCTGGGTCTGATGGCGTTCGCTTCGTCGGCATCGGCCGCCGGCGTCGGCGCCTGCCTGATCACCAAGACCGACACCAACCCCTTCTTCGTCAAGATGAAGGAAGGCGCCACCGCCAAGGCTAAGGAACTGGGCGTCGATCTCAAGACCTATGCCGGCAAGATCGACGGCGACAGCGAGAGCCAGGTCGCCGCGATCGAAAGCTGCATCGCCGACGGCGCCAAGGGTATCCTGATCACGGCGTCCGACACCAAGGGCATCGTGCCGACTGTCAAGAAGGCCCGCGACGCCGGCCTGCTGGTGATCGCGCTCGACACTCCGCTCGATCCGATCGATGCCGCCGATGCCACCTTCGCCACCGACAATCTCGAAGCCGGCAAGCTGATCGGCGCCTGGGCCGCCGCCACGCTCGGCGACAAGGCCAAGGACGCCAAGATCGGCTTCCTCGACCTCACCCCGTCGCAGCCGACGGTCGACGTGTTGCGCGACCAGGGCTTCATGATGGGTTACGGCATCGACGTGAAGGATCCGAACAAGATCGGCGACGAGGTCGATCCGCGCATCGTTGGCCATGACGTGACCAACGGCAACGAAGAAGGCGGCCGCAAGGCGATGGAAAACCTTCTGCAGAAGGACAACACCATCAACGTCATCCACACCATCAACGAGCCCGCCGCTGTCGGCGCCTATCAGGCGCTCAAGGCAGTCGGTCTCGAAAAGCAGGTGCTGATCGTCTCGGTCGACGGCGGCTGCCCTGGCGTGAAGTCGGTTACCGAAGGCGTCATCGGCGCCACCTCGCAGCAATATCCGCTGCAGATGGCGGCGCTCGGCATCGAGGCGATCGCAAAATATGCCAAGGACGGCACCAAACCGAAGCCGACCGAAGGCAAGAACTTCTTCGACACCGGCGTCAATCTCGTCACCGACAAGCCGGCCAACGGCGTGAAGTCGATCGACACCAAGGAAGGCCTCGCCAAGTGCTGGGGCTGATGCTCGCCTGAATGGCTCATAAAGCTTGCGGCTGGGGCTTGATCCCCGGCCGCATCAGGTGGACGATGTGTCGCTATAAGCGCGAATAATCCCGGCGGCAGACCGGAAAGGCGTGGACGGGCATCGGCGTATGGTCGAGGCCCAGGGGAGAAAACATGGCTCAAGCTCAGGAATTCGAGAAGGTCCTCTCGGACAGCGACACCAGTGTTGCCGCTTTCGACGAGCACAAATCCTTCGTCAAACGCGCACAGCATTTCCTGCATTCCACGCCGGCGGCGGTGCCGCTGATCGTGCTGGTTCTGTCGATCATCATTTTCGGCATCGCTATCGGCGGACGTTTCTTTTCATCCTACACGCTGACGCTGATCCTGCAGCAGATCGCCATCGTCGGCATTCTCGGCGCCGCCCAGACACTGGTCATCCTGACTGCCGGCATCGACCTGTCGATCGGGGTCATCATGGTGATCTCGGCCGTCATCATGGGCAATTGCGCGGTCAGTTACGGCATGCCGGCCGTGCTCGCCGTGGTCATCGGACTTGCCGCCGGTGCCGCTTGTGGCCTGCTCAACGGCCTGCTCGTTGCCTACATGAAACTGCCGCCCTTCATCGTCACGCTGGGCACCTGGAACATCGTCATGGCCACGAATTTCATCTATTCGGCCAATGAGACGATCCGCGACACCGACGTCGACACCCAGGCTCCGCTGCTGCATTTGTTTGCGCTGAGTTTCAGGGTCGGCAGCGCGGTGCTGACCGCCGGCGTGATCGCCATGGTCCTGCTCGTGCTGCTCCTCTGGTACGTTCTCAATCACACGGCCTGGGGCCGCCATGTCTATGCCGTGGGCGACGACCAGGAGGCGGCCAAGCTGTCGGGCATTCAGACCAAGAAGGTGCTGATGACCGTCTACACCCTTGCCGGGCTGATCGCCGCTTTCGCGGCCTGGGTTTCCATCGGCCGCAACGGTTCGATTTCGCCGTCCGCCGCCGTCACCGACTACAATCTGCAGGCGATCACCGCGACGGTGATCGGCGGTATCTCGCTCTTTGGTGGCCGAGGCTCGATCCTCGGCACCCTGTTTGGCGCCATGATCGTCGGTGTGGTCTCGATGGGCCTCAATATGCTGGGCGCCGATCCGCAATGGAAGGTGCTGCTCACCGGCGTGCTGATCATCGGCGCCGTTGCGATCGACCAATGGATCAGAAAGGTTTCGGCATAATCATGACCCAGGAACCCATCCTCACCGCTCGTGGTCTGGTCAAGCGCTATGGCCGCGTCACTGCCCTCGACAATGCCGACTTCGACCTCTATCCGGGCGAGATCCTTGCCGTCATCGGCGATAATGGTGCCGGCAAGTCATCGCTGATCAAGGCGATTTCCGGCGCTGTCGTGCCCGATGAAGGCGAGATACGGCTCGAAGGCAAACCCGTCGCCTTCAAGTCGCCGATGGAGGCCCGGGAAGCCGGCATCGAGACCGTCTATCAGAACCTGGCCCTGTCGCCGGCGCTGTCGATCGCCGACAACATGTTCCTTGGCCGGGAGATCCGCAAACCGGGTCCGCTCGGCAGCTGGTTTCGCATGCTCGACCGTCCGGCGATGGAAAAGCGCGCCCGCGACAAGCTCACCGAGCTCGGCTTGATGACCATCCAGAATATCAGCCAGGCGGTGGAAACGTTGTCGGGCGGCCAGCGCCAGGGCGTCGCGGTGGCACGCGCCGCCGCCTTTGGCAGCCGCGTCGTCATCATGGACGAGCCGACGGCCGCCCTTGGAGTGAAGGAAAGCCGACGGGTTCTCGAACTGATCCTCGACGTCAAGAAGCGCGGCCTGCCGATCGTGCTCATCTCGCACAACATGCCGCATGTCTTCGAAGTCGCGGATCGCGTTCACATACACCGTCTAGGAAAGCGCCTTTGCGTCGTCGATCCGAAGCAGATTTCCATGTCGGATGCGGTTGCCCTCATGACCGGGGCCAAGAAGCCTCCAGAGGATGCCCTGGCGGCTTGACCTGCCTCGATGGGTAAATCGCCGCAGGGGGATCGGATGAGTCGATCGTCTAAATCGATTGAATGTATGCTGCGATGCGGTACGATGGGCTGGGAGAAACGATGAAAGCCGGTATGATCGTAGCAAAATCACGAGAGGCGAAATGACATCCGCCATGACGATCGAAGTCCCTGTGCTCGACAACCCGGACCCCAAGACCCTCGCCGAAGAGGTCTTGATGTCGCTCAAATACCGGGTCGGCAAGGACACCACCGTCGCCACGCCCTATGACTGGCTGACCGCCTCGATCAAGGTGGTGCGCGACCGCATCGTCGACCACTGGATGCAGGCGACCAAGGAAGCCTACGACCAGCAGGAAAAGCGCGTCTATTACCTTTCGCTCGAATTCCTCATCGGTCGCCTGATGCGCGACGCCTTCTCCAATCTCGGCCTGATGGAGAACATGCGCGAGGCGCTGTCCTCGCTTGGCGTCGATCTCGATCTCATCGCCGCGCTGGAACCGGACGCGGCACTCGGCAATGGCGGTCTTGGCCGCCTTGCCGCCTGCTTCATGGAAAGCATGGCGACCGTCGACATCCCCGCCCATGGCTACGGCATCCGCTACGCCAACGGTATGTTCCGCCAGGAGATCCACGGCGGCTGGCAGGTCGAGCTGCCTGAGACCTGGCTCGATCACGGCAATCCCTGGGAGTTCGAGCGGCGCGAGCGCTCCTTCGAAGTCGGCTTCGGCGGTTCGGTGGAATCGATCACCTCCAAGGACGGTCGGCTCGAACGCCACGTCTGGAAGCCGACCGAGCATGTGCTGGCCGTCGCCTACGACACGCCGGTGGCCGGCTGGCATGCCAGGCGCGTCAACACGCTGAGACTCTGGTCCGGCATGCCGATCGACCCGATCCTGCTCGACAAGTTCAACGCCGGCGACCACATCGGCGCGCTGGCCGAGAGCAACAAAGCCGACGCGCTGTCGCGCGTGCTTTATCCCGCCGATTCCCACATGGCCGGGCAGGAGCTGCGGCTGCGGCAGGAGTATTTCTTCTCCACCGCCTCGCTGCAGGACATCGTCCAGCGCCATCTCAGCCAGTATGGCGACCTGAAATCATTGCCCGACAAAGCGGCGATCCACCTCAACGACACCCATCCCGCGGTCGCCGTGCCGGAATTGATGCGGCTCCTGATGGACGTCCACGGCATGGACTTCGACCAGGCCTGGGACATCACCAAGCGCACCTTCGGCTACACCAACCACACGCTGCTGCCCGAAGCGCTGGAAAGCTGGCCGGTGCCGCTGTTCGAACGGCTTTTGCCGCGCCACATGCAGATCGTCTACGCCATCAACGCGCAGGTGCTGCTCGAGGCCCGCGCCACCAACCAGTTCTCGGGCGATCAGATCGCCCGCATCTCGCTGATCCAGGAAAACGGCGACCGCCGCGTGCGCATGGGCAATCTGGCCTTTGTCGGCTCGCATTCCATCAACGGCGTCTCGGCGCTCCACACCGAGCTGATGAAGGAGACGGTGTTCGCCGATCTCCACAAGCTCTATCCCGAGCGCATCAACAACAAGACCAACGGCATCACGCCCAGGCGCTGGCTGATCCAGTGCAATCCCGGCCTGACCGCGCTTGCCCGCGAGGCGATCGGCGACCGCTTCATGGACGACATCGAGGCGATCAAGGATCTCGATCCGCTCGCCGACGACGCGGCTTTCCGCGAAAAATTCGCCGCCGTGAAGCGGCAGAACAAGGTGAAGCTCGCCAATTTGATTGCCGACCGCCTGGGCATTCGGCTCGACCCGTCGGCGCTGTTCGACATCCAGGTCAAGCGCATCCACGAATACAAGCGTCAGCTGCTCAACATCCTCGAGGCGATCGCGCTCTACGACCAGATCCGCTCGCATCCCGAGCGGGACTGGATGCCGCGCGTCAAGATATTCGGCGGCAAGGCGGCGCCGAGCTACCACAACGCCAAGCTGATCATCAAACTGGCCAACGACGTCGCGAAAGTCATCAACGGCGACCCGTCGGTGCGCGGCCTGCTGAAGGTCGTGTTCGTGCCGAACTACAATGTCAGCCTGGCCGAAGTGCTGATGCCCGCCGCCGACCTTTCCGAGCAGATATCGACCGCCGGCATGGAAGCATCCGGCACCGGCAACATGAAGTTTGGCATGAACGGCGCGCTCACCATCGGCACGCTCGACGGCGCCAATGTCGAGATGAAGGAACATGTCGGCGACGACAACATCTTCATCTTCGGCCTGACCACCGCCGAGGTCGCCGAACGACGCAGCAATGGCTACAACCCGCGCGGCATCATCGAGGCGTCACCTGAATTGTCGCAGGCCGTAGCGGCGATCTCGTCCGGCGTCTTCTCGCCCGACGACCCCGATCGCTACCGCGACCTCATGAACGGGCTCTACAGCAGCGACTGGTTCATGGTGGCGGCCGACTTCGATTCCTACGCCGCCTGCCAGCGCGAGGTGGACCGCGTCTGGCGCGACAGCCCCGACTGGAACGCGCGCGCCATCCACAACGTTGCCCGCATGGGCTGGTTCTCGTCCGATCGCACAATCCGCCAATATGCGAAAGAAATCTGGAACGTACCCGTCTGATATGATTGCATGAGGCTACGAACAATGTGGCCCAGGTGTCTTCTGTCCAACTGTGCTGGGCGGGCGCACCCAAAACAAAGGTGCCCGGGGAGGGCGACCGCTTGATGAGGAAGCCGCGCGCGACCGCTGCGACAAGCGGGCCGGACGGACTGGCGCCAGCCGGCGATGTCGCGGCGATTGTCGCCGGAACGCATGGCGATCCTTTCGCGGTCCTGGGCGTGCAGGAAGCCGGCAAAGGCTTCGTCGCCCGCTGCTTCGTGCCCAACGCCGAATTCGTCACCGCCTATACGCTGACCGGCAAGGAGGCCGGCGAGCTCAACCGCCGTGACGACGCCGGCTTCTTCGAGGGCAAGATCTCGATCCGCAAGCGCCAGCCGCTGCGCTATCACGCCAGGAATGCCGGCGGCGACTGGTGGCAGACCGATCCCTATTCCTTCGGCCCGGTGTTGGGTCCGATGGATGACTATTACATGGCCGAGGGCTCGCATCTCAGGCTCTTCGACAAGCTCGGCGCCCACATCATCGAACACGAGGGCGCCACCGGCGTGCATTTCGCCGTCTGGGCGCCCAACGCAAGGCGCGTCTCCGTGGTCGGCGCGTTCAACGACTGGGACGGCCGCCGCGATACCATGCGCGACCGCAAGGACACCGGCATCTGGGAATTGTTCATTCCCGATCTCGCCGCGGGCCAGCCCTACAAGTTCGAGATCATCGGGCCCGACGGCGTGCGCCTGCCGCTCAAGGCCGATCCGTTCGCCTTCGAGTCGGAACTGCGCCCGGCGACCGCCTCGGTGACGGCGCCGCCGATCGCGCATCGCTGGGGCGACGAGGCGCATCGCGGTTTCTGGCAAAAGGCCGATCCCAGGCGCGAGGCGATCTCGATCTATGAGGTCCATGCCGGCTCCTGGCAGCGCCGCGACGACGGCACGTTCCTCTCCTGGGACGAGCTCGCCGCACGGCTGATCCCCTATGTGATCGACACCGGCTTCACCCATATCGAGTTCCTGCCGATCTCGGAGCACCCCTACGACCCGTCCTGGGGCTACCAGACCACCGGCCTCTACGCCCCGACGGCCCGCTTCGGCGATCCGGACGGCTTTGCCCGCTTCGTCGACGGCGCGCACCGCGCCGGCGTCGGCGTCATCCTCGACTGGGTGCCGGCGCATTTCCCGGTCGACGAGCATGGGCTGGTGAAGTTCGACGGCACGGCGCTCTACGAACATGCCGACCCGCGCCAGGGTTTTCACCCCGACTGGAACACGGCCATCTACAATTTCGGCCGCAGCGAGGTGGTGTCGTTCCTGGTCAACAACGCGCTGTTCTGGGCCGAGAAATACCATGTCGACGGCCTGCGCGTCGACGCGGTCGCCTCGATGCTCTACCTCGACTATTCGCGCAAGGCGGGCGAGTGGATCCCCAACGAGAAGGGCGGGCGCGAGAACCTGCAGGCTGTCTCCTTCCTGCAGAAGATGAACAAGGAGCTTTACGGCCACCATCCCGGCGTGATGACGATCGCCGAGGAATCGACCTCATGGCCAAAAGTGTCGCGTCCCGTGCACGAGGGCGGGCTCGGCTTCGGCTTCAAGTGGAACATGGGCTTCATGCACGACACGCTGGAGTATCTCTCCAAGGAGCCGATCTTCCGCAAGCACCATCACAACGACATCACCTTCGGCCTGGTCTACGCTTTCTCGGAGAATTTCGTGCTGCCGCTGTCGCATGACGAGGTCGTGCACGGCAAAGGCACGCTGCTCAACAAGATGGCTGGCGACGACTGGCAGAAGTTTGCCACCCTACGCGCCTATTACGCCTTCATGTGGGGCTATCCCGGCAAGAAGCTGTTGTTCATGGGCCAGGAATTCGCCCAGCGCCGCGAGTGGAGCGAGGAGCGCGCGCTCGACTGGAACCTGCTCGAATTCGCACCGCATCGCGGCGTCTGGCAGACGGTGCGCGACCTGAACTACCTCTATCGTTCGCGCCCGGCGCTGCATGCGCGCGACTGCGAGCCGGAAGGCTTCTCTTGGCTGATCGTCGACGACCGCGACAATTCGGTCTTCGCATGGCTGCGCAGCGCGCCGGGCGGCAATCCGATTGCCGTCATCTCCAATTTTACGCCGGTGCCGCGCGAGAACTATCGCGTGCCGCTGCCGAAGGCGGGAAAGTGGCGCGAAATCATCAATACCGACGCCGAGGTCTATGGCGGCTCCGGCATGGGTAATGGCGGCCTGGTCGAGGCGAGCGGGGAAGGAGGCGGCGTATCGGCGACGATGCTTTTGCCGCCGCTGTCGACGATCATGCTGGAATTCGTCACGGATTGAAGCAGATGATGTCTCATCCTGCTCTTGCAACAATCCGGGCAGCTTGTTTGGGAGGGTAACAAAATGGCAGAGATCAAAAGAACCCAGCCGCTGGCACGCGATGCCATGGCCTATGTGCTGGCCGGCGGCCGCGGCAGCCGCCTCAAGGAGCTGACCGACCGGCGCGCCAAGCCAGCGGTCTATTTCGGCGGCAAGACGCGCATCATCGATTTTGCCCTGTCCAATGCGCTCAACTCCGGCATCCGCCGCCTCGGCGTCGCCACCCAGTACAAGGCGCATTCGCTGATCCGCCACCTGCAGCGCGGCTGGAACTTCCTGCGGCCCGAGCGAAACGAAAGCTTCGACATCCTGCCTGCATCGCAGCGCGTCTCGGAAACGCAGTGGTATGAAGGCACAGCCGACGCCGTCTACCAGAACATCGACATCATCGAGGCCTACGGCCCCGAATACATGGTCATCCTCGCCGGCGACCACATCTACAAGATGGACTACGAGCTGATGCTGCGCCAGCATGTCGACGCCGGCGCCGATGTCACCGTCGGCTGTCTCGAAGTGCCGCGCATGGAGGCGACCGGCTTCGGCGTCATGCATGTCGACAAGAAGGACAACATCATCGCCTTCGTCGAGAAGCCGGCCGATCCGCCGGGCATTCCCGACAAGCCGGAATTCGCCCTGGCCTCGATGGGCATCTATGTCTTCAAGACCAAGTTCCTGATGGAACAGTTGCGCCGCGACGCGGCCGAACCCGGCTCCAGCCGCGACTTCGGCAAGGACATCATCCCCTACATCGTCCAGCACGGTAAGGCGATCGCCCATCGCTTCGCCAAATCCTGCGTGCGCTCCTCGCATGAGTCCGAACCCTATTGGCGCGATGTCGGAACGGTGGACGCCTATTGGGAAGCTAATATCGACCTCACCGACATTACACCCGAGCTCGACCTCTACGACCGCGACTGGCCGATCTGGACCTATGCCGAATTGAAGCCGCCGGCAAAGTTCGTGCATGACGAGGACGGCCGCCGCGGCGAGGCGATCTCCTCGCTGGTCTCCGGCGACTGCATCGTCTCCGGCGCCTCGCTGCGCCGCAGCCTGATCTTCACCGGCGCGCGCATCAATTCCTATTCGAAGCTCGAGGAAGTGGTGATGCTGCCCGACGTCACTGTCGGCCGCAACGCGCATCTCAAGCGCGTCGTCATTGATCACGGCGTCCACATCCCGGAAGGATTGGTGGTCGGCGAGGACCCGGCGCTCGACGCCAAGCGCTTCCGTGTATCGGAAAAAGGCATCTGCCTGATCACGCAAGATATGATCAACAAGTTGTCAGTTTGATCAACAAGTTGTCAGCTTGATCGACAAACTGTCACTTTAAGATCGGAATGTGGAGCGCATGCAGGTTCTGTCGGTCACGCCCGAAATCTTTCCGCTGATCAAGACCGGCGGGCTTGCCGACGTGACCGGCGCCTTGCCGATCGCGTTGGCCGGCAAGGGCGTGGCGATGCGCACGCTGATCCCCGGCTATCCCGTCGTGATGGCGGCCTTCGCCAAGAAGAAGGCCGTCTACCAGTATCCGCTGCTGCAGGGCGGCAAAGCTTCGATTCATGCCGTCAAGGTCGGCGATCTCGACCTCTTCGTGCTTGACGCGCCGCATCTCTTCGATCGCCAGGGCGGCCCTTACGGCACCGCCTCCGGCGCCGACTGGCCGGACAACTGGCGCCGCTTCGCGGCCTTGAGCCAGGTTGGCGGCGACATTGCCGGCGGTGCGATCTCCGGTTACCAGCCCGATATCGTGCATGCCCATGACTGGCAGTCGGCGATGACGCTTGCCTATATGCGCTACGGCAAGGCCGTCGGCGTGCCGTCGCTGATCACCGTGCACAACCTTGCCTTCCAGGGCCAGTTCGGCGCCGGCATCTTCGGCGAGCTCGGCCTGCCGGCGGTGGCCATGCAGCTCGACGGCGTCGAATATTATGGCGGCGTCGGCTTTCTCAAGGCCGGCCTCCAGGCTGCCTGGGCGATCACCACGGTCAGCCCGACCTATGCGCAGGAAATCCGCTTGCCCGAATTCGGCATGGGTCTCGACGGGCTGATCAACATGCGCTCAACCGACCTCTACGGCATCGTCAACGGCATCGACGTCGATATCTGGAATCCCGAGACCGACAAGCACCTGGTCGCCAATTATTCGGCCGAGAAGCTTGCGGCGAGGGCCAAGAACCGCAAGGCGGTCGAAGAGCGCTTCGGTCTGGAGGCGGACGGCAGCCCGATCGTCTGCGTCATCAGCCGGCTGACCTGGCAGAAGGGCATGGACATCCTCGCCGCGGTCGTCGACGGCATCGTCGCCGCCGGCGCGCGCCTTGCGATCCTCGGCTCGGGCGATGCCGGTCTTGAGGGCACGCTGCTTGCCGCCGCAGCCCGCCATCGCGGTCGCGTCGGCGTCGTCGTCGGTTACGACGAAGGCCTTTCGCATGTCATGCAGGGCGGCTGCGACGCCATCATCATCCCGTCCCGCTTCGAGCCGTGCGGGCTCACCCAGCTCTATGGCCTGCGCTATGGCTGCGTGCCGGTCGTCGCCCGTACCGGCGGGTTGGCCGACACGATCATCGACGCCAATGAGGCCGCCTTGTCGGCTGGTGTCGCCACCGGTTTCCAGTTCGCGCCCAACAATGGCGGCGCGATGCTCCATGCCATCCAGCGGCTGGTCGAGGTGCATGCGCGGCCCGCGACCTGGGCCTCGATCCAGCGCCAGGGCATGAAGGCCGATGTCTCCTGGGACAAGAGCGCCGAAAAATACGTCGAACTCTATCGCTTGCTGCTTTCGAAAAGGGCTGCCTGAGGCATGATCAAAACCGTCCCCACCAAACCCTATACCGACCAGAAGCCAGGCACGTCGGGCCTGCGCAAGAAGGTGCCGGTGTTCCAGCAGGAGCACTATGCCGAGAACTTCATCCAGTCGATCTTCGATGCGCTGGACGGTTTTCAGGGCAAGACGCTGGTGATTGGCGGCGACGGCCGCTTCTACAACCGCGAGGTCATCCAGAAGGCCATCGCGATTGCCGCCGGCAACGGCTTCGGCAAGGTGATGGTCGGGCAAGGCGGGATTCTCTCGACGCCCGCCGCCTCCAACATCATCCGCAAATACAAGACCTTCGGCGGTATCATCCTGTCGGCCAGCCACAATCCCGGCGGCCCGCACGAGGATTTCGGCATCAAGTACAATGCCGGCAATGGCGGCCCGGCGCCTGAAAAGATCACCGACGCGATCTTCGCCAAGTCGAAGGAGATCAAGAGCTTCAAGATCGCCGAGATCGGCGAGATCGACATCGACACCATCGGCACCGTCAAGGCCGGCGACATGACGGTCGAGATCTTCGATCCGGTCAAGGACTATGCCGAATTGATGGAAAGCCTGTTCGACTTCGATGCGCTGAGGAAGCTCTTCAAGTCGGGCTTCCGCATGCGTTTCGACGCCATGCACGCGGTGACCGGCCCCTATGCCAAGGAGATCATCGAGCACCGCCTCGGCGCCCCGGACGGCACCTGCCGCAACTTCAAGCCACTGCCGGATTTCGGCGGCCACCATCCCGACCCGAACCTTGTGCACGCAAAGCATCTCTATGACGAGATGATGGGCCCCGATGCGCCGGATTTCGGCGCGGCGTCCGACGGCGACGGCGACCGCAATTTGATCATCGGCAGAGGCATCTTCGTCACGCCGTCGGATTCGGTGGCGATGCTTGCCGCCAATGCCAAGCTGGCGCCGGGCTACAAGGACGGCCTCAAGGGCATTGCCCGTTCGATGCCGACCAGTGGTGCTGCCGACCGCGTCGCCGAAAAGCTCGGCGTCGGCATCTATGAGACGCCGACCGGCTGGAAGTTCTTCGGCAACCTGCTCGACGCCGGCATGGCCACCATCTGCGGCGAGGAAAGCGCCGGCACCGGCTCCAACCATGTGCGCGAGAAGGACGGGTTGTGGGCGGTGCTTTTGTGGCTCAACATCCTCGCCGCGCGCGGCGAGAGCTGCAAGCAGATCGTCACCGAGCACTGGGCGACCTACGGCCGCAACTACTATTCACGCCACGACTATGAGGAGGTCGAGAGCGACCGCGCCAATGCGCTGGTCGACGAGCTGCGCGCCAAGCTTAACTCGCTGCCCGGCACCAGCGTGCGCGGCCTCAAGATCGCCAAGGCCGACGACTTTGCCTATCACGATCCGGTCGACGGCTCGGTGAGCGAGCATCAGGGCATACGAATCCTGTTCGAGGGCGGCTCGCGCGTCGTGCTGCGCCTCTCGGGCACTGGCACGTCGGGCGCGACGCTGCGCGTCTATATCGAGCGCTACGAGCCGGACAAGGCGCGGCATGACCTCGACACGCAGGAAGCGCTGGCCGACCTCATCGCCGCCGCTGACGACATCGCCGGCATCAAGAGCCACACCGGCCGCAACAAGCCGAGCGTGATTACTTGAGGGCGGCGGCGCCGCGCGGCTCCCCCTTCTCCCCTTGTGGGAGAAGGTGTCGCCGAAGGCGACGGATGAGGGGTGCTCCAGCTTGGCGCAAACCGGCGTCCAGAACACCTGCGCCCCATTCCTTCCAACACCCCTCATCCGTCTCGGCGCTGCGCGCCGATCCACCTTCTCCCACAAGGGGAGAAGGGAAGGCGCCTGCATGACCCTCGGCGCCGCCATCACTCCCGAAGGCATCCGCTTCGCCGTCTGGTCCTCATCGGCGCGACGGCTCAGGGTCTCGCTTTTCGACGGGACCGGCGCGCGCGAGCTCGATCGGCTGGAGCTCAACCCGGAAGGCGAGGGCGTGCATGCGCTGCTTGTCCCCGGCCTTGGCGACGGCACCCGCTACGGCTTTCGCGCCGACGGCGACTATGCGCCGGAGCGCGGCCTGTGGTTCGATCCGAACAAGCTTCTCTCCGACCCGTATGCCGTCGAGGTCGATCGTCCATACCAATACCATTGGCGGCTTGCCGCCAAACGCAGCGAAGGCGCCGACACGGCCTCGCTGATGCCGAAGGCGATTGCGCGGTCCCCGCTCAAACCAGTGCCGGCCAAGCCGCCGCTGTTCCAGCCCGGCGGGCTGATCTACGAGCTCAACGTCCGCTCCTTCACCAGACTGCATCCGGACGTGCCGGAGGCTGAGCGCGGCACCGTCGCGGCGCTTGCCCATCCAGCTGTCGTCGAGCACCTGATGCATCTCGGCGTCTCCGCGGTCGAGCTGATGCCGGTCACCGCGTCGATCGACGAGCGGCATCTGCCGCCGCTAGGGCTGAGCAACGCCTGGGGCTACAATCCCGTCACCTTCATGGCGCTCGATCGGCGTCTCGCGCCCGGCGGCCTCAAGGAACTGCGCGATACCGTCGCCGCGCTGCGCAATGCCGGCATTGCCACCATCCTCGATCTCGTCTTCAACCACACCGGCGAGAGCGACCGGCTCGGCCCGACGCTGTCGCTGCGCGGGCTGGATGCGCTGGCCTACTACCGGCATCAGGAGGACGGCAGGCTGGTCAACGACACCGGCACCGGCAACACGGTCGCCTGCGACCATCCGGTGATGCGCGAGATGGTGCTCGACACGCTCCGACACTTCGTCCGCTTCGCCGGTGTCGACGGCTTCCGCTTCGATCTGGCGCCGGTGCTCGGCCGTATCGACGGCGCCTTCGAGCCGGAAGCGCCGTTGCTTCAGGCCATCGCCGGGGATCCTCTGCTCGCCGACCGCGCGCTGATCGCCGAACCCTGGGATATCGGCCCGAACGGCTACCAGCTCGGCAATTTCCGCCCGCCCTATCTGGAATGGAATGACCGCTACCGCGACGATGTCAGGCGCTTCTGGCGCGGCGATACCGGCGCGATCGGCTCGCTCGCCACGCGGCTGGCGGGTTCCTCCGATGTCTTCGGCCGGGAGGGCCGGCCGACGACCCGCACGGTCAACTTCATCGCCGCGCATGACGGCATGACGCTGGCCGACATCGTCGCCTATGAGCGCAAGCACAACGAGGCCAATGGCGAGCAGAACCGCGACGGCCATAACGACAATTTGTCCTGGAACAACGGCGCCGAAGGCGAGACGGATGAGGAGGCGATCGCCAGGGCCCGCTTCGCCGACCAGTGCGCGCTGCTCGCCACGCTCTTTGCCTCGCGCGGCACCATCATGCTGACCGCCGGCGACGAGTTCGGCCGCACGCAGAAAGGCAACAACAACGCCTACGCACAGGACAACGCCGTCACCTGGCTCGACTGGACAGGCCGCGATCGGGCGCTCGAGCAATATGCATCGTCACTCGCTTCGCTGCGCCGGGTCTTTCCCGCTCTGGCGGATACACACTTCCTGGCGGGCGAGCCGGCCGACGGAGCGGACATTCCCGACGTGGCCTGGCTGACCGAGACCGGTGCGCCGCTCGGCGATACGGACTGGAACGATCCCGGCCGGCATCGCCTCGTCATGCTGCTTGGCGATACCGAAGGCAACCGCCTGGCCGTCGTGATCAATGGCGACCGCCGCCAATGTGTCTTCACCTTGCCGGCGCGGGACGGATTTGAATGGCGCCCGGCAATCGAGACTCAGCCGGTCGACCTCGCGCGGCCGTTGCCCGGCCGCAGCGTCAATTTCATGATCGAGCGGCGTGCCGCCAAATCGCGCAGCGGGAAGGGTTCGTGATGGCTGGCGACAATCCAGGGCAGGGGACCGAATGGTGGCGCGGCTGCGTCATCTACCAAGTCTATCCGCGCTCCTTCCAGGACACGAGCGGCGACGGCGGCGGCGACCTGAAGGGCATCACCGCGCGGCTCACCCACATCGCTTCGCTCGGCGTCGACGCGGTCTGGCTCTCGCCCTTCTTCAAGTCGCCGATGGCCGACATGGGCTACGACGTATCCGACTATCGCGACGTCGATCCGATGTTCGGCAGCCTGGAGGATTTCGACGCGCTGGTCGCCGAGGCGCATCGGCTCGGCCTGAAACTCATCATCGACCAGGTGATCTCGCATTCTTCCGACAAGCATGAATGGTTCGTCGAGAGCCGGGCCAGCCGCGACAATGCCAAGGCCGACTGGTATGTCTGGGCCGACGCCAGGCCGGACGGCAACGCCCCCAACAACTGGCTGTCTGTTTTCGGCGGCCCGTCCTGGGAATGGGACGCCACCCGCCGGCAATATTACATGCACAATTTTCTGGCTTCGCAGCCGGATCTGAACTTCCACAATCCGGACGTTCAGGACGCGCTTTTGGACACCGTGCGCTTTTGGCTGGAGCGCGGCGTCGACGGCTTCCGGCTCGACACGGTCAACTACTATGTCCATGACCGCTGGCTGCGCGATAACCCGCCCTTGGCGTCAAGCGTCGCCGGCACCAACGGCTCGACAAGCACCTATGGGTTCCAGGAGCATCTTTTCGACAAGACGCGCCCCGAGAACCTCGACTTCCTGAAACGCTTCCGCGCGCTGCTCGACGAATATCAAGACCGCGCCGCGGTCGGCGAGGTGGGGGACGAGGAGCGTTCGCTGCAGACGCTCGCCGCCTATGTCTCCGGCGGCGACAAACTGCAGATGTGCTACACGTTCGACCTGCTCAGCCCGCAATTTTCCGCCGCCCATGTGCGCGGCTGCGTCGAGGCGTTCGAGACCACCGCCCCGGACGGCTGGGTCTGCTGGGCCTTCTCCAACCATGATGTCGTGCGCCATGTCAGCCGCTGGACACGGCCTGGCGAGAGCCCGGACGCGGTGGCCAAGTTCTCGATCGCGCTTTTGTCCTGCCTGCGCGGCTCGATCTGCCTTTACCAGGGCGAGGAACTGGGCCTCGATGAAGCTGAACTCGCCTATGAGGATCTGCGTGATCCGGTCGGCATCCGCTTCTGGCCGGGCGTGAAGGGCAGGGACGGCTGTCGCACGCCGATGGTCTGGCAGGCTGAGGCGGACAATGCCGGCTTCTCGACGGCCAAGCCCTGGCTGCCGGTGCCGCAAGCGCATCGTGCGCGTGCGGTCGATGTCCAGGATGGCGAAGGCGGCTCCGTGCTGGCGGCTTATCGCTCGATCCTTGCCCTGCGCAAGCGCCATCCGGCGCTGATCGCTGGCTCTATCCGTTTCCTCGAGGCCGAGGGCGATGTGCTGGCTTTCATCCGCCAGCACGAAGACGAGAGATTGCTATGCGTCTTCAACTTCGCCGCGGAGCCGTCGAGCTGGGCCCTGCCGGCCGAGATCAGGGATGCCGAGATAACGGCTCTTGCCGCTGACGTTGCCGGCGTTCTTGGCGGTGTCCTCGAGGAGATTGGCCTGGCACTGCCGCCCGTGGGGTGCTTCGTCGGCAGAATTACCTGAAGGCGGCTTACTGGACGAGGACCGAGCGCCCGCAGGTCGCGCCGGTTACGCGCACGTCTGCCTCGCCGACATGGACACCGAGCGCCCCAAGCACATTGTAGAGCAGGTCGTCGACCGGCGCGGTCACGCCGTTGAGCAGCGTCGTCACTGCAGGCTTCACGGTGCCGAGCAGGGCGGTCACGTCGAGGCCGAGCCCCGGCGCATTGACCGACAGCGACAGGTTGTTGACCAGCGATGTCGTCAGCGACTGCGTCAGGTTCTTCGTCGACACCGTCTTGATCGCCTTGTTGGCGATGTCGGAGGCGTTGTAGGTCAGGGTGGTCGGCGCCATGTTCGTGACCGAAAAGGCCGACTGCCCATTGATCTGCAGCAGATTGAGGTTGATCAGCAGCAGCTTGAGGCTGACATCCGCGATCTCTGCGTCGGAGAAGGATTGCGGCTGGGTGAAGTCGGCGAAACCGCTGGCGCTGCTCTTGGCCAGATGAGCCGCGACCACGCCCGGCTGCGCGGCGATCGACACCTTGATGCTGGAGGGTCCGGTCGGGCAGGTGATGTCGGTCAGCTTGGCTTCCGCATAGGCGACCTCGACATTGAGCGGCAGGTTGACGGCAAGCAGACTGATGCCGCCGCCGAGATTGGCATTGCCGAGCGTGACGCTGGCGTTGAGCTTGATGCGCGTCTGCGCAGTGCGCACCACCGTGCCTGCCTCTCCCACCGCCAGCCAGGCCGAATTCTGCATCGGCTCGCCGATGGCGATGGCAAGCGTGGTCGATGCCAGCCCAGGTATGGTGGCGCCGAGATTGACCGCGACCTGGTTCGTGCCGTTGGCAAGTGCTGCCGCCGCCGTCAGCATGCTGAGCGCGCTGGCGTCGACCGACAGCCCGGCCGGTTTTTGTCCAAGGCCGAGGTTGCCCACCGAGCCCAGGTCGACGAGGCTGCTGAGCGGAATCTTGACGGTGTTGGTGGCGCTGGAGGCCATGGTCTGGAGCGCGATCTTGGCTGTGTGGTCCAGCCCGGGCACGTTGGCCATGGCGGTGGCGATCTGGCCGACCGTTGCCTTGGAGGCGAGCACGTCGGAATAGCTGACACCGGTCAGATGCAATTGCGTGGCCAGCGCATCGGTGAACGAAAGAACATCGATATCGGCCGACACCAGCGAATTGTAATCCATCACGCTGAGCGAGATGTTGCCGCCGAGAAGGCCGCCGAGAAGCGCGTTGAGAATGCCGCCATTGAGGCTGGCAAGCCGCGAGCCGACCGAAAAAGCCGCTTGCGGCTGCGCGCTGGCGATAGCGGTCGTGCCGAGAGTGGGCGGCGACATGATCGAGCCGGCGAAATAGAGCGTGCCCTGCTTCTTCAGCGACACCTGCACGGCATTGTAAGGCAGCTTGCCCGCCTCGAACCGGCTGCCGGCGGCAATGGCGCTGACGCCCGTGTAGCGTCCCGGCACGATCTGGACGACCGCCTTGCTGGCGGTTGGCGCCACGGTGGTGCCTTGCTCCTGCACGGCGACCGAGGTGATGCCGTTGTCGCTGAGCGTCGTCAGCACCGCCTGCTGCGCATGGGTGATGTTCGAGGCCGCGGTGATGGCGGCAAGGTCGACGATCGACTGCGCAGCGCGGCGCTCATTGTAAAGCGAGCCTTCGTCGATCGCGAAGGCGGTCAGCGCCAGCGCCACCGGCGTGCATAGCGCCGTCATGACGGCGAAATTCGCGCTACGGTCGGCGACGAGCCTTCGCGTCGCCGCCATGAGAGCAATTCCAGGAAAAGTGCGAAGCGGTTCGGTTCGGCGACTTCGCCGTAGCCTTCCGTCCGCAATTGCGTCACGGAAAACAGATGGAGCGGTTTGGCGTTTCCTGGAAACGATAAACCGCTTAAGCCCCCCCTTGATGGGCATCATATGCCTCCGACCCGGATCGTCGACTGGCGCTGGATCGTGGTGCCCGGTAGCGGCAGCGTCTTGAACAGATTCCAGATCGGCAGGTTGCGCGCATCGTAGGTGACCGAGACGACGAACTGGCTGCCGTCGGCGACGCTGTCCTGCGCGTTGACGGTCAGCTTGTTGGGGTCGACGAACGGATAGCCCGAGACATCGTGAGCGATGAAATCGGTGACCAGTGCCTGCCGCTCGGTCTGGTTCAGGCCGGCAATCGCCGTGCGCGCCGCATCGGCGGCGATCTGCTGGACGGAATGGCTGGCGCCGAAATAGATTCCATATGCAACCATGCCGAGCAGAAGCAGGATGAAGATCGGTGCCAGCATGGCGAATTCGATTGCTGACGTGCCCTCGGCGTCTGCCGGGAAACGAGACCAGGAAACAGGGAGTTTTCGGTTTTTCAGCATGATACGGAGAATGCCAAAACCTGCCTGCAAAAACAGAAAATGCCTCGAACAACCGGCAGGTGTACCAAGTTGAAGGCAAGCTCTAAGCTTTAGGTTTTGCTGTTTTAGCGTGATGACGCTCACTTTGCGTCAAGCAGGCAATGGTTGAAATAAGATTTCGCTCTGTCTAGTCTCCTGCCACCAGCCGCCGGAAGGGACCGGCGGCACGCCTGAAACGGGGCCGTTTCAACGGTTCCGAGGTGTTAAAACTTAAAGAGGCGCGGCTGAGGGGCTGCGCCGACAGGGAGAACTTCATGCTGAAAAATATGCTGAAGGCGACGGTGTTCGCCACCACCATGGCTCTGGCCACGGGCTCCTTTTACACGCATGCTTTTGCCGAAGTGGTCTACAACCGCGGCAGCGCCGCGGAGCCGGAATCTGTCGATCCGCACAAGACCTCGACCGTCTACGAAGCCAACATCCTGCGCGACCTGTTCCAGGGACTGGTGATGCAGGACGAGAAGGCCAATCTCATCCCGGGCGCCGCCGAAAGCTGGACCGTCTCGGACGACGGCACCGTCTATACCTTCAAGCTGCGCAAGGACGGCATGTGGTCCGACGGCACCCCGGTGAAGGCGGAAGACTTCGTCTTTGCCTTCCACCGCCTGGAAGATCCCGCGACCGGCGCGGAATACGCCTCGATGCTCTATCCGGTGAAGGGCGCCGAAGACTTCAACACCAAGAAGGGCAAGGCTGAGGACATGGGCGTGAAGGCGATCGATGCCAACACGCTGGAAGTCACGCTCAAGGCGCCGACACCCTACTTCCTGGAGATGCTGACCCACCAGGCGACCTATCCGGTCAACAAGGCCTCGATGGACAAGCTCGGCGCCGACTGGATCAAGCCCGGCAAGCTCGTGTCCAACGGCGCCTATACGCTCGCCGAATGGGTGCCCAACGACCACCTCAAGCTGGTCAAGAACCCGAAATTCTGGGATGCCGCCAGCGTCAAGATTGACACCGTCAATTACATCCCGACCGAGGACCGTTCCTCCGCCATGAAGCGCTTCGAGGCAGGCGAGCTCGACAGCTATGACGATCTGCCGACCGAGCAGTTGGCCGACCTCAAGACCAAGTTCGGCGATCAGATCAAGGTCGGCCCGTATCTCGGCACCTATTATTACGCCATCAAGACCGACAAAGCGCCTTGGAACAATGTCGAGCTCCGCAATGCCATCTCGATGGCGATCGACCGCGACTTCCTGGCCGAGAAGGTCTGGCAGAACTCCATGCTGCCTGGATATTCCATGGTGCCTCCCGGCATCGAGGGCTACACGCCGGCGATGGCCAAATACGCGGACATGCCGCAGATCGACCGCGAGGACGAGGCCAAGAAGATCCTGGAGAAGCTAGGCTACACGCCCGAGCATCCGCTGAAGATGGAAATCCGCTACAACACCTCGGAAAACCATAAGAACACGGCGGTCGCCATCCAGGAACAACTGAAGCCGCTCGGCGTCGAGGTGACGCTGCTCAACACCGACACCAAGACCCACTACGGCTTCCTCGAGCAGAAGGGCAATTACGACGTCGCCCGCGCTGCCTGGATCGCCGACTACAAGGATCCGGAGACCTTCCTCGGCATCTCGCGCAAGGCGAGCGGCAACAACTACTCGGACTACGACAGCCCGGCCTACGAGGCCGCCATGGACAAGGCCGCCGCCGCCGGCGGCAAGCCCGAGGAGCGCATGAAGGACCTCGCCGCGGCCGAGCGCATCCTCGTCGACGATGTCGGCCAGATCCCGCTGCTCTATTACAGCTACCACGACATCGTGTCCTCGAAGCTGCATGGCTTCACCGACAACGTCATGGACGTTCATCCATCCCGCTTCATCTCCAAGGACTGACGATCAACCCTTGGCCGCGCCGCCGCTATCTTCCGATAGCGGCGGTCGCGGTCTGTCGTCGTGCCGGGCCGAAAATCGGGTTGGATTTTCGGGAATGCCGGTGCGAAGATCAGAGATGCCGGCGCCACGGATCTTCGTCTGGAGAGCCGTTGCCCTGGCTGAAGCGGGGCGCCGATGCTGCGTTATGTCTTCCGGCGGCTGTTGACCGCCATCCCCACGCTCTTCGTCATCGTGACGGTGGCGTTCTTCCTGATCCGCGTCGCCCCTGGCGGCCCGTTCAACCAGGAGCGGGGCTTGAGCCCCGAGATCAGGGCCAATCTCGAAGCCCAGTTCGGCCTCAACGATCCGCTCTGGCTGCAATATGTCCACTATCTCGGCAATCTTTTGCGCGGCAATTTCGGCCCGAGCTACAATCTGCCTGACTTCACCGTCACCGAACTCTTCGCCAAGGGCTTGCCGATCTCGATCCAGATCGGCACCTCGGCTCTGGTGCTGGCGCTGCTGCTGGGTTCCATCCTCGGCACCATCGCCGCGCTCAACCAGAACAAGATAGGCGATTATTCGGTGATCGCGCTCGCCACCGCCGGCAGCACCATCCCCACCTTCGTCATCGCGCCGGTGATCCAGCTCGTCTTCGGGCTGTCCTGGAAGCTGTTGCCGATCGGCGGCTGGGGCGACGGCGCCTTCATCAACAAGGTCGGGCCGGTGCTGACGCTGGCCTTGCCGCAGATCGCCATCGTCGCCCGCCTGATGCGCGGCTCGATGATCGAGAGCCTGCGCTCGCACCATATCCGCACGGCGCGTGCGCTCGGCCTGTCCGACTGGTCGGTGGTGGTCAAGCACGCGCTGCGCGGCGCCGTGCTGCCGATCGTCTCGTTCACCGGCCCGGCGGCCGCCGCGCTGCTCACCGGCTCGATCATCGTCGAGACGATCTTCTCCATCCCCGGCGTCGGCCGCTACTTCGTCGATGCGGCGCTCAACCGCGACTACACGCTGGTCATGGGAACCGTTGTGGTGATCGCGCTCTTCACCATCGTCTTCAACCTGATCGTCGACCTGCTCTATGCGGTCGTCGACCCGAGGGTCCGCTATGACTGACCTCGCCGTCGCCGTACCCGAGCCGATCGTCGGCCGCTCGCTCTGGGGCAATGCCTGGGCGCGGCTCAAGCGCAACCGCGCCGCGATGCTCAGCCTCTATTACCTGGCTTTCATCGCCGTCATCAGCATTTGCGGTCCGTGGGTCGTGCCGCATGAGTACACCACCATCTATGGCGACTATGTGCGCATGCCGCCGAGCGTTTCGGCCTATCCGAAGCCTGAGATGATCCAGGGTGCGCTGGGCGACGCCATCAAGCGCATGCGCGCCGACATCAAGGAGTGGCACCAGGACGGCAACCGCGTCATCGTCACCGTCACCTCGACCAAGCCGATCGACGACCGCAACATCCGCTATCTCGACCGCTCCGACGCCTTCGACGACACCAGGATCGAGAGCAAGTCGCCCGACGGCCTCGAAGTGACGATGAGCTCGGCCGTGAAGCAGCAATATTTCTTCTTCGGCACCGACAACACCGGCCGCGACCTGCTCTCGCGCACGCTGATGGCCGGACGCATCTCCTTGGCCATCGGCCTGCTCGCCGGCGTCGTCGCCGGCGTCATCGGCGTCATCTACGGCGCGACAGCGGGCTTCTCCGGCGGCAGGGTCGACGAGGTGATGATGCGCATCGTCGACGTGCTCTATTCGCTGCCCTTCATCTTCTTCGTCATCATGCTGGTGGTGTTCTTCGGCCGCAACTTCGTGCTGATGTTCCTCGCTGTCGGCGCCGTGCTGTGGCTCGACATGGCGCGCATCGTGCGCGGCCAGGCGCTGTCGATCCGCAGGCAGGAATATGTCCAGGCTGCGGAAGCCATGGGCGTCGGCCAGCGCGGCATCCTGTTGCGCCATGTCATTCCCAATCTGCTCGGGCCGGTCGTCATCTACATGACGCTGCTGGTGCCGCAGGTCATCATCCTGGAAAGCTTCCTCTCCTTCCTCGGTCTCGGCGTGCAGGAGCCGATGACCAGCTGGGGCGTGCTGATCTCGGTCGGCGCCAAGAACATCGGCTACGCCAACTGGCTTCTGTTGTTCCCGGCTTTCTTTCTCGTCTCGACGCTGTTCGCGCTGAATTTCGTCGGCGACGGCCTGCGCGACGCGCTCGACCCCAAGGACCGCTGAGATGACCGCTTCCGAAACGATCCTCAGCGTCAAGGACCTGCGCGTCCGCTTCCAGACCCTCGACGGCACCGTCGAAGCGGTCAAGGGCATCAACATCAAGGTCAATGCCGGCGAGACGGTCGCCGTCGTCGGCGAATCCGGGTCCGGCAAGAGCCAGACGATGATGGCGGCGATGAGCCTGTTGTCTTCCAACGGCGAGGCGACGGGCCAGGTCGACTATCGCGGCCGGAACCTTCTGGCCATGTCGAAGAGCGATCTCAACAAGGTGCGCGGCCGCAAGATCAGCATGATCTTCCAGGAGCCGATGACCTCGCTCGACCCGCTCTACACCATCGGCAACCAGCTTATGGAGCCGATCCGCCGGCATCGCGGACTTTCCGCGGCCGCCGCGCGCGAAGAAGCGCTGAAGCTCTTGCGGCTGGTGCACATCCCCGATCCCGAACGGCGGATGAAATCCTATCCGCACGAGATGTCGGGCGGCCAGCGCCAGCGCGTCATGATCGCCATGGCTCTGGCCAACGACCCCGATATCCTGATCGCCGACGAGCCGACCACGGCGCTCGACGTGACCATCCAGGCGCAGATCCTGATGCTGTTGGCCGAACTGCAGCGCAAGCTCGGCATGGCGATCGTCTTCATCACCCACGATCTAGGTATCGTGCGGCGCTTCGCCGACCGGGTCTATGTCATGCGCCAGGGCGAGGTGGTGGAGGAGGGCGATGCGGAAGCGCTTTTCGCCAACCCGCAGCATGCTTACACCAGGATGCTGCTCGCGGCCGAGCCCACCGGCACCAAGGCGGCGGCGCCCGCCAGTTCGCCGGTACTGCTGGAAGGCCGCAATGTCGAAGTCGTCTTCAAGATCGGCGGCGGCTTCCTAGGCGGCGAGCCGCTGATGCTGCGCGCGGTGGATAGGATCTCGATCCGGCTGAAGCGCAACCAGACGATCGGCATCGTCGGCGAGTCCGGTTCGGGCAAGTCGACGCTCGGCCGCGCGCTACTCAGGCTCTTGCCCAGCGACGGCGTGATCCGCTTTGGCGACCGCGATATATCCGAAGCCGATCGCCAGGCGATGCGGCCGCTGCGGCGAGAGTTGCAACTTGTCTTCCAGGATCCGTTCGGTTCGCTGTCGCCGCGCATGACCGTCGGCCAGGTGATCACCGAAGGCCTTTTGGTGCACGAGCCCTCGCTCACAGGCAAGCAGCGCGACCAGCGCGCCGTCGAGGCGCTGCGCGAGGTCGGCCTCGATCCCAACGCGCGCAACCGCTACCCGCACGAATTCTCCGGCGGCCAGCGCCAGCGCATCGCCATTGCCCGCGCCATGATCTTGAAGCCGAAAGTGGTGGTGCTGGACGAGCCGACCTCGGCGCTCGACCGCTCCGTGCAGAAGCAGATCGTCGAGCTGTTGCGCAAGCTGCAGGCCGACCACGAACTGTCCTACCTGTTCATCAGCCATGACCTCGCGGTGGTTCGCGCCATGGCCGACTACATCATCGTGATGAAGCAGGGAAAGATCGTCGAGGAAGGTCCGACGCAGGAGATCTTCGACAATCCGCGCGAAGCCTATACGCAGACGCTGATGAAGGCCGCGATCGATACGACAAAGTTCCGCATGAGCGCTTGAACCCGGGCAAGCCTGATCGGTTCGGCTACTGCGAGGCCGGGCACCTCTGCCTCCGCGTCGCGACGATCACCCGCTGCTGTTGCTGCAACCTGTCGATCCGGGCGGTTTCGCGATTGGCCACCACAGTCTTCACGCGCTCGCCGCCGAGCAGCCACGTCGGCACGGGGGTGTTGGCGACCCTGCCGCGGGCGATTGCTGTGCGTGAAATATCGGTGGCGGTGTCGCCGACCGCGCTGTTGAGCTCCGGGCAGTTCATCTTGTCGTATTTCGCCGGGCTGATCGACGCGGTGGTCGACGAGCAGCCGGCGGCAACAAGCAGGAGCGTAATCATCGGTACAATGGTTGTCGGCGTGAACTTCATACTCTTAACCTTGGTTCGCCGTTATACATTCCCCGCGCATCCGAAATCGGGTGGGGCTGCCATTAGGTCAAAGTGAGAACCTATTGTCGAGCATTGTTGCGCGATTCCTGTTTCCTCAGCCTAGCCATCCTCCCAAGCGACGGTGACGACCACAACGCTCATTGGCATAATATGCCATGCCCTGTATTATGCTGGCTGAATTGGAGCGGATATCGCGATGCCGACACGCAATGTTGTCCTAACGGAACACCTTGAGGAAGTGATCGACCGTTTGGTGAAAACCGGGCGCTATCAGAACGCCAGCGAGGTGTTGCGTGATGGCTTGCGGCTGATCGAGCAGCGCGAGGCGAGGGAAGCCGCGAAGCTAGCCGCACTCAAGGAGGCGGCCGCCATTGGCTTCCACGACATTGAGCAAGGTCGTTTCGAGGATGTTACTGAAGACGACCTCGAAGAATTTATGAGTGGCCTAGGACAACAGGCAAGCTTGCGCGCGAAAAAAGCCGGCTTGTAAGGCCATGGTCCTATATCGGCTTTCGGCGGCCGCGCAGGAAGACATCGTCCAGATACTCGCCCACGCGGAAGTCTATTTCGGCGAGATCGCGCGTGCCCGTTACGAGCGGCTGCTGATCGTGGCCCTGCGCGACATTGTCGCTGATCCCCAACGAGGTGGCAGCATCGCCCGCGCGGAGCTGGGAAACAATATCCGCAGTTACCACCTGCGCCATAGTCGGGCCCACGCGCGGACCGAACATGGCATTGTCTTGCGACCGCGCCATTTCCTACTCTACCGGATGACCTCCCAGGTCATCGGAATTGGTCGCGTTCTCCACGACGCGATGGAACTGCAGCGCCATCTGCCCACGAGTTATGGCGACGCTTGACCGCGGTCCTGCTTTGAGACGGATAGCGATTTCGGGAAAAGCCAAGTGCTTGTTTTTTCTGGTCGGAGTGGCAGGATTTGAACCTGCGACCCCCTCGTCCCGAACGAGGTGCGCTACCAGACTGCGCTACACTCCGTGACCAGACCGCGGGCTTATAGCTGCCACGTTCCGATCCTGCAAGCGCCAATGACAGCACTTCTGTCGCATTTCCCTTCTTTCGCGAAGCTTGCCTGAATGGCATAGGATTTGGCTGTCGGGTAAAGGTGGGCTTAAAGGCTTTTGTCGTAAGTCCAGGCCGTCGGAGCCGGACTTTTTGACAAGGTCGTTCATGAGCCAGCGCATCGTCAGTTTTGTCATGAGCGGCGGCGTCGGATCGCGGCTGTGGCCGTTGTCGCGCGAGGACAACCCCAAGCAGTTCCACGACTTCTCGGGCGATGGCTCGATGCTGGCCAAGACCTTGCGCCGGCTGGCGGCGCGGCCCGACGGTGAGACGCCGATCTTCCTGATCGCGGCGGAGCGTCACGCCGAGCGCGTCCATGCCGACCTTGCCGGTCTCGATCTTGCCGGCGGCGGACCGCTGTTCGAGCCGACGGGCCGCAACACGGCGGCCGCCGTGGCGCTGGCCAGCCTGCGCACGCTCTCCGAATATGGCGACGAGCTGGTGCTGGTGGTGCCGTCGGATCACGAGATATCGACGCCTCGCCAGTTCTGGCAAAGCATCGAGGCGGGCGCGGCGGCGGCTAATGCCGGCCGGCTCGTGGTGTTCGGCCTCAAGCCGACACAGCCCGAGACCGGCTATGGCTATATCGAGGTCGGGGCCGGCAAGGACGGTGTCTTCGACGTGTCGCGCTTCGTCGAGAAGCCGGATCTCGCCACCGCGCAAGCCTATCTCGACACCGGCAGCTTCTACTGGAACACCGGCATCTTCCTGTTCCGCGCCGGCGCCATGCGCGACGCCTTCGCGGCCCATGAACCGCAAATCTGGCAGGCGACGGAAGCCGCCTACAAGGCTGCGACCAGCGATCTGTCCGGCCTTTATATGCCGCTGGAACTTTATTCCGCGATCCCGTCGACCTCGATCGACTACGCCATCATGGAACGCGCGAAGGACATCGCCATGGTGCCCGCCGGCTTCCGCTGGAACGATCTCGGCTCCTGGCAATCGCTGCTCGACGTCGGCCCGTCCGACAAGGACGGCAACGTCATCGTCGGAGACGTCGTCGCCATCGATTGCGAGAACTCCTACATCCGCAGCGATGGGCGGCTGCTCTCGGCCATCGGCATGAAGGACGTGGCCGTCGTCTCCACCGCCGACGCCACGTTCGTCGCGCCGGTCAGCCACAGCCAGCACGTCAAGAAGATTGTCGAGCAGTTGGAGAAATCCGGCCGGCTGGAGACCAGGTTCACGCCGGCGCATGACCGCGTCATCGAGAGCGGCGCCTGGCGGCGGCGCGTGCGCCACTGGCTGTTCGACGAGACGCTGCCGCTATGGTCGACCCTTGGCGTCGACGAGCGCCATGGCGGTTTTCATGAGGCGCTGGGCTTCGACGCCGCGCCGCTGATGAAACCCAAGCGCATGCGCACGCAGGCGCGTCAGGTCTATGCCTTCGCGGTCGCCAAGGAGCGAGGCTGGGATGGGCCGGCCGACCGGCTGATCGCGCACGGCATCGACTTTATGGCCGGTCAGGGCCGTACCGAGCGTGGCGGCTGGGTGCGCACGCTCAACATCGACGGTTCGGTCGCCGATCCGGTTGAGGACGCCTATGACCATTCCTGCGTGCTTCTGGCGCTCGCCCACGCCCACATGTCGGGCCATCCCGACGCGCTGCGGCTCGGCGAGGAGACGTTTGCCTTCCTCGACGCGCATCTCGAAGACAGCCGCATGACCGGCTTTCTGGAAACCTCCGACGGCGCGGACGAGCGGCGCTCCAACCCGCATATGCATTTTCTGGAGGCTTTTCTCGCCTGGCATCAGGCGACCGGCGAGCGCGCCTATCTGCGGCGCGCGGCGCGCATCATCGACCTTTTCCGCAGCCATTTCTTCGATGCCGAGAGCTGGACGCTCGGCGAATATTTCGACGAAGGCTGGAGGCCGGCGGCGAACGGAAAGGCCAACTGGACCGAGCCCGGCCATCATTTCGAATGGGCCTCGCTGCTGGTCGATTTCGCCGCCCGCAGCGGCCAGAGCGAGCTCACAGCCTTTGCCCGTAAACTCTATGCCTCAGCCATTGCCAACGGCCTCAACCGCGCTACCGGCCTTGCCTACGGCGCCGTCTCGCGCCAGGGCCTGCCGCTCGACACGGTCTCGCGAAGCTGGCCGCAGGCCGAGGCGATCAAGGCGGCGATCGCGCTCGACGGCTCGGGCGGGCCGGACCTCAAGCCCGAGATCGAGGCGCGCGTCGGTCGCCTGTTCCGCTGGCACATAGACCCGGCGCCGCTCGGCCTCTGGATCGACCGCATCGACGAACGCGGCCGCTCACTGGCGACCGAAGTGCCGGCGAGCATTTTCTATCACCTGGTCTGTGCGCTGACGCAGTATCTGGACGGGACGGCACAGAAGGAGTGAAGGTTGACGCCAGCGGCTACGCGTCGTCGTCCACATCGAAAATAGCATCGAAAATAGCATCGATATCGCGAGCGCCGTGCACGACTCGTTCAATTCGCACATCGTCCCCTTCAGCCACATAGAAGATTACATAGTGCTGAAACGGGACAGATCGTAGGTCTGGTGACAACGAGTATCGAGGCGCGCCCCACGTGGTGCGTTGGCGATGCGATCGCACCGCGCTCTGAGCGCCGCTACAAAGCGTCGGGCAGCCGCTGGGTTTTCGCTATGGATGTAGTCGCCAATTTCCTCGACATCTCTGGCGGCGGCGGGTGAGAAGGTGACTGCCATTAGAGCGTTTCACCGTTTCATAGAAACGGCGAACCGCTCTATCTCTTTGTTTTTACGCAATTCCGTACGGAAAACCGCTCACACTTTTCCTGGAATTGCTCTAGGTGTGGCTTTTGTCGCGGTATTTCGCCTCCAGCCGGTCAAGAACCTCCGACGCTGGAATGCCAGGCCCGCTTTCCTTCCCCTTACGGATATCTTCACGCAATGCAGCAAGTTTCACCTGCCGCTGCTCCTCGCGTTCCTCAAGCAAGCTGTCGCGTACCACTTCGCTGGCGCTCGCGTAGCGGCCACTCTCGACAAGCTCGCGTACGAATGCCTCATAACGGGAGCCGATATTGTAGCTGGCAGGCATGGCATCATCCTTTGGATTATCCATTCTTATCAATTTATGATAGGCTGACCAAAGCCGTTTGCCAGGTCAATAAGGCGCCGCCACGTCTCCCGTCTCCACATAGACCGCCTTCAGCTGCGAGTAGTGCGCCAGCGCCGCCAGCGAATTTTCCCGCCCGATGCCGGACTGCTTGACGCCGCCGAAGGGCATTTCGACAGGCGTGAGATTGTAGGCGTTGATCCAGCAGGTGCCGGCCTGCAGCTCGGCGATCACCCGATGCGCACGCGGCAGGTCGCGCGTGAACACGCCCGCCGCCAGCCCGAACTCGGTATCGTTGGCGCGCTCGATCACCTCGTCCTCGCTGTCGAATTTCAAGATGCTCATCACCGGCCCGAAAATCTCTTCACGCGCGATGCGCATGGTGTCGGTGACGCCGGTGAACACCGTCGGCTCGACAAAGAAACCGCCCTCGAAACCCTGCAGTGACGGCACGCTTCCGCCGCAGGCGAGCGTCGCACCCTCCTGCTTGCCGGCTTCGATGTAGGATATGACCTTGTCTTGCTGCGCCTTGTTGACCAGCGGGCCCATCTGCGTTTCCGGATCGAGCGGATCGCCGATGCGGATCTTCTTGGTGCGCTCGACCAGCCGCTCGACGAAGCGGTCATGCAGGCCCTTCTGCACGAAGACGCGCGTGCCGTTCGAGCAGATCTGGCCGCTGGAGTAGAAGTTGCCGAGCATGGCGCCGCCTATGGCGTTCTCGAGATTGGCGTCGTCGAAGACGATCAGCGGCGACTTGCCGCCGAGCTCCATCGTCGCGTGCTTCATCTTCGAGCCGGCGAGCGATAGCACCTTGCGGCCGGTCGGCACCGAGCCGGTCACCGAGACCTTGGCGACGACGTCATGCCCGACGAGGCCGGCACCGACATCGCCATAGCCCTGCACGACGTTGAACAGCCCGTCGGGCAGGCCGGCCTCCGAGTAGATCTCGGCCAGCGCCAGCGCCGACAGAGGGGTGTTCTCCGAGGGCTTGAACACCATGGCGTTGCCCATGGCCAAAGCCGGCGCCGACTTCCAGCCGGCGATCTGGATCGGATAGTTCCAGGCGCCGATGCCGACGCAGACGCCGAGCGGCTCGCGCCTCGTATAGGCGAAGGGTCCGCCGAGATCGATCATCTCGCCGTTGAATGTGGCGACCGCTCCGGCGAAATATTCCAGGCAATCGGCGGCTGAAGGCGCATCCGCCACCAGCGTCTCCTGGATCGCCTTGCCGGTGTCGAGCGTCTCGATCCGCGCCAGATCGCCATTGCGCGCCCGCAGGATGTCGGCGGCGCGGCGCAGGATGCGGCCGCGTTCGACCGGCTTCAGCCGCGCCCAGGCCGGCTGGGCGGCGCGGGCTGCCTCGATTGCCAGCTCCAGCACATTGGGCGTCGCCGAATGCAGCGTCGCTATGGTCTCGCCCGTCGCCGGATAGATCACGGGCAGTGGCGCGCCGCCTTCATCCTCGATGTAGCGGCCATTGACGTAGTGCGATGCTGTCGGCTGGGCGCGCATGGCTTTTTCTCCATTCCTGGTCGCTGGGCGGGGAGGGCACCCGCCCGACAATGCCCTATCGGTCCGCCACCTGCCAGCGCGGATTGATCCACGGTTCCTGGTTGGATGGCGCCAGCGGCGTGCGGCCCAGGATGTGGTCGGAGGCCTTCTCGCCGGTCATGATCGACGGCGCGTTGAGATTGCCGTTGGTCACCCGCGGGAAGATCGAGGAGTCGGCGACGCGCAAGCCTTCGACGCCGATCACCCGGCATTCGGGATCGACGACGGCTGTGAGATCGTCGGCGCGACCCATCCTGCAGGTGCCGCAGGGGTGATAGGCGCTTTCGGCATGGTCGCGGATGAAGGCGTCGAGCTCGTCGTCGGTCTGCACATGGCTGCCCGGCGAAATCTCTTTGCCGCGAAAGCCGTCGAACGCCTTCTGGCCGAAGATCTCGCGCGTCAGCCGGATGCAGTGGCGGAACTCGCTCCAGTCGTCGGGGTGCGACATGTAGTTGAAGCGGATCACTGGCTTGGCGCGGGCGTCGGGCGAGCGCAGCGTCACCGAGCCGCGCGACTTGGAGCGCATCGGCCCGACATGCGCCTGGAAGCCATGCGACTTCGCCGCCGCCTTGCCGTCATAGCGCACCGCCGCCGGGATGAAATGATACTGGATATCGGGGTAGTCGACGCCGGCAGCAGAGCGCACGAAGGCCGCCGCCTCGAAATGATTGGTGGCACCAAGCCCGGTCTTGAAGAACAGCCACTGCGCGCCGATCAATGCCTTGGAGAAAGGATTGAGCACAGAGTTCAGCGTGATCGGCTTGGTCGCTTCCTGCTGGATGTAGAGTTCCAGATGATCCTGCAGATTGGCGCCGACGCCCGGCCGGTCGGCGATCACCTTTATGCCGTTCTCCTGCAGATGCGCGCCCGGGCCGATGCCGGACAGCATCAGGATTTTCGGTGAATTGATCGACGACGCCGCGACGATCACCTCACGCCGCGCCTTAACGACCTGAATCTCTTTGTTAGCTTCAATCTCGACGCCGACGGCTCGTTGATTCTCGATCACCACGCGCCGCGCGAAACCCTTGAGCAGGCTAACATTCTTGCGTTTGAGAGCCGGCCTCAGATAGGCATTCGCAGCCGACCAGCGGCGGCCACCCAGAATGGTCTGCTCCATCGGCCCAAAACCTTCCTGCTTCGAGCCGTTATAATCGTCGGTGAGCTCGAAACCGGCCTGGCGGCCCGCCTCGACAAAGGCGCCGTAGAGCGGATTTTTCCGCGAGCCGCGCTGCACATGCAATGGTCCGCTTCTGCCCCGCCAGCCGTCCTCGCCGCCGTCGGAATCCTCCATGCGCTTGAAATAGGGGAGCACGTCGGCGAAGCCCCAGCCGGCGGCGCCCTGTTCGGCCCAGTGGTCGAAATCATGCGCATGACCACGCACATAGACCATGCCGTTGATCGAGGAGGAGCCGCCGATCACTTTGCCGCGCGGGGTGGCAAGCACGCGTCCGCCGAGATGCGGCTCCGGTTCGCTGGCGAAACCCCAGTCGTAGAGGCTCATGTTGAGCGGGATCGACAGCGCCGACGGCATCTGGATCAGCGGCCCCATATCGGTGCCGCCGAACTCGATGACGATAACCGAATTCTTGCCGTCTTCCGACAGCCGGTAGGCCAGGGCCGAGCCGGCGGAGCCGGAACCGATGATGACGAAATCCGCTTCAAGCATCTGATGATAATTTCCGGATGATAAGTTCCCAATCCTTCCTCAAGATCGAAGAAGGTTGAAAATCGAAGTTGCCTTGGACGCTTAGATAGTTCGAGAAGTTGTTTCCCACGCCTTCCAACAGATCATAGAGTTCATCACCCATAAGCCTGCCCGTCGGGCCGGAAAGCGGAGCGAAAGTGAAGGGCAAGATCCATTCATCGTGCCAAATCTCTCTCTCGCTGCGTTGAGTGTCTGGAGCAGTGATCGAAACGAAAGGTACAGTGAAAGCCTTCCATGGCTTGCAATAAAGCAGCCCAAATGATCCCGGAGCAAAGCGGGCTGACTTTGTTATTTTGGCTTTAGTTGCCGATGAATCACCGGCTCGGACAGCCCACGTCCTAGCGCCATAGCCAGCCCAGATGTTGGTTATGCTATCCGACGAAAAGACGAAGACTTCGACCCTGGCATCGCTATTAGACATGGTCCCTCCGCGTCGTGGCGTTTCGATCAATTTCAAGCATTGTTCATATGCGCCATAAAATCGGCGAGCGAGACATTGCCGCCGGTTGCTACCACAAGGACAGTCTTGCCCTTCACATCCACCTTGCCGCCGAGCAGCGCCGCCAGCGAGGCCGCGCCCGACGGCTCGAGCACCAGCTTCATCCGCTCGAAGGCGATCTTCATCGCGCGTCGCACCGAGGCATCGTCGACGGTGACGCCGCGCACGCCGGCGGCACTCACCGCCGCGAAGGGCGCGTCGCCGGGCTTGCGCGCCATCAGCCCATCGCAGATCGATTTCGGCCCGATCGGCATCGTCTCGATCGCGCCATGCGCCAGCGATGAGCCCATGCCGTTGAACCCCTCCGGCTCGACCGCGATGATTTCGGTCTTCGGCGACACATAGTGGAAGGCGAGCGAGACGCCGCCGATCAGTCCGCCGCCGCCGACCGAGCAGAACACCAGGTCGGCATGCGCCTTCTTCATTGCCAGTTGGTCGAGTGCTTCCAGTCCGGCGCCGGCCTGGCCGGCGACGATCTCCGGATCGTCGAAGGGATGCAGCAAGGTGAGGTGCTCGGTCTCGGCGATCTCCCGCGCTTTCGCGGCGGCGACCTCCTCGCGGGCGCGGTCGCCATGATCGGTCAGCACCACCCGCGCGCCATAACCGGCCGTCGCGTCGCGCTTGGCGGCAGGCGCGTCGATCGGCATGACGATGGTGACCGGAATGCCCAGAGCCTGGCCTGCGGCCGCCAACCCTTGCGCGAAATTGCCGGAGGAATAGGCCACCACGCCCTTTCTCGCCTCATCCGGCGACAGCTGGTTCAGCCGCCAATAGGCGCCGCGCACCTTGAAGGAGCCGGCCCATTGCAGCGACTCCGGCTTGACGAAGACACGCGCCGCGCCGGTCTCCTTGGTCAACGCCGCCGACTCCAGCAGCGGCGTCACCTGCGTGGCCGTCGAGGTGACGGCATAGGCTTGCTTCAGATGATCAAGCGTAGGGACAAGAATGTCTGCCATCATTCGCCTCTCGGATACCGTTTGCTCTCTTCGAGATTGTCGAGGTTCATGTGATTGCGCATGTAGCGTTCCGACGCCTTCTGCAGCGGCTGGAAATCCCACGGGTAATAGGCGCCGTTGCGCAGCGCCGGATAGACGACCCAGCGGCGCGCCTGGCTTTCGCGGACCGCCGCGTCGAAAGCGGCCATGTCCCAGCGGGCTCTGACCTTTTCCATGAACGCAGCGACCAGGGCGGCGTTCGCCGGATCGTCGGCCAGGTTGTCGCGTTCGAGCGGATCGGCTGCGAGATCGAACAACTGCGGGGCGTCGAGCTCGCAATGGACGAACTTGTATTTGCCGTCGCGGATCGCGACCAGCGGAGCGTTAGAGCCTTCCGCGGCATACTCGATCAGCACCGGTGCGGTGCGTGCCTTGCCGTCGAGCAGCGGCAGCAGCGACTGGCCGTCCGTCCACGGTTCGATCGCGGCAATGTCGATGCCGGCGAGGTCGCAGAGCGTCGGCGTCACGTCGAGATTGGAAACCGGCGCCTCGATCGGCCCGGCCGGCACGCCCCTGCCGGCGATCATCAGCGGCACACGCGCCGAGCCCTCGAAGAAGCTCATCTTGAACCACAGGCCACGCTCGCCCAGCATGTCACCGTGATCCGAGCAGAACAGAATGATGGTATCATCGAGCATGCGGGTGCGCTTTAAAACGTCCAGAAGCTCGCCGAGCTTGTCGTCGACATAGGAGATGTTGGCGAAGTAACCGCGCCGCGAACGGCGTACCTGTTCATCGGTAATATCGAAGGACGCATAATCGCTGGCGCGGTAGAGCCGCTGCGAATGCGTATCCTGCTCATCATACGGGATGAACGGCGTTTCCGGATCGAGCGCCTGGCAGTTCTCGTAAAGATCCCAATACTGCTTGCGCGCCACATAGGGGTCGTGCGGATGCGACAGCGAAACGGTAAGGCACCAGGGTCGGCGGTCCGCATCGTCCTGCTCGCGCGACAGCTGGTAAAGCTTTTGCGTCGCCAGGAACACGACTTCGTCATCATATTCCATCTGGTTGGTGGTCTCGGCGACGCCGGCGCCGGTGACCGAACCCAGATTGTGGTACCACCAGTCGATGCGCTCACCGGGCTTGCGATAGTCCGGCGTCCAGCCAAAATCGGCTGGATAGATGTCGGTGGTCAGCCGTTCCTCGAAACCATGCAATTGGTCCGGTCCGACGAAATGCATCTTGCCCGACAGGCAGGTGTAATAGCCGGCGCCGCGCAGGTGATGGGCGAAGGTCGGGATCGACGAGGCGAACTCGGCCGCGTTGTCATAGACACCCGTGCGTGACGGCAGTTGCCCGCTCATGAACGAGGCGCGGCCCGGGGCGCAGAGAGGCGAAGCGGTGTAGTTGTTGGCGAAGCGCGCCGAGCGCGCGGCCAGCGCCTTCAGATGCGGCGCATGCAGGAACTCGGCCGGACCGTCCGGGAAGAGCGTGCCGTTGAGCTGATCGACCATGACGATCAGGAAATTGGGTCGCCGGGTGGTCAAGGCAGGCTCCGTCCGTTGAGCTTGGTTTCGAGATAGTCTTCCACGAGCGCGATCGCGGTCCGCGCGTCCGGCACGCCGTCCTTCAGCGCGCGGCGGATATAGAGCCCGTCGATCAGCGCCGCGGTCGCTTCCGCCACGCGGTCGGCCTCGGTCCGGGGCAGGATGCCGGTCAGCCCGCTCATCAGGTTCGAATGCAGCCGCCGCGCATAGATGCGCAGCAGTCGCCGCAGCTCGGTCGATTTCTGCGCCTCGACATAGAAGGCGAGCCAGGCGGCGATGATCTGGGGCTGGAACTGGTCGTCGGAAAAGCTGACGGCGACGACGGCCGAAACGCGCTGGCGCGGCGTCGCGGCAAGGCTGAACGCGCGCCTTGTGTCGGTGTTGAGTTCGGCGAGGATATGGCGCATCGTCGCGAACAGCAGCTCGTCCTTGGCGCCGAAATAGTGATGCGCCAGCGCCGACGACACGCCGGCGCGGCCCGCGATCTCCGACATCGTCACATCCAGCGATCCGCGCTCGCCGATCGCCGAGATCGTCGCGTCGATCAGCGCCTTGCGGCGCACTGGCTCCATTCCGATTTTTGGCATTTTGGTATCCGGTTCGCAGCGAGATTATTTTTTATTGACGCGTCAATCAATAAAAAACCGACGCTGGGATCAACCGATCATGTCGTTCTGGCCCATGCCTTGGGCTGGAAAACGGTTCACTATTGAACAATATTGAATCGCGAGCCGCGACCAAGACGTGCTAGCGTGTGTTGAGGTTCAGGTCAGGCCGCGCCGAGAGTGGCGATCTCCGAGAACCGGAGCGGAGCGTACTTAAGTACGTGAGCACCGGAAGCGCAGGAAATCGACATTCGCAGGCCGGCATCACCTGAAGATCGGCATACGCTAGGCTCGGCGGCAAATGGAGGCTGTTATGACCGCATGCATCGTCGGCTGGGCGCATTCGCGCTTCGGCAAGCTCGAAGGCGAGACGCTGGAGGGCCTGATCACCAAGGTTGCCGTCGAGGCGCTCGACCATGCCGGCATCGGCCCCGACGATGTCGACGAGATCGTGCTTGGCCATTTCAACGCCGGCTTCTCGCCGCAGGATTTCACCGCGAGCCTTGTGCTGCAGGCCGACGACCGGCTGCGCTTCAAGCCGGCGACGCGCGTCGAGAACGCCTGCGCCACCGGCTCGGCAGCGGTGCGGCAAGGCATCCGCGCCATCGACGCCAACGCCGCCCGCATCGTGCTGGTGGTCGGCGCCGAGCAGATGACGACGACGCCCGGTCCCGAGATCGGCAAGAACCTGCTCAAGGCATCCTACCTGCCGGAAGACGGCGACACGCCGGCAGGCTTCGCCGGCGTCTTCGGCAAGATCGCGCAGGCCTATTTCCAACGCTATGGCGACCAGTCGGATGCGCTGGCCATGATCGCGGCCAAGAACCACCGGAATGGCGTCGAAAATCCCTACGCGCAGATGCGCAAGGATTTCGGCTACGAATTCTGCCGCCAGGAAAGCGAGAAGAATCCGTTCGTCGCCGGTCCGCTGAAGCGCACAGATTGCTCGCTGGTCTCGGACGGCGCCGCGGCGCTGGTGCTCACCGACACCGCGACGGCGCTGAGGATGCGCCGTGCCGTGACCTTCCGCGCCAATGAGCATGTGCAGGACTTCCTGCCGATGTCCAAGCGCGATATCCTCTCCTTCGAGGGGTGCGAGCGCGCCTGGGAGCAAGCGCTGAAGAAGGCCGGCGTCACGCTCGACGACCTCTCCTTCGTCGAGACGCATGACTGCTTCACCATCGCCGAATTGATCGAATATGAGGCGATGGGTCTGGCCAAGCCCGGCGAGGGTGCCAAGCTGGCGCTGGACGGCACGACGGCCAAGGACGGTCGCCTGCCGGTCAACCCATCCGGCGGCCTGAAGGCCAAGGGCCACCCGATCGGCGCCACCGGCGTGTCGATGCATGTGCTGACCGCCATGCAACTGACCGGCGAAGCCGGCGGCATCCAGGTGCCGGGGGCCAAGCTCGGTGGTATCTTCAACATGGGCGGCGCGGCGGTCGCCAACTACGTTTCCATCCTCGACCGGATCAGATAGAAGCGGCCCGCATTAAGGCGCGCCCTCTGGGCGCGCGCGGGAGGCAATATGACAAATCCGGTTCTGGTCGAAGTCACGCGCGGCGCGGTGGTGGAAAGCGCGCACCGCGGCCCGGTTTGCGTCGTCGACGCCGACGGCAAGGCCGTCTGGGAGATCGGCGACACGGACCGCCCGGTCGTCCCGCGCTCCGCGGTCAAAGCCATCCAGGCCTTGCCGCTGGTCGAATCGGGTGCTGCCGACGCCTATGGTTTCGGCGACCGCGAACTTGCGCTGGCCTGCGCCTCGCATTCGGGCGAGCCCGCCCATGTCGAACTGGCGACGGCGATGCTCGCCAAGGCCGGCCTCGACAAGACCGCGCTCGAATGCGGCGCGCATTGGCCCTCGAGCCACGATGCCACCATTGCGCTCGCCCGCGCCGGCGGCGTTCCCAACGCTTTGCACAACAATTGCTCCGGCAAGCATTCTGGCTTCCTTTGCACCTGCGTCCACGCCGGCATCGCGCACGCTGGCTATGTCAAGGCGGGTCATGCGCAGCAGGAGATGGTGCGTGACGCGATGCAAGCCGTGACCGGCACGGCGCACGGCGTCGACAACAGCGGCATAGACGGCTGCTCGATCCCGACCTACGCCGTGCCGCTGAAGAGCTTCGCCCGAGGCTTTGCCCGCATGGCGACGGGCAGGGGCTTTGCCCCCGAGCGCGCCAAGGCCGCGAAGCGGCTGCTCTCGGCTTGCATGGCCGAGCCGTTCCTGGTCGCCGGCACCGGCAAGGCCGATGTCGCGCTGATGCAGGCCGCTCCCGGCCGCATCTTCGTCAAGACCGGCGCCGAAGGCGTCTATTGCGCGGCATTGCCCGAACTTGGCCTCGGCATCGCCTTGAAATGCGATGACGGCGCCGGCAGGGCGGCAGAGGTGATGATCGCCGCGGTGCTGGCAAAGTTGCTGCGCGGCGACGATGCGGTTGCGGCAAAGCTTACCGAACTCGCCCATCCCGCAATCGAAAGCCGCATCGGCGCCAAGGTCGGCTTGCTGCGGCCGACGGCGGCGCTCAACTAGTACGCCGACTTCCGACGCGCATCTGCCGCGTGGGTGAACTCAAGACAAAAAATTATGTGCTAGTCTCCCTACCATCGAACGGACGGGTGGGTAGCCATGCTGGAAGCGGACAAGGTGTTTGCCGGGTCGATCCCGGAAAATTACGATCGCCATATGGTGCCGCTGATTTTCGAGGCCTATGCCGCCGAGACCGCGTGCCGTGCGGCGTCCTTCTCACCCTTGGCTGTTTTGGAAACTGCCGCGGGCACCGGGGCCGTCACCCGCGCCCTGGCGTCGAAACTCTCGCCTGGCGCCAGCTACACCGTAACCGACCTCAACCAGCCGATGCTCGACTATGCGGCCTCGCGCCAGGGGCCCGACAGCCGCATTGCTTGGCGCCAGGCGGATGCCCTGAAGCTGCCTTTCGACGATGCGGCCTTCGACCTCGTCTGCTGTCAGTTCGGCGCCATGTTCTTTCCCGACCGCGTCGCTGCCTATCGCGAGGCAAGGCGGGTTCTGAAGCCCGGCGGACATTTTCTGTTCAGTGTCTGGGATCGCATCGAGGAGAATATCTTCGCCAACGACGTGACGAATGCTCTCGCCAGGATCTTTCCGCACGATCCGCCGCGCTTCCTGGCGCGTACGCCGCACGGCTACCACGACAAGGCGCTGATCCGTAACGATCTGGCTGCCGCGGGTTTCTCCGACGTGGCGATCGACACCATAGCCGAGCAGAGCCGCGCATCCTCGCCGCGCGTTCCCGCGGTCGCCTACTGCCAGGGCACCCTGCTTCGCAACGAGATCGAGGCGAGGGAGCCGGGACGATTGGCGTCCGCGACCGACTACGCCGAATCCATGATCGCCGACAGGCACGGCCGTGGCGAAATTGCCGCCAAGATCCAGGCGCACATCATCGTCGCTGCGGCCTAACTGACCTTGTTGCGCTCCACAGTGAGATGCGCATAGCCGGTATCAGTTGACCGCGATAGATCGCCGGTCACCGGATCGGCCCAGCGCTGGCCGATGATGGCGCCGTTTTTCGCGCCGTCGATGACGTTGTCCGAGATGACCGCGGTGCCGGAACCTTCGACGACCGAAACGACGATGCCGGTGCCGGCCTGGCGGATGATGTTTCCGGTCGCCACGACATTGCGCAGATAGGGGCCCCAGCCGAGCTGCATGCCGTAGAGCGGCGCGTTCTCGACGACATTGCCCGAGACCGTCGTGTCGGCCTCGGCGCTGATGCCGACGCCAAAGCCGGGCGGGTCCGCGGTGTAGGGACCGCTGGTCGAAAGGTTGCGCACGATGTTGTTCGAGCAGACCGCCATGCGGCCGCCTTCGTTGAAGTTGACGATCGAGATGCCGTTAGCGGCGCCGTCGACCAGATTGTTGCTGAGGATCGCGCCTTCGAAGGAGAATTCCGAATAGATCCCGGTCTCGCCCGAGCGCGAGCAGGTGTTGCCGGTAATCTGCAGATTGCTCGCGCTGTTGGCGCGGATCGCAGTGAAGGCGCAGTCGGAAACGACGTTGCCCGAGATGATAACGTTGCCGGCGCGGAAAGCGTTGATGCCGTTGCCATTCTGGCCGGTACCGCCGCTGCGCGCGCCGATGCGCTGCACGCGGTTGCCGCTGACGATGGTGCCGTCCTCCGCCGCCTGCCAGCGATGCACCAGGATGCCGCCATTGGCGCAGTCCGAAACGCTGTTGCCGGAAATCTCCAGCCCGCCGGCCTCGACGGAGTAGATGCCGGCATCGGCCGCGCCGGAAATGTCGCACCGGCCGATGCGGCCGACGGCATGCTCGAGCGCCAGCCCATTCTTGCCGCTGCCGGTCACCTGGCAATTGTCGATGACGAGATGGCAGACGCGGCGCAGATCGAGCAGCCCTTGCGCGTAATCGGCCAGCCAGCGGTTGGCGCCGTCGAACACCAGGCCGCTGAACTCGATATGCTCGGCCTGTTCGGCCATCATCAGGTGGCCGTTGCCGCCATAGACGATGCGCGTCGCGCCTGGCACACCCGAAAGCCGCATGCGGGCCGGTAGCTTGAGGTTCGAGACGAGATAGGTGCCGGGCGGCAGGAACACCGGCTGGTCGCGATCGCTGGCCTCGGCCAGCATCTTGGCGAAGACCTTGCTCTGGTCGTCGACCGCGCCGGGCTGCACGCCGATCTCCGTGGCGTTGATCGAGCCGCGCATGGCGGCCATTTCGATGCCCGGCAGCGATTTCGCCGCTGCCTTGCCGGCGAAGAGGCCGGCGGCGGCGAAGCCGGCGGTCCGGGCAAGCAGCGTTCGTCTGTTCAACATCGGCACAGGTCCTGGCGTTTCGCCCTGTCTGTCGCAGGAATCGTGCCAAGGCGGGCTCATTTCCAAACCGCTTGTGCAGTCGCCTCGCCAAGCCTAAGTTCATCGCATGAGCAGAGCTTTCACCCGCGAAGAAGACAGCGAAAACGCCATTGCCGGCGTCGGCGAACGTCCAGTTAGCACGCACCGCAATCTGGTGACGGAGCGCGGACTTGCGATGATCGAGGACAATCTCGCCGACTTGCGCGACATACTGGGCAAGGCGGAGAGGAAGGGCGACCGCGAGCGCATCGCGGTGGTCTCCCGCGACCTACGCTACTGGACCGCGCGGCGCGAGAACGCCGAGCTTTCCGTGCCGGAGCCAGGCAGCGACGTGGTCCGCTTCGGCATGGGTGTTACGCTGGAAGGCGACGACGGCAAGAAGGTGCATTGGCGCATCGTCGGCGAGGACGAAGCCGACCCGTCGAAGGGCAGCATTTCCCATGTCTCGCCGATGGCCGTGGCCCTGTTCGGCAAGAAGGTCGGCGAGGTCGTCAAGGTCAACGGCAAGGAATGGGAAATCGTCAAGCTCTCGGACAAGGCCGAGAATTAGTTCCTTAACACAGAAGTTTTGACCGATTGGCTGGTGCGCGTTGGGCAGATCCCATGCCTTGGCGATTGGCCGAGACGCTATCGCGGTCGTCATCCACGGGCGGAGCAAGGAGCGAAGCGACGCGCGCAGACCCGAGGATCCATGCCGT